>RDXP01000186.1 GCA_004292865.1 Sphingobacteriales bacterium
GCAAGTAAAATTAATTTAAGTGCTGCCTACGCAACCAAAAAACTTGATGTTAGTTTACGTACTGTTTATTTTGGAAAAGTAGCCTATTTAAACCCCGTAGACCCAGCCACTTTAACTGGCGCAACCGCTGGTGCTTTCGGGTTAGATCAAGTATTTGCGGGTAAATGGGTAACCGATTTATCGGTAGGGTATAAAGTAGTGAAACAATTAACATTAACCATAGGTGTAAATAACTTATTTGATATTTACCCCGATAAAAACAATATTGACCCTCGTAACAGAGAAAATAATTTTAATAGCCCAGCAACCGAAAATTATACTGGAGCTAGAGATAATACCTCAAATGGCAGGTTTGCTTATAGCCGGGCGGTAACTCAGTTTGGTTTTAATGGTAGGTTTGTATCTAGCAAATTAACATTTGTGTTTTAAGTAAAGAAATAAATTAAACTACATTTCCAAACCCTCAAGAAAAACAAATTGGTTTTTCTTGAGGGTTTTTTTTGTTTTGGGATAATTGTAAATTATACCGTAATTGCGTTAAGGATTGCAGCGAAAATCAATTTTGCTAAACATAATTTATTTTTTTTTCGACCAAATTTTAGCAAAATTATTGTAGCGTAAAGCCTGCCCCTTTTTTGGGGAACGCCCTAAAACATTTTAAACTGTATGCTAATGAAAACTACCTTAATTTATTTCTACTTAATTGTTTTATACTTTAAACCCGCTAATGCCCAAGATATACCCGCCAATGTTTATTACCCCAATGGTATGGTGGTAACTGCACACCCCGAGGCATCAAAAGTAGGGCTTGCCATTTTAAAAAAAGGCGGTAACGCTATTGATGCGGCCGTAGCTGTACAATTTGCTTTGGCAGTTGTTTACCCTAATGCTGGTAATATTGGTGGAGGTGGCTTTATGGTGTATAGAGGTGCAAAAGGTGAGATTTCTACTTTAGATTTTAGAGAAAAAGCCCCAGCTTTAGCAACTAGAAACATGTATTTAGATAGTACAACAGGCAACGCCATAGTTGATAAAAGTTTATACGGACACTTGGCCTCTGGCGTACCTGGCAGTGTAGATGGTATGGTAAAAGCACACGCCAAGTATGGTAAATTACCCTGGCAAACTTTGTTACTACCTGCCATAAAATTGGCAAAATATGGCTTTAAAATTACTGCCATGCAAGCCAAAGAATTAAATAAAAACAAAGCAAATTTTTTAAAATATAACCCAAGTGGCACAGCATTATTAAAACAAATAGATGATTGGAAACTAGGTGATACTTTAATACAAACCCAATTAAGCCAAACCCTTATTGCCATTAAAAATAAAGGTAGGGCAGGGTTTTACCAAGGTAAGGTAGCCAAATGTTTAATTAGTGAAATTAACCGTGGCCAAGGCATTATTTCGCAAAAAGATTTGAATAATTACCAATCTATTTGGCGAAAACCTATTACTGGATTTTATAAAAATTATAAAATTATTACAATGCCTCCACCATCTAGCGGGGGAATTGCTTTAATACAATTGTTACATGCTGTAGAAAATTATCCTTTAGCAAAATGGGGAGCAAATAAAGATAGTACGGTACAAATTATGGTAGAAGCCGAGCGTAGAGTTTATGCCGATAGGGCAACCCACATGGGCGACCCTGATTTTTATGCCGTACCACAAGCGCAATTATTAGCCAAAAAATACCAAAAACAACGTATGCAAAATTTTAATTGGAATGCTGCAACACCTAGCCACATGGTTAAGGCTGGGGAGTTATGGGCTAGGCAAAGCGAAGAAACTACCCATTTTTGCGTAGTAGATAAGCAAGGGAATGCGGTATCTATTACTACTACTTTAAATGGTTTATATGGTTCTTTGGTGGTAGTAAGTGGGGCAGGTTTTTTGTTAAATAACGAAATGGACGATTTTTCGGTAAAGCCGGGTTCGCCTAATTTGTATGGTTTGGTAGGTGGTGAGGCAAACGCAATTGCACCCAATAAACGTATGCTAAGCTCTATGACGCCTACTATTATTGAACAAGCGGGTAAACTTTTTATGGTGGTAGGCACACCTGGTGGCTCAACCATTATTACATCGGTTTTTCAGGCAGTTTTAAATGTGCTTGAGTTTAACAAAACAGCACAACAGGCGGTAAGTTTCCCTAGGTTTCATCATCAATGGTTACCCGATGAGGTTTTTGTAGAACATAATGCTTTAAATGATAGCACCCAAAATTACTTGAACCAAAAAGGCTACAAAATTACACCCCGAGAGCCTATGGGCAGGGTAGAAGTTATATTAAAAACCCCAAAAGGCCTGCAAGGTGGTGCCGATACTAGAGGTGATGATTGTAGCTTGGGGTATTGATATGATGTTTGTTTTACAGCCTTATAACCAAATAAATAGCATCATCAGCACCACAATAAAAGTAAAATTTTTAGGTTAAAACAAACATTCTCATCCTCTAATTCTTCGTTAACTCTCCTCTTAGCGAAGTGCTTAACCGTCTTAGCAACCTGTCTTTAGGGTAGTTTCTACCCAGCAAATACATTAGTTTTGTAACGGCGGCTTCAAAAGTCATATCGTAACCGTTCATCACACCCATTTTTTTAAGCTCGCTACTGGTTTGATACCGCCCCATTTCTACCGAGCCTACCTTACATTGCGAAATATCTAAAATAATTTTTCCGCCAGCTATTGCATTTTTTAGCTTATCTAAAAACCATTTTGCCGTAGTAGTATTTCCTGCACCAAAAGTTTCCATAATAATTGCCTGTGCATCCGAGTTTAGCACAGCATCTATAATTTGCGCACTTATACCGGGGTAAAGTTTTAGCACCGCAATCGCATTGCTAAGGTTGGTATGCACCTTTAATTTAGCCCCATCACTTTTTAGTACAGCGGCATCGTTGTATTTTATATGTACACCAGCTTCTACCAGTACAGGGTAATTGGGCGACCTAAAAGCCTCAAACTTGGCCGAATTATATTTAAACGTACGGTTACCTCTAAATAACTTATTTTCGAAATAAATACACACCTCGGGTACACGGCTACGGCCATCCACCTTTGCCGATGCAATTTCTAAGGCTGTAATAAAGTTTTCTTTAGCATCGGTACGCACTGCACTTATAGGCAGTTGCGAGCCCGTAAAAATCACAGGCTTACTCAAATTTTCGAGCATAAAACTAAGTGCCGAAGCCGTAAAAGCCATCGTATCCGAGCCATGTAAAATCACAAAACCATCGTGGTTATCATAATTATCACGTATCAGCTCGGCCAGTGTGGCATATATTTCGGGTGTCATATCCGACGAATCAATAATCGACTCGAACGAATGAATCGTTAATTCATAATCCATTCGCCTTAATTCGGGTACGTTTTCTATAATTTGCTCAAAAGTAAAAGGTTTCAAAACCCCCGTTTCGTAATCGGTAATCATGCCAATAGTACCACCGGTGTACATTACAAATATTTTTGTCATTTTTTGGGTTTCGGTAATTTAATGTGTAAAGAAAAGCCTTTTAACTTACACTCCAAAAACTTTTCTCGAATTTAAAGTAGTTATTTCGGCAACCTCCTCTATGGATAATTGTTTTAAATCCGCAATTTTTTGTGCCACCTGTACTATATATGCACTTTGGTTAGGTTTCCCACGGTACGGTACCGGCGATAGGTAAGGCGCATCTGTTTCCAGCACTAAGTTTTCCAGGCTTAATTGCGCCACCACTTTATCTAAACCCGCATTTTTATACGTTACCACACCACCTATACCAATGTACAAGCCCAAGTTTATAGCCCTTTGCGCCTGTGGTAAGCTACCCGTAAAACAATGGAAAACACCCCGCAAGCCATCGCCTTTATGGCCATCCAAAATCTCAAAAACCGCCTCAAACGCATCCCTACAATGTATATTTATAGGTAAATTTGTTGCTTTTGCCCATTCTATTTGTAAATCGAAAGCCCGCTGTTGTTGTTTAATAAAACTTTTATCCCAATATAAATCTATCCCTATTTCGCCTATAGCACAAGGCTTTATAGCATCAAACTCCAGTTTTAAATCCAGCAATTGTTGCTCATAATCTTCCTTCACATCGCAAGGGTGCAAGCCCAACATCGGGAAACACATATCGGGATAAGCAGCACACACCCGCTTTATCATAGCCACCGAAGCCACATCCACACAGGGTAAAAATAGCCTATGTACCCCATTATTTATACATAAATCAATAGAAGATTGCAGTTCATCTTCGTTTTCGAGGTAATAAATATGTGTATGCGTATCGGTTAAAATCATAAACACAAAAATAGCAAAGGGTTTTATATATTTTTTTGAAAAGCAAGGTTTCGTTAGGAAGACTTCCTAAGTTTTAATTCGAAATGGAAGGCTTCGTTTTAAGCGAAGACTTCCTAATATGCGTTATTTCATCAATAATTTTTAACCCTTCACATATCCCCCTAAATTTTTATATTTGGCGTATGAACCATCTTATTGCACCATCTATACTAGCAGCTAATTTTGCTAACCTTAAAGATGATATTTTAATGCTTAACCAAAGTGAGGCCGATTGGATACATGTGGACGTAATGGATGGTGTATTTGTACCCAATATTTCTTTTGGTTTTCCTGTTATAAATGCCGTTAAAAATATAGCTATTAAGCCCTTAGATGTGCATTTAATGATTGTAGAGCCCGATAAATATTTGGAACAATTTGCCGCAAGCGGAGCCTATATGCTTACTGTACATTACGAAGCCTGCACACACCTACATAGCACCATACAAAAAATTAAAGCCCTAGGCTGCAAAGCAGGCGTGGCTTTAAACCCACATACGCCCATAGCTTTACTCGAAGATATTTTAGAAGATATAGATATGGTATTGATAATGTCGGTAAACCCGGGCTTTGGCGGGCAGGCTTTTATACCCAACACTTACAAAAAAATAAAACAATTGCGGGCTATGGCCATGCAACGAAACCCACATTTACTTATCCAAATTGATGGAGGCGTTAATACAGCTAATTCGCTTTCATTATTGCAGGCTGGTGCCGATGTATTGGTAGCCGGAAACGCCATTTTTAGCGATGCACACCCGAAAGCAATCATCTCAACCCTCAAAAAACTAAACCCTTATACGCAAATAGCTTGATTTTGAAAAACATATTCTCTAAAATATTTTTTATTTTACTTACACTCCCATTACTGTTAAATGCCCAAAATAGGGTTAAGGTAGATGGGATTGTGTTAGCAGAAAACCACGAGCCTATAAGTAACGTAATTATAAAAGTACAAAGCTCCAGCAGTACCGCTAAAACCGATAGTTTAGGAAAATTTACCTTAGAGCTAGCACCTGGCCTACGAATTATAAATTTTAAACTGCTAGGTTACTTTGCCAAAACGGTGCAAGTAAAATTAATTGCCGGCCAAGATTTTAAGCTCGAAACTACCCTACGCCAGGATTTAAAAATGCTGGCCGAAGTAAAGGTAGAAGACAAAATAAGCCGAAACCAAAATATGGTACGCTTAAATCCCAAATTGGTAAATCAATTGCCCAGCGTATCGGGCAATTTCGAGTCTATATTAAAGCAACTGCCTGGCGTATCGGTTAATAACGAGCTAAGCTCGCAGTACTCGGTACGGGGCGGTAATTTTGATGAAAACCTAATTTACATTAACGATATTGAAATTTATAAACCTTTTTTAATACGCAATGGCCAGCAGGAAGGGCTTAGTTTAATTAACCCCGATTTGGTAAACAATGTAAAGTTTTCGGCGGGCGGTTTTGGTGCTAGGTACGGCGATAAACTTTCATCAGTTTTAGATATTCAATACAAAAATAGCGATACCACTAGGTTTCAAATTGGGCTGGGCAGCAATGGGGTTTCGGCAACGGCTTTCTCAGGCCCAGGTAGGTTAAAATACGCCTTTGGCTTTCGCCAAAAACAAAATAAATTTATATTAAATAGCCAGCCTGTGGTAGGAAGCTACGATCCTCAGTTTTACGATTTTCAATCCTTACTAAGTTACGATATAAGTAAAAAGTTTAGTGTACAGGCACTGGGAATTTACAATACCAGCCGTTTTGGCATCATACCCTTATCGCAAACTACCGAATTTGGTACTTTGCAACAAGTATTAAGGTTAAAAATAGATTACGAAGGGCAAGAAATTGATAGCTATAACAATGTAGTAGGGGCACTTACGCTTAACTATAAACCGCATAATAACCTAAATTTTAAATGGATAAACTCGGCATTTTTTATTACCGAAAAAGAAACATTTGATATTTACGGAAGTTATGTATTTGAGGAAATAAACAACGATTTTGGTGGCCAAAATTTTGGACAGGTAAAATCCAACCGAGGTATTGGGGCTTACCAAAACTATGGCCGTAACCAATTAGAAGCCGATGTTTACTCATCCGAGTTACGGATGCTTTATAGCCGTAAAAAATCATTTTGGGAAGCGGGCTTTAGGCTACAAAAAGATGCGATAACCGATAGGGTAAAAGAGTTTTCGCTTTCCGATTCGGCAGGTTTTATACTTCCTAATAATTCAAACGAATTTATTTTAACCGAAAGCGTAGAAGCCAAAAACCAAGTAAATACTACCAGATATTCGGGCTTTGTAGAAAACAATTACGAGTTTGGTAAATTTAACCTAACATCAGGATTACGAGCCTATTACAATAATTTTACCAACGAATTTATCCCCAGCCCACGGGCGGTATTAACCTTTAAACCTAATCCTGCCAAAGATTTAATATACAGGCTAGCATCGGGCTTATACACCCAGCAACCTTTTTACCGCGAAATGCGCTTATTTGATGGAACGGTGTATCAACAAAGCAAATCGCAACGCTCGATACACATTGTAGGCTCGTCCGACTATAAATTTAGAGGTTTAGGTACCGATTTAAAGTTTTCGGTAGAAGCCTACTACAAAATACTGCGAGATTTAGTACCCTATAAAATAGAAAATTTACGCATACGCTACTATGCCAACCAGCTAGCCAACGGCTATGCCACAGGTTTAGATATGCGTATTAACGGTGAATTTATCGAGGGTTTAGAGTCATCATTCCGTTTATCACTAATGAAAACTGCCGAAGATATTGTGGGCGATAGCCGAGTGGTAAAAGATGCCAATGGTAACACAACCACCATTTACCCTGGTTATATTAACCGCCCCACCGACCAACGTGTTAATTTTTCGGCATTTTTTCAAGATAGGTTATTAAAAAGCCCCACCTATAAAGTGCATATCAATTTACTATACGGCTCGGCATTGCCTATTGGCCCACCCAAAGCACCTCGCTACGATGATGTGTTTAAAATACCTGCCTACCGAAGGATGGATATAGGTTTCTCCAAAAATATATTAGACCCCAATGCCCGCCATCAGCCCAAGCTATTTAAAAAATATTTAGATTCGTTTATTATTTACGCCGAGGTGTTTAATCTTTTAAACATCAATAATACGGTATCGTATTTATGGATTACCGATGTTGATAATACCCAATATGCCATTCCCAATTTTTTAACAGCAAGGCAATTAAATGTTAGATTAATTGCTAAATTTTAAAAATAAACGTAAAAATATAGGAAAATTGTTATATTTTTGCGCAAAATAAATAGAGTAACATGAAACATAATTTTGGTGCAGGGCCTTGTATTTTGCCACAAGAAGTTTTTAAACAGGCTTCTCAAGGCGTTTTAAATTTTAACGACACAGGGTTATCTATCCTCGAAATATCGCACAGAGCGCCCGAGTTTATTGCCGTAATGGATGAAGCCATTAGCCTAGTAAAAGAACTATTAAATGTACCCACAGGTTATTCGGTACTATTTTTACAAGGTGGGGCAAGTTTACAATTTGCTATGGTAGCCATGAATTTGCTAGAAGAAGGCCAAACTGCAGCCTACCTCGAAACAGGTATGTGGGCTAAAAAAGCATTGGCCGAAGCCAAAATATTTGGCAATGTAAACGTGGTAGCATCGTCAAAAGATGCCAATTTTAACTACATCCCCAAAAATTATAGCATCCCCAAAGATAGTGCTTACTTTCACTGCACATCTAACAATACCATATTTGGTACACAATTGCATAATTTTCCCGCTTCGCCTGTACCTGTTGCCTGCGATATGTCGTCCGATATATTTAGCCGCAGCATTAATGTAGCCGATTTTGGTTTGATATACGCTGGCGCACAAAAAAATATAGGCCCAGCAGGTGCAACATTGGTGATTGTAAAAGACGAAATACTAGGCAAAGTTACTCGCCAAATACCATCTATGTTAAATTACAAAACACAAATTGAAGGCGAATCTATGTACAATACGCCGCCAGTTTTCTCGGTTTTTGTATCATTACTTAACCTAAGATGGCTAAAATCTAAAGGTGGCATAGCCGTAATCGAACAAGAAAACGAAGCAAAAGCGAAAGCATTATATACCGAAATAGACCGTAACCCCTTATTTAAAGGTACCACCACGGTTGAAGATAGGTCGAACATGAGCGTATGTTTTGTGATGGAAAACCCCGACCACGAAAAAGCATTTTTAAAACTTGCCGAAGATAAAGGCTGTGTAGGTATTAAAGGGCACCGTAGCGTAGGTGGTTTTAGGGCATCGTTATACAACGCTTTGCCTATCACCAGTGTACACGTGTTGATAGAAGCAATGCAAGAGTTTCAAGAAAAAAATTAAAAATAAGTAAAAAAAAATCCCATATAAATGAAAATTTTAGCAAATGATGGCATAGACCCAATAGGCAAAAAATTATTGGAACAAGCCGGCATTGAAGTTGATACCGTAAACATCCCACAGGATGAATTAATGGCAAAACTAAACGCTTACGATGGCATAACAGTACGCAGCGCAACCAAGGTGCGTAAAAATTTAATTGATGCCTGCCCTAACCTAAAAGTTATTGGCCGTGGCGGTGTAGGTATGGATAATATTGATGTTGATTACGCCCGTAGCGTAGGCGTAGCGGTAGAAAACACCCCAGCAGCATCATCACAATCAGTTGCCGAATTGGTTTTTACCCACCTATTTAACGGAGTACGTTTTGTGTATGATGCCAACCGTACAATGCCTGTAATAGGCGCTACAAAATTTAACGATTTAAAGAAAAAATACGCCGCAGGTATCGAGCTTAAAGGCAAAACCATAGGTATTATTGGCTTTGGCAGGATTGGGCGTGAAACCGCAAAACTAGCCTTAGGCCTAGGTATGGATGTGGTAGCGTTCGACCTTTTTGATATCCCTAGCACATTAACTTTAGAACTATCGGGCGGTATAAGCGTGGCTGTACCAGTTAAAAAAGTAAGTATGGACGATTTATTGGCTACCGCCGATTTTATAAGCCTACACATACCCTTTACCGAAAAACCAGTTTTAGCTGCCGCCGAATTTGCCAAAGTAAAGCCAGGCGTAGGCATTGTAAACTGTAGCCGTGGCGGTACCATTAACGAAACCGATTTAATAGAAGCACTAAATAGCGGTAAAGTAGGCTTTGCAGGTTTAGATGTTTTTGATAACGAACCAAGCCCAAGGTTAGATTTGTTACAACACCCAAAAGTATCGTTAACGCCACACATTGGCGCAGCCACCAACGAAGCTCAAGAACGCATAGGCGAAGAGTTAGCAAACTTATTAATTGGCCATTTGGTAAAGTAAAGTTTGATAAATATATTTTTTTAAAACCAGCCTTAGCTTAAAAAATGTTAAGGCTGGTTTATTTTTTAGGGAGTTTTTTAGTGTTGCCCCATTTTCTGATTTATTTTTCATTAAAATTTCGGAGCAATGATGTGCCGCCTGTTTATGCAAATTAAAACGCTTGTATTATTTTGGTTTATATTTTTTAATTTAGTAAGAAATAATAAGATGAAATTAACTTTTAAAAATAAATTTCGAGCAGTATAAATTTAAAACGCAATATCATTTTTATAAACATAAATAATTTATATATTTGCCCCTCTTAAAAAAGATTGAAACACAATGAAAAAAGACTTGCATCCATCAAATTATAGGTTAGTTATTTTTAAAGATATGTCTAACGATTACGCTTTTATGACTAAATCTTGCATAAATACCAACGAAAACATCAAATGGGAAGATGGCAACGAATACCCTTTGGTAAAATTAGAGATTTCGCATACATCGCACCCTTTTTATACAGGTAAAATGAAACTAGTAGATACTGCTGGCCGTATCGATAAGTTTAAAACCCGTTACGCTAAAAAGTAATTATAATAGTATAAAGTAATTTAAAGTCCTGCCTTGCTAGTCGGGACTTTTTTTGTTTGATTTGTACCATGATGCTTATATTTTTTGACGAAACATATCGGGATAATTTTTTTCCACTTACACTTACCCGCCCCACAGCCGATTTGCGCATCGGTATATTAAAAATTTCCGAAAAATGGCAACACTATTTTAAAGCCGAATGTGCCTATAAAACAGCATCCTACCTTAATTGTAAATTCCCGTTTAAAACTGCCGCCAGCAATTTGTTTATAAACGGCACCATTTGCCCCGATGATAAACTTGCCACCGCAATAAATAATTTACACGAAGGCCAAGCACTGTATAAAAACCAAACCTTAATAGCCGTATGGCTAAACGAAGGTAATGCCAGCCTATTTACCGAAAACAATTTAGCCCCATACCAAGCCATTTATTACACAGGCAATTTATTAGATATTACCTACCCCGAAGATATTTTTAGCAAAAACAATATTGCGCTTAACGCTGATTTTGAGCTGCTTACCAAAGGCAAAACATCCGCCAGTTTAAGCAATACCAATACCATAATAGGCAATAATATTTTTGTAGAAGAAGGCGTAGAAGCCGAGTGCGCCACTTTTAATACCCTGGCAGGCCCCATATATTTAGGCAAAAACAGCCAAGTATGGGAAGGTACCAATATTAGAGGCAGCCTGGCCTTGTGCCATAACTCGCAAATAAAAATGGGCAGCAAAATTTACGGAGCCACCACCATAGGCCCACACAGC
>RDXP01000187.1 GCA_004292865.1 Sphingobacteriales bacterium
CTGTTTCATTTAAATCTATATCTTTTTTATCCTCAATTTTTAAATCTATTAAATTAGGTAATAAACTATTCCATTTACTTATGTAATTTTTTGTGATACTTGTAGCCCTAGATACGTGATTACTATTAATCACACTTAGGCTTTTATTAATACCAATCCCATTATCTTCTATTTTTATTATTAATGTTTTAAAACTTTGTACAATAGATACAACAATGGTTTTATTTACTGATTGCAAATTAAATGCATGTTTTATTGCGTTTTCTACAAAAGGTTGAAGTAGCATGGGTGGTAAAAAAATCAGTTCGCTGTTGCTTTTTACATCTTCAATTATTTTAAAGGTTAAAGTTTTATCAAATCTTAACCCTTCCATATCTACATATAATTTTAAATAATATATACTATCTCTTAAACTAGTGTTCGTTTTTACAGAGTTTTCTAAGGTTAAACGCAATAGTTTAGAAAATTTAATCAAATATTCTGAAGCTTTGGTGTTATGGTTTTGGATAATTAAATTTCTAATTGCATTTATACTATTGAATGTAAAATGAGTATTCATTTGCGATTGTAAGGCCATCATTTGTAGTTCTAAAGTTTGTTTTTGATATTTTTCTTTTTTCTTGCTTTCATATATCATTTTACTGCCTAAGCCCAATGAAAAAAAACAAAGTTCTAAAAAAGTACCAATTTGTGTGTAATTGTTTGGCAATAAGCCCAATATACTCCACTCATAAATTTGACTTAATGTGCCACCTAAATTTCCAGCGTAGAAAAAAAGTACACCCCACAATATATACCGATAAAAATTGTAATGCCTAATTTTAAAGAGCTTAAAAATAACATAACCATAATAGGGGATTACAGCGTACAAAACAATACTGTTAAGCCTAAATGCGATATTTTGGAATTGTAAATTAGCAAATAATAGTATAAGTATATTAGTAACAATTAAACCAATGAAAAAAATGTAAATTAATTTTAAACTCTTATATACAGATTTTAAACGTGTTTTTAATTTTAAAAACTCAATAAAAAAAAGATGGTAACATACCAAATAACTAAAAACAAAAACTTCTTTAGATTGAATAAAAACTTTGGGAAAATCCCACACGAAAAACGAAGCGTATTTAATTGGAAAATCCGCAATTATGCTAAAAATTAGAACAAAAAGAAGATACCCCGCATAGCTTAAAAAATCTTTCGCTTTATTTTGCAAAAAAATTAAGAAACTAAAAAAAATCATAATTATTAAACTTCCCAAAAACAATAATGAAATGTTATTACTGGTGCTTAGGTAATTTTTTTCTTTGTTTTTTAAATCATAAAAGGCTTCAGAATTATATATAATTATACTATTATCTGTTTCTTTTAAATTCTCGTTATTGATTTTTAAATTGATATTTAATTTTTGCCCTTTTTTAAATATTATTTGGAAGGTTTGTAAATCTGGGTGCGATTTTCTGATGTTTAGCGGTACTAGAGGCCCATTATTTAAAAAAATTTTATTATCTATGTTTAAAAATATCTCATAATTAAAACCACAAACGTTTCTAAAAATATCAACAGAATGGTATTTACTTACATTTTGAGTGCCTACTCTTAAAAAAATGGTTTGTTTTGTACAGGTATTGTTTTCTATAACTAATAGCGAATTATTATTATTAGGCTTTATAAAACAGGTGCCATTATTAGCAAGGTCCGATAGCTTAATGTTCTTTTTACCAAAAGAATAAATACTGATTAAACTAAATAATAAAAAAAAGTAAACCTTTAAATTCAATTTTTTAGAATAAATAAATTTTATTAAAAATATATGTTGTATTATTATTTTTATATGCTATGTCAATGCTAAGTTCGCATTAAGTTCTAAGTATTTCAAATATTTTTTATTTCGTTATAAGTAAAACTCTGATTTTTACTTATTATGTGTAAATGGAAACCAAATTATTAATCAATATTTTTGACTCTAAGGGATTAATTAGTTAAAAAAGCTACCTTAAAACGTTAAAATAAACTTGAGAAAATTTAAAACGATTATGTTTTCTTGCCACAATTTTTTGTATAGCAAGCAAAAAATTTTTAACGGTATAAACTATTTTATCTTTTTGATTTATTTTACGTGACCAAAAACCCGATAAATTATGTTTCAATTGTTCAGGGTTGCCAACTCCCACAAATGGATGATTTTATAAGTCGTCAAATATTTTTGAAATTTTATTCAAATTGGCTTTATTACCCGATTTTATGTTTTTGTAATTGCTCTTTTGCTAAATCGGTTAACTCAATTATAAACTTTGCCATAAGTTTTTTGAGGTTACCTTGGTTCTGTTTTCGCTTTTTGCAGCATTTAAAACCATTTCAACAAATTGAGGATTATAAGGAGTGTTGTTTTCAGTTTTCCTTTTTTCAGAACCAGTTTTAATAATTTCAACCCCTTCTTTTTCTGAAGTAAAAAAGTTTAACATAGAGATTAATGTTTTACCTGCTTTGGTTCGCTCGTTTATTTTAAGCATTATGGTTGTCATAATTTTTAATTTTAAACTATAAAGGTAACAATTTTATATTTTGAGTTTTAATATGTTTTTATTTTAATGTAAAAATAATTGATGGGTAATTTATATGGGTAATTTAAATAGTATGCCGTTGACGTATTTTTTTAATGTAAAAATAATTGATGGGTAATTTATATGGGTAATTTAAATAGTATGCCGTTGACGTATTTAGTGTTTTTGGGTGTTTTTTTTAGGCGGGGTTAGTTTTATTTTTTTAATTACCCAATTCCAACTGGTTTTTTACAAGGTTAAAATAATCGGCTTTGTTTTTAACCAGTTGCTGGTGGTTGCCTGTTTCGGCAACAGTACCGTTTTTAAGTACGATAATTTGGTCGGCATTTTTTACGGTACTTAACCTATGTGCGATAATTAAAACTGTTTTGCCTTTGAAAAATTGTTGCAAGTTATCGTGAATTATTTTTTCGTTTACTACCTGTACGGTTTTTGGGGAGTAGCATACTAATTTTTTATATGAAATTCTCCCCAATTTTTTAAACTGGGCAAAGTAACCACGTAGTAAATAAACTAAAAAGTACCTCTTTAATTTACTTCAAAAAGGTTAGATATTAAAATAAAAAAGCTACACAAAAGGCTTGTAAACCTTAATGTGTAGCTTTTTTATTGGGGAAGTAAAAAAAAATTATAAGCCAAATTCGGCTTTTACTTTATCTACAAAATCTAATTTTTCCCAAGTAAACAATTCGAGTTCGAGGGTTTTAGTTTCGCCATTGGCACCGTAAAATGTTTTGGTAACGGTTTCATTTTTACGCCCCATGTGCCCATAAGCTGCGGTTTCGCTGTAAATGGGGTTACGTAATTTTAGGCGTTGTTCTATAAAGTAAGGGCGCATATCAAAAATTGCTTCTACTTTTTTGGCTATTTCGCCGTCGGTAAGGTTTACTTTCGAGGTACCATTGGTGGTAATAAAAATACCGCAAGGTTTAGCTACACCAATTGCGTACGATACTTGTACCAATACCTCGGTAGCTACACCTGCAGCTACTAAATTTTTAGCAATATGGCGGGTGGCATACGCTGCCGAACGATCTACTTTTGAGGGGTCTTTGCCCGAAAACGCACCACCACCGTGTGCGCCTTTGCCGCCGTAGGTATCTACAATAATTTTACGCCCAGTTAAACCTGTATCGCCATGTGGCCCACCTATTACAAATTTTCCTGTGGGGTTAATGTGGTAAATAATGGCATCGGTAAATAGTTTTTGCAGCTCGGGTTTTAACAAACCTTTTACCCTAGGAATTAGGATAGCTATTAAATCAGATTTTATTTTGGCAAGCATGGTTTCATCTTCGTCAAAGTCGTCATGCTGGGTTGATATTACTATGCTATCAATACGAATAGGCTGGTGGTCGTCGCTATATTCGATGGTAACTTGCGATTTTGCATCGGGGCGTAGGTAAGTAATTTCGCTATTTTCTCGGCGCAAAGCCGCTAATTCTAACAATAATTTGTGGGCAATATCTAAAGCCAGGGGCATGTAGTTATCGGTTTCGTTGGTGGCGTAGCCAAACATCATACCTTGGTCGCCAGCACCTTGGTCTTCGGGATTGCTACGGTCCACACCTTGGTTAATATCTTCGGATTGGTCGTGTATGGCCGAAAGTATGCCGCATGAATTGGCTTCGAACATGTACTCGGATTTGGTGTAGCCAATTTTTTTAATCACATCGCGGGTAATTTTTTGTACATCAAGGTAAATTTTTGATTTTACTTCGCCAGCTAGTACTACTTGGCCTGTGGTTACAAGGGTTTCGCAGGCTACTTTCGAGTTTTTATCAAAAGCTAAAAAATTATCAATGAGTGCGTCCGAAATTTGGTCGGCAATTTTATCGGGGTGTCCTTCCGATACAGATTCTGAGGTGAATAAATAAGGCATAAATTTGTAAATTTTATTTTAAAAACCTGTAGAAAATAGGAATTGGAATTGCGGGATAAAAAAGGCAGGCAGCATTGTCGGCTTTAGCATTTTTTTTAACGTGGTTGCAATCAACTCAAATTTTCCACTTTTATAATGAGTGCAAATGTAGGTATAAGATTTGGGTTTTGGGTAAAAAAAATAAAGTTTTTGGGGCTAACAAATAACGGGTGCTTGGCAGCAATAATATTGCCTGTTTTTTTTAATTTTTAAATGCTTGTGTTAGCTTATTAAGGGTGATTGATTATTTTTTTTTGTGTTAATATGCTTTTTTTAAGCTCGGCTTTGCGTTAAAAGTTAACCGCATAGCGAAAGTGTAAAGGACACAAAGCTGGGTGTATAAAAAATACGGTGCAAGGTAAACCTGCATTAAAAAGCACTAGCCTGGGTACCTAAACCCGACTGTAGCGGATACCTGCCTATCTGCCTAAGGCCTTGTGGCGTACCTGCCGGCCAGCAGGCGGGTGAGCGGAAGGCGGGGCTAGCTTATGTGATGAAATAAAGGCCTAAGTTTTTCAAATTATTAAAAAATGATATTGAGTTTATTTTAAATATTTATTATCGCTAAAAATTTAGGTTATATCGTTTTTACCTGCGCATATTAGGGCTACAAAATTGGCGTATATTTGAAGCTATGTTTTAGAAACATATTAAAACTATTTGGATGAAAAAATTTATAGGCAGGTTTCATTACCTCACGCAGGATTTAGCCAAACGTACACATGCAAGCCAAGCCCGCATGGCTTGCGAGGCTGGTGCAAATTGGATTCAATACCGTTGTTTTAGCAAGGCTGATTACGAAATGATGAAAGATTTAAACGAGATTATAGCGATATGCGATGATTGGGGAACTACCTTGATAGTAACCAAGCATTATAATTTGTTACAATACGGCGATATACAAGGTGTACATATTGAGGACGAGGGCATTGATTTACAATGGGTACGCAACTTAATTGGCAAGGATAAAACCTTGGGCGCATCGGCCAGTAGCGTTGAGCAAATTATATGGCACCAAAAAAACGGTGCCGATTATGTAGGCTGTGGCCCTTTTGCACATACCGATACCAAGCCTAATAAACTAGCACACTGGGGCTTGCAAGGTTATAAAAATGCTATTGCACAATTACACGAAATGGAAATACACACCCCTTTAATAGCCGCAGGTGGTATTGGGTTAAATGATGTTGAAGCCTTATTGCAAACAGGTATATACGGTGTGGCGGTATCGGCGGCGGTAAATAAAGCCTTAGAACCTAAACAGGCTTTTAAAGATTTTTACAGGGCTATTTATTAACTTTTTTATTGTATGAGTAGCCACCATATTGTACGCGAAAAGCAGGAACCTGCACTTTTAATTTTAGGTTTCGATAATTTTGATGATGAGCAGTTGGGGCAGTTGCTGGAATGGTCGCCTACGGTGCTGCTTGCCCAAGGTGTTTACGAAAAAATAGCCTCGATGGGGATAAAAATTGATGCCATTATTTGTACCGAAAAAACCGAAATAGCCCCCCAGGAATGTAGCCGTTTTATTTATACTAAAAAATGGCAAACTACTTTACAAGCGGCTATGGAGTTTATAATTACACAGGCCTACCCTGCAGTAAATATTATTAGCAACGCATTTGCGGTACACGATTTTGAGGCTTATTTACCATTATTAGATGTGGTTGTATTTGCCAATAATAAAAAGCATTACCCTATAAAAAATGGTTTTAGCAAATGGGAGGTAAGCAATACTATGATATTTATATTTGGTAATATTACTGGCCATTATGGTACTAAAAAAATTGCCGAGCATAGCTATATCACCATATCTGATGGTTTCTTCGGTTTTAGTTTCGAGCAAAATTATTTGTTTATTGCCCACAGTTTATGATACAAATTACTACCGCCAATTTAAGTGATGTATGTGTTATAAACCGCTTGGCGCATAAAATTTGGTGGCATACCTACGGTGATTTTATTTCTACACAACAAATTACGTTTATGCTAAATGAGATGTACAGCGAAGCATCGTTGCAAAACCAGTTGCAACAGGGGCATACGTTTAAATTAATTAGTTTCGAAAACAATTTTTGCGGTTTTGCTAGCTATTGCATAACAAGTAAAATAGGGCTTTTTAAAATCGCCAAATTATATATACACCAAAACTATCAAGGCTTAGGTTTAGGTAAAGCACTTATATATACTATCGAAAACGAGGTAAAGGTATTAGGTGCAACAGCAATACAACTAAATGTAAATAGAGAAAATAAAGCACAGTATTTTTACCTTAAAATGGGCTATAAAATTTTTGATAGTGTAAATATTTGTTATCATAATTTTATACTTAACGATTATGTAATGCACAAGCAATTAAATAACCAATAAAGAGTTATCATTGATTTTAAGTGGTGTAAAAGGCTTTTTAGGCCACAATTGTAGGTTAAATTATCCAATTAATTTATTTTTTATTTTATTAAAAATACCCTTAACAGGGTATTTCACAGCAGTTTATTTTGCCCCAACTTGCGCTTAACAAACAATTGTAAGAAAATAAATTAAAAAAAAATGAACAAAAAAACAACCTTACTTACGTTGCTCATATTTTGCAGCGCAATTACAACTCAAGCACAATTTAGCAAACTTAAAGGAATGCTAAAAAAGAAAGACGCAACTACCGAAACCACCAAACCCGAAGCGGCCGAAGTATATGGCGCAAATAACGATACAGATGTTGAAGCAGTTTCGACCGATAACATAGTAGCTAAAAAAGAAGCTTGGCAAGCCAAATTCGACCGAGAAATTAACTGGTTTAACCTTACCTCATTAGGCACAGTTGTGGTATCAACCGATGATGCATTATACGGTATCGAACCAATATCGGGTAAAATAAACTGGAAAAACGAAAGCCTAAAAAAGCTAAGTAAAGCAAATTATACAGGTTTAAAGGGCTCGCCTTTTATAGCCATATTTGAAGGTGGCATGTTTAGTATGCGCCAAACTATTATTGATGTTACCGATGGCCGCATTGTATGTAACACCAAAGAATTAGGTATGAAATATGCCAACAAAAGGCTTTCGGTACCCAATATGGGTGCAGTTTTATTTGGTGGGATGGATGGCAACGGCCAAGCCTTAATGCTGGTAACGTTAATTGATGGTAAAAAACAATGGTCGGTAAATAAAGTTTTTGAAAAAGCTACCGAGGTATTAGTAGCCGAACCTTTATTAACCACAAAAGGCTTAATGGTAGCCACCAGCCACCGAATTTATATGCTTGATAAAACCAACGGAAACGTAATTTACAAATTAGATTACAGTACCAAAATCGAATTACCGCTGGCTAATCAAACCATAAAAACCGACGATAAAGAAAGTACCCTAGCCAATGCGCCTAAAAAAGCGGGCTTACTAGGTTCGGTACCTGGCCTAGGTGGCTTTGCGGCTATGGGCGGCGGCGGTATGAAAGATGCAATGGCGCAATCTATGAATACCATTTACGCAAAGTTTATTACCGTTGACGATAAGATTGCATACTTTTATAACAACCAAACCATTACTGGTATTGATATTGCATCTGGCAATATTTTGTGGCCTAAAACAAAGCTAGACGACCCAATAGCCAATGTATTATTTGATGAAAACGGTATTTTGGTTGCCACCGATGATAAAAAATCGGAATTAATGCTTTTCGATTATAAAAACGGAAACATGAAATGGCCTAGTGCTTTAAAACTTTCGGGCCGTATAAGCAGTATAAAACTTACAGGTACAAAACTAGCCATTGGCTCTACCAAAAATAATGGCCGCAACTTGGTAAATATTGTAGATATTGTTACAGGGAAATCGGCATCAAACTCGGCATTAAAAGTAGATGGTTTTATAACCGATTTACGCATGATAGAAAACGTAGGCTTATTATACAGAACCACCGAAGAAACCAACATACAAGATATTAATACAGGTAAGGACCAATGGGCAAAATCAATAAAATATAAAACAGGTGGCTTAGGGTTTGATAAAGGCGACCTAACGTACTTTTCGGCCGATAATAGCATTTACCAAATAAACCATAAAACGGGCGATTACAAATTATTAGCTTCACAAAAATTTGGCAATAAAGAGGTTGCAAAATCAATTGAGCTACGAGATAATGGTATCCTTATAAGCTCCGACCAAAATATGGCATTATTTGATTTTAACGGAAAACTTATTTACCACGTTTACCACGCCGCACCAGGCGCAAGTGTATTTAGCAAAATTGTATCGGGTGTATCAATGGCTGTAAGTATGGCCGCTAGCGCATCCGAAGGTTACCAAGCAGGCGCATCGGGCTATGGTACAAGCAGCTATAACTCGCACATGGAAAGTGCCGACCGCTGGGGCAATGTAGCCAGCGCATCTATGGGCACCTTTAGCCAGCGTTTTAAGGCCAGCGATAATGCCAAAAACTATGTATTAATGTTAACACGCGTAAAAACTGCGGGCGATAATGGCATAGGCTTGGTTCGTGTAAACAAAGCAAACGGTAAAGTAGAAGGTAAAGTTGTAATTGATGATAAAGAACCCGATTACCTTTTTGATGAAATAGATAACGTATTGTTTTACAAAGACTCCAAACATAAAATTGTAGCCTATAATTTTATGAAATAATTTAATATTTATTACAACAAGTATTTACTATATCTGAGCAGTATAGTAATTGTTTGTGGTACGGTTACAGAGAAATCTGTAACCGTTTTTTTTATTAAAAAATGTACATTTGCTAAATTAAATTTTTTAGAAATGAACGAGATAACCGTAACCGAGCTTGCCCAATGGATAGAAGAAGGCAAAGATTTTCAACTTATTGATGTACGTGAGCCTTTTGAATACGAAATGAGCAACCTCGAAGGCTTAAATATACCCTTAGCGGGGATTGTGATAGAAGCCGATAAAATAGCAAACGATAAACCCGTAGTAATGCAATGCCGTAGCGGTGCCCGAAGTGCAGCCGCCTTATTGCAATTAGAACAACTAGGCTATACCAACATTGTGAACCTAAAAGGAGGAATTTTAGCTTGGGCAGCGCAAATAGATCCTGAAATGAGGGTTTATTAGGGGGGCGGGCTTCGGGCAAGCGGCCAGCGGGCTTTGGGCAGGCAACAGAGCTTAAACTTTAGGAGTTCAAAAAATATTTTTAGGGCTAACCCAAATCAAAAATCACACATCAAAAATCAAAAATCATAACAGCCTTTGGCCAAATCACACATCACACATCAAAAATCATAACAGCTTCTAGCCAAATCAAAAATCACACATCAAAAATCATAACAGCTTCTAGCCAAATCAAAAATCAAAAATCACACATCAAAAATCAAAATCCGTGGGTAAAAAAATAATTTTCAATATCATGCTTAACCTTATCATTATTATTTCGGTAGTGGTGGGAGTTTATTTTTTTAAACGGGCAAACTATTTAATACCTATAGTGTGCCTAGCTGCATTTGGCTTAACTGTTTTTTATAAGCTAAAGCTAATAAAACAAATAAAAAAAGATATGGAAGCCAAGGCAATCGAACGTAGCAAGCAGGCTTCAAAAAATACAAAATAAAACAAATTAAAACTTGCTATATTGTAAGCCATATTCAGTGTTAAATTTCAACTTAAATATAATATCATGGTAATCATTTTTTTGGGAGTAATAATATTTGTAATTGGTTTTTTTATGAAACTTCAAAGGCAAGACCCCGCCTACAAAATTGGCAAGATACTTACCCTAGTTGGCCCAGTTTTATTAATTATAGGCGTGTTAACCTCCTGTTTTAAAGTTATAGAAGCGGGGCAGGTGGGCGTAAAATCTCTTTTTGGGAAAGTAGATAAAGATATACTATCCAGCGGTTTAAATTTTGTAAACCCATTGGTAGAAATTACAACCTTCGATGTTAAAACACAAAACTATACCATGTCGGGCGTACATGATGAAGGCACCAAAGAAGGCGACGATGCCATCCGTATTTTATCGGCCGATGGGCTCGAGGTAATTATTGATTTATCGGTACTTTTTAGGGTGCAAGCAACACAAGCACCTAATATTTTACAGCAAATAGGGGTTGATTATGTAGATAAAATAGTACGCCCCATAGCCCGTACAGCCATCAGAGATAATGCAGTATATTACGATGCCGTAGCCTTATACTCCACCAAACGAGATGAGTTTCAAAACCGAATTTATAAATATATTGATAAAAGTTTCACCAGCCGAGGCCTGCAATTAGAGCAACTGCTGGTGCGTAACATTACCCTACCAGCATCGGTAAAAACCACCATCGAATCTAAAATAAACGCCGAACAAGATGCCCAAAAAATGACTTTTGTACTCCAAAAAGAAAAACAAGAAGCCGAACGCAAGCGAGTAGAAGCACAAGGTATAGCCGATTATCAACGCATTTTATCTACCGGCCTATCCGATAAACAATTACAGTACGAAATGATAAAGGCACAAAAAGAAATTGCTACATCGCCCAATGCCAAAGTAATTATAATGGGCAATACCAAAGGTACGCCAGTGATGATTAATGGAAACTAGTTCGAAAATATTTTTTGCTTACGTTTTATAAACAAAAGTATTTTTAGTAAAATGCGTGTTGATACATCTTTTTTAAACTTAAATCCCTACCAAAAAAAGAAAAGTTGGAAATATATATTGCTTTTTTTTGCAGTAATTATTGCCGCATCTTCGTTGTTATATACTAATTTTTTGGTTAAAAATATTGCCAAAGCCGAGCGTATAAGGGCTGTGGTGTGGGCCCAAAGTATAAAAAACATGTTTGTAACCGATAACGACGAAACCATGAATTTTCTTTCCCTGGTGCGTGATAGCCTGCAAGTACCCGCCATTGTAACCTCCGAAAAAGATTCGATAATTACCTACCAAGGGATGGATAGTACCAAAACCTATTATAAAAACGAAAGCGGTTTTAAAAAATACGATCCCGCCTATTTTGAGCGTGAACTTAGGGAAATGAAAGCCCAGCATCCACCTATACCTTTACAGTTTTCGGGAATTAAAAACCATGTTTACTTTAAAGATAGCGCACTATTAACCCAATTACGTATTTTTCCCTATATCCAATTGTTATTGATTGCTGTTTTTTTAAGCCTAGCCTATTATGTTTTTAACTCGGCAAGGCGTAACGAGCAAAACCAAGTATGGGTAGGCCTAGCTAAAGAAACCGCACATCAATTGGGCACCCCCATATCGTCATTAATGGCCTGGACCGAGTTATTAAAAGAAAAATACGATGCCGAGCATGACCCTTTGATTTTACAAATGGAAAACGATGTAAAACGATTAGAAATTGTGGCCGATAGGTTTTCCAAAATAGGGTCGATACCTAAACTTACCAGCCAAAGTGCTTATAACATTATTGATGATTATGTGGCCTATTTTAAAGTTCGGGTATCGGATAAAATAATTTTCGAAGTGCGTGGCGAACAAGATATTGAAGCATTATTAAACCTACAACTGTTTGATTGGGTGATAGAAAACATCCTTAAAAACGCTGTAAATGCTATTGATGGAAAAGGAAAAATCACCATCAATATTCAAGAAAACTTGGTAAAAGAACAAGTATATATTGATATTAGCGATAATGGAAAAGGAATACCAAAATCAAAATTCGAAACCGTATTTGAACCTGGCTTTACCACCCGAAAACGAGGCTGGGGCTTAGGTTTATCTTTAGCAAAAAGAATTATCGAAAATTACCATAATGGGCATATATTTGTAAAAGAATCAGACTTTGGTAAAGGAACCACATTTAGAATAATATTAAAAAGTAGCTTAAAATATGTATCAACCATCAACTAACGAGTACGCACCATTTTATCAACCCTATATTTCATTGGTAGGTAATATGGACATCCAAAGAAAATTAAAAAATCAAATAAATACCATCGACGATTTTTTTGTAGATATACCCGAAGAAAAACGAGAATACGCTTACGCAGAAGGCAAATGGACAGTAAAACAAATATTAGCCCATTTAATTGATACCGAAAGGGTAATGGTTTACAGGGCGATGCGTTTTTCTAAAAACGATAGCACCGAACTCGAAGGCTTTGACCAAGATGCTTACGTAGCCAATACCAATGTTGATGCTGTAAGTTACGATGATTTGGTAGATGAATTTTTGATTTTACGCCAAGCGCACCTCTTTTTCTTCAAATCGCTAAAAGATGCTGATTGTAAAAAGAAAGGCATTGCCAATGGGCATGCGGTTTCGGTAGGGGCATTGTTGTACATTGTTGCTGGCCACGCCGACCATCATATCAATATTATTAAAGAGCGGTATTTGAAAAAGTAACTTTTTTTATATACGGTTATTGGCTATAAATTACTGTGATTGGTTAAAGTTAATCTATCAAGTTTCACAACCTTGTTGACGATTAGTGGGTGATTTCTTGTTTAAACGTATCATTTTATCTCTGTTATTCTAAAGTATTTTTTATTTTTATTATACGTTATAATTTTCATTTCTTTTTATAGCCAAAAAGCTCATATAAAGCTGCTTTAAGGCTGATTTTCGCTTTATTTACACCGACATTTACACCGACATTTACACCGACATTTACACCGACATTTACACCGACATTTACACCGACATTTCATTGATTATCCAAGTGCCTGTTTTATCACTTCCGCTTCGTATGATGATGTTTTGGGTTTGCAATTGTTTTATAATTCTTTCTATTGTTCTGTTTGTTACGCCAATTTGCTTGGCCATTTCAGCAATAGTTATAGCACCATTGTTAGCCAAAAGGCGCACAACTTTATGGCTAGTGGTATTGCCAAGTATTTTTG
Organism: Sphingobacteriales bacterium; assembly: GCA_004292865.1. Classification (GTDB taxonomy): domain Bacteria; phylum Bacteroidota; class Bacteroidia; order Sphingobacteriales; family Sphingobacteriaceae; genus Pseudopedobacter. Next base: position 13,316 of record RDXP01000187.1, read on the forward strand.
TTGATGGTTTTTTGATAACTTGCTTGGCTGGTTTAAATGTAAACTCAACCCAAAATTCGGAGGCTTCATTATTAAAAATAGGTACATCTATTTTTGCTAATTTACACTCGTTAATAATTTTTATAAACAAGCAAAGGTTTTGTATTCCACTAAATTAATGTGCGTTTTTTTTGATTTAAAAATACACTGTAAGTTATCAACTAAAAAAAACAAACCTACATCATACAGGCTTTTTACCTTGTTAAATTAAAAAGCCGTTGCCTTTAATTTTAACCCTGTACTTTGTTGCAAGCCAAAAAGCA
>RDXP01000188.1 GCA_004292865.1 Sphingobacteriales bacterium
TCGTATTTTACTTTGGTAACCCGTAGCACTTCTTGCGCCAAAGTGCGGTTACTTTTTTGGTTTTCTAACGATGTTATGCCGTTTATATAAGCCGTTTGCGATTGGTTAATTTGCAAGTTTATACCATTTTGTAAATTAAATAAATCGTTATCCGATTTTGTAACCGCTAGTTTTGCTTGCTTTACGCGATAATACCTTTGCCCGCTACTAAAAATAGGAATGTTTAATTGCAAACCAATGAGCGAGGTTGGGAAACTTCTATCAAACAAGGTATTAAAATTATTACTTAGAAAAGCTCTCGAAAAACTACCAAATGCGGCTAAAGAAGGTAATGATTGAGATTTGTAACGCTTTAAATCTAATTGATTTAGCTTTTTGCTGGTTTGCGCCAAAGCATATTCGGGGCGGTTTAAATATGCCGAAGTATCGGCCGTTATGGTTTCTTTAGTAAAACTAATATTTTCTATTTTTTCGTTGATAATTAGTTTATCGCCAATAGGCATACCCATTTGAAATTTTAATAGGTTATTGTTTAAATCTAATAATCGCAATACATTGCTACGTTCCGTTTGTATGTTATTAGATAAAACGGTAAGCCTATCCACATCAATTTTTTCAGCAAAACCATTTTTTAGGTATTGTTTGGTATCGTTTAAGGTTTTTTGTAAGCGGCTAATGTTGGCATCTAATAACGTTAAACGTTCGTTGGCAATTAAAACCGAATAATAGGCTTGCGATACTGCAACGGCAGTTTCTACTTTGGTACGGGTTAGGGCTCTTGACGATAGTTCTTTAAAAGTTTGAGAAGCCTTTAAGCCCACCAAATACGAACCATCAAACAATAATTGACTTACGTTTATGCCTGGGTTAGCTTGGTATTTTACCCCAAACTGTACGGGTATAATTTCGCCAGGTTTACCAGCAAGTTCGCCAGGTATTAATGAGGTTGGTATGGCTAAAAAGTCCTGAAAATTTGCTACACCACTAACTTGCGGTAAGCCAATAGCAATGGTTTCCCGTACTTTATATTTGGCTATTTCTTCATCAATTTTGGCATTTAAAATAGCTGTTTGGTGCTCGTAAGCATAGTTTATGCAGCTTTCTAGCTTAAAGTTATGCACTTTTGTACTATCGGTTTGTGCCAATAAAGTGTTTAAGGTAAAACTTAAAACAACTGCTAATAGTAATTTTGTAGTTTTCATCATATTATTAGGGGTTTTTATATTTATTAATTAATACATGGCCGCTTAGGGTGCTTACGCCAAACAAAAAATGTATGGTAATTTCTAAAATCACATTGTATAAGCTATGGCTACCGTTGCGTACCAAACTGCACTCGAAGCTCCAATTTATTTGGCTTACACGTAGGGTGGCTAGTATTTCGGTGTTTAAATCGGGTCTAAAAATACCTTCGGCTATACCCCGTTCTAAGCCTTTTTTTACGGTGTTAAAAACGTAAGTGTGGTGAAAATTTATCATTAACTGGTGGGCATTGTTATGGTATTTTTGCAAATCGTAAAAAAGTGTTGGGTTAATGCCTGCCAGCATAGTTTTCAAAAAATCCATACATAAAAAAACTTCTTCAATAGCGTTGCTGGCATTTTGGGTACGCTCGGCCATTTGGCATTCGTCGTCGGCAAGCATTTTTGCTATCAGCCTGTAAACCAAATCGTCTTTATCTTTATAAAAAGTATAAATAGTTTTTTTAGATATAGATAGCTGCTTGGCTATATCGTCCATGGTTACGCTTTTAATACCAAATTGCATAAACAATTTTTCGGCCTCGGCTAAAATATATTCCTCTGTTTTTTCCATATCTCTAATTCGCAAGCAAAACTATGGAAACTTTTAACATTTCCAAAGTTTCCGTAAAATATTTAATATTATCTTTTTGTTAAGGGAAATTGAGGGGAGAATATTGGTATAAATATGAGCATTATACGAAACTAATATTGTAAGGTCTTTAATTTTAATTATGTTTATATTTTAGTATTTGTATCAAGTTTTTTGAAAACTTGATAATTTCTCTAGGTTGTCTTTTGTTAAATAAAAGAACTCTCTTTCTAATTCATACTTCATTCTTTTAACCCCTCTCCTCATGATAAAGTAGGGAATTAATGACATAAAAATTCCATGAATTAGTATAAAAGGTAAAATAAAAAATGTGTCATTACTATCCCAAAAACTAAAACTTGCAATAAAAATTGAATAGAAAATAAGTATGAAAATATAGAAAACAATCATGAAGTTATTAAATCCATTTATCTCTGTATTAATTGTTAATTGTCCATTCTCTTCTTTAATTGTTCCACTTGCTACTGCAATGTTAAAATTAGTGTCAAATATTTTTCTACGTCTTTTTAGTTTAAATCCATCTAAGTTTACCTGTCCTTTAAATTCGTTTTTGTTTGAAGCAAATACTTCAAATGGTTCAGAAAAAATACTCGTACTTCCATAATCGGTTATTGCTAAAAGTTTATTGAGAAATTCTTGTTTGTCTATTTGTAAATAAGTTGTCAAATAATCAATGAGTTTTATTTTTTTAAGAAATTTTTTCATTTCATCTTTCTAGTATGTAGGTTATTAAAGTTGGTTTCAAAATAAACATAATTAAATTAAATTCTTACTCTGTAAATATTTTCTAATAGTTCTATTACAATTATAAAAATTAAAAGTAAATACTATTAACTTGAGATCAATTATTAAACAATGGTTAATTTGCTGTAAATCAAAGTTATTTACGATTTCAAAGCGTTAACGATGGGAGCGGCATCCTTTTTTTATCCCCCCGACCCCCAAAGGGGGAGCAAGGGTGGATAAAAAAAGATACAGCGGACGGCGTGTTAAAACGCCCAAATAATAATCAAAGCTATAAAAAACAATGTTTTACTCATCGTAACTTAGGTTTATTACACTCCATTTCCACTATCCTCAAATAATACCGTAAAATACTTATAAAACAAAGGTATAGTTTCAATGCCTTTGTAAAAATTAAATACATCGTACTTTTCGTTGGGCGAGTGCAGGCTATCGCTATCTAAGCCAAAGCCCATTAAAACGGTTTTAATACCTAATTCTTCTTCGAAAAGTGCTACAATGGGTATGCTGCCACCACCACGGGTAGGTACAGGTTTTTTGCCAAATGCTTCTTCGATAGCTAGTTGTGCGGCTTTAAAAGCAATAGATTGTGTAGGTGTAACATAAGGTTTTCCACCATGGTGCGCCACTACATTTACTTTTACGCTTGGTGGTGCAATGGCTTTAAAGTGGGCGGTAAATAAATCGGATATATTGCGCCAACATTGCCCAGGTACTAAGCGCATAGATATTTTTGCATTAGCTTTTGAGGGTAAAACAGTTTTTGCACCCACGCCTGTATAGCCACCCCATATACCGTTAACTTCTAAGGTTGGCCTAATTCCTGTACGCTCTATGGTGGTATAACCGCTTTCGCCCCATACTTCGTTAATACCTAAATCGGTTTTATAATCACCTAAATTAAAAGTAGCGGCGTTTAGTTCTTTCCGTTCATCATCAGATAGTTGTATAATATTATCGTAAAAACCGGGTATATTTACTTTATTGTTTTCATCGTGTAGGCTGGCAATCATTTGGCATAAAATGGTGGCTGGGTTGGCCACTGCGCCGCCGTAAACGCCCGAGTGTAAATCTTTATTAGGCCCTGTAATTTCCACTTCCATATAGGCAAGGCCACGCAGGCCTGTTTCTAGTGATGGGTTTTCCATACTTATCATCGAAGTATCGGATATTAAAACTACATCGGCTTTTAGCTTTTGCTTATTGGCGATTACAAAATTGCCCAAATTATCAGAGCCTACTTCCTCTTCGCCTTCTATCATAAATTTGATATTGCAGGGCAATGTATTGGTTTGCATCATTAACTCAAAGGCTTTTATGTGCATATAAAACTGGCCTTTATCATCGCAGGCACCACGGGCATATATTTTACCGTCTCTAATGGTGGGCTCGAAAGGTGGGGTATGCCATAGTTCTAAAGGGTCGGGCGGTTGCACATCGTAATGGCCATACACCAATACGGTGGGCAGGTTTTTATCTATAATTTTTTCGCCATATACAATGGGATTGCCTGCGGTTTGGCACACTTCAACGGCATCGGCCCCAGCCAAAACCAATTTTTGGGCCACAAAGTTTGCGGTATTTATAATATCGGGCTGGTGGGCGGGGTTGGCACTTATTGAGGGGAAACGAAGTAGTTGGAAAAGTTCATCCAAAAAGCGTTGTTTATGGCTTTCGATGTATGTTTTAATGGTTTGCATGATGTGTTATTTAGTTTGAGTACGATTACAAGGTGTGCAACCGTTATGAAGGTGTAGGTTAGCGACTGTTGTCAAGGTAATTCTATCACAAATATATAAATATCCTATCATTATGATAGGATATTTGTTAATAATGATAGGATTATGGCTTTTATTGCCTATTAATATTTACAACAATGCGCACAATTTTTAAATTAAATGCAGTAGCTTTTGGCTATACTTGTGCTTAAATAAGCATGAGAGAATATTTACTTTTTATAGATACCGAAGCTACTGGGCTACCCAAAAAGTGGAATCAACCTTACAGCAATACTAAAAACTGGCCGCATATTGTACAACTGGCTTGGGTAGTTTACAACTCGGCAGGAAACGAAATTAAAAAAGAAAGCCATTATATTTACGAATATGATTTTAAAATATCGGCCCAAGCCCAAAAAATACATGGCATTAGCCAGCAATTATTATTAGATAAAGGTAAACCTAGGGCTTTTGTATTGGATTTATTAGCCTCCGATTTGCATAAATATCAACCCATGCTGGTAGGGCATTTTATGGAGTTAGATTTACATTTGCTTAACGCCGATTTTTATAGGGCAGGTATTGATAGTGGTTTACAAAACTTGCCTATGTTTTGTACCATGCTTGCTAGTACTAAGTATGTTAAAAACCATGGAGTTAGCCATCTGCGCTTGGGCGAACTTTTTACCTTACTATTTGATAAAAAAGCCCCAAATATGCACAATGCCTTGGGCGATGCTTATGCTACGGCACTCAGCTTTTTTGAGCTGATAAAAAGAGGCGACATAACCCCACAATTAATTGAGCAACAACAACAAATTATAAGTAAAAAACAGTACCACGATGATAATTATATAAAGTGGGCTTACTGTACCTTTGTAACTGTTTTATTAAGTTTAATTATTTATTTGCTATGGATAACACGCTAGATATTATCAAAAATATTAGTCCGTTTAACTTACTATCAGAGGATGTTTTAATTGAACTGGCCGAGGTTGTACAACCTATAATTTTTACTAAAGAAGAGGTTTTATATAAGCAAGGAGCATCCAAAATGCGGGGCTTGGATATAATTATTGAAGGCAGTTACGAAACTTTTTTTTATGATAGCCTAGGCAATAAGCGTTCGTTAGAAATGTATAAAGCAGGTGATTGCTATGGGGGTATATCGGCTTTGCTTAACCGAAAAAAATCGCTAAAAACGGTTATTGTACAAAAAGAAACCCAAATTTATTTTTTACACCGTAAGTATTTTAAAGAACTGTGCCAAAGCCACGAAGTTTTTTTTCATTATTTTATTGCCGAATTTGGTAAAAGGATGCTGGACGAAGAGTTTGCCCATTTTTTTAAAAAACCTACCGCTTTTGACGAAAGCTATATTGCCGCCGAACAAATATACTCTCGCCGGATAGAAAGCCTAGAGTTTAGAGAAATTGTATCATGCGCCCATACCACACCCGCATACCAAGCGGCGCAAATAATGGCCATGGCCAAGGTGAGCTGCCTTTTTGTAAAAAATAACAGCACCCAAATTATAGGTTATGTTACCGATATTACCCTACGCGATAAAATAATAGCACAACAGCAAGATGCTAGCCTAGCCATTAGCAACTTTATAGCCAACCCTATTGTGCAAATAAACACACAGGCTTATGTTTACGAGGCTTTATTAATGATGTTTAGAACCAAAACTCGTTACCTTTTGGTAGAAAAAGAGGGCGAATATATCGGGTTTTTAAGTAGGAATAAGCTATTGAGCGAGCAAGCACAATCGCCTTTAATGTTTATACAATCGGTAAAATTGGCCAACTCGTTTTCAGAATTAAAAAAGAAATGGGAAAGCGTGGCTCCCATGGTTTACCAGTTATTAAACCGTGGGGTATATGCCGAAATTGTAAACCAAGTAATTACTACCATTGCCGATACCATTACCCAAAAAATTATAGAAAAGGTAATAGAAAACCTGGGCCAACCACCCGCCAAATTTGTTTTTATGGTTACTGGCAGCGAAGGCCGAAAAGAATTAACCCTTAAAACCGACCAAGATAACGCCATAATTTACGAAGATAAGGCCAACGAGCAACGCGAAATGGTGCGGGCTTATTTTTTAAACTTTGCTACACAAATATCCGACCATCTAAATTATATTGGGATAGCTTATTGTAGTGGCGGTTTTATGGCTCAAAACCCCGAGTGGTGCCACTCGTTATCGCACTGGAAAAACAATTATAAAAGCTGGATGGACGATTCGCTGCCCGAAACGGTGATTAAGTTTTCTACTTTTTTTGATTGTAGGCTGGTATATGGCGAACCTACAATTATGGATAATTTGCGTGAATTTTTAGATACCGAACTGCAGCAACCGCTCGAAAAATTTTATGTACACATTGCCAAAAATGCCTTGCAATACGAACCGCCCCTCACATTTTTTAATAACATACGCACTAAAACTATAGGTACACAAGAGGTGTTTGATATAAAAAAAGCAATGACCCCCGTGGTAGATTTGGTGCGGGTGTATGCTTTACAAAACAGGGTTTTTGTAGAAAACACAGGCGAACGTATAAAAGCCCTTAAAAATATGCAAATATTTAGCCCCACGCAATACAACGATATATACCAATGTTATTATTTTTTGATGAGTATGCGCCTAAAAAACCAAGCAAAACAAATTATACAAGATAAAATATTACCCGATAACCTTATCAATACCATTAACTTATCAAAAATAGAACTGGCCACTTTAAAAGAAATTTTTAAAACCATTGCCGATTTTCAATCAGGTATAAAAATGAAGTTTACAAATAATTTGTTGGGTTAGGGTGTGGGTATAAATTAAGCCTCTATTGCTTTGCTATTTATATGTGGGTATAAAATTTGGCCCTGTAATATAGTGGGAAATCAAATTCCCGAATATTCGTCTTTGTTTTTTTTTATAAAGCCAGCATCAAGCAAGTTTCTAAGGGCATTTATTTTATCATCACTAGTACCTAGGGTAAGGGATGTTAACAGTTGGGTTAATTCCATAGCATCTGATTTTAGAAACACTAAAATTTGGTTTTGTAACTGTTTTACTATGCTTTCTTTATCTTTTTTTAGGCGTAAGCACACATCGCAAATACCACATTTTTTAGGGTTACACTCATCGAAATAGCTTAAAATCTCCACGTTTCTACATACTTCGTTTTCGGCATAAGCCAAAATGGCTTGCATTTTTTTATAGTAAGTGGTTTTACGGTAGGTGTAGTAATTTTTATCTATCACTACATTATCGGTAGCCCAGCGTGGTTTAATATAATATAGCTGTGGCTGATGGCTTTGCGGTGCATATTCTATTATGCCAAAGTTGTTTAATTGGTACAATAATTTAATAGTTTGGTCTCTGGAAATACCGTAACGCTTGGCAATATCGTTTTCTTTAATGGCAATAAAATTATCGAATGCACCACCATAAGCCCTCAAAATATTTTTTATAAAGCCATCGTATTTTTGGTTTTCTACTTGGAAGCGGTACAAATCTTCGCCATTTACAATAAACTGTAAGCGAGAGGGGAGGAGTGCGTTTTCGCTGAGGGCAATGTATTCGTCGCGTTCTAAAAACTTGATAGCATTAATTGTTTTTAGCACTTCGGTTTTAAACTTGTTACAAAAATCGGCAATGTTAAATTCGAAACTTAAACCCTCGCCAGCACCAATGGCTAGTTGAAAATAATTGCCCAAGTGGTGGTATATTTTTTTTATTTCGCTAATGGATGGAAAACTTTGAATGTATTTTCGTTCAAAATCTAATCTATCGCTGGGGTGGTAAAGCATTACGGCATAAGCTTTTTTTTCATCGCGGCCAGCCCTTCCCGCTTCCTGGTAATAGGCTTCTAGGCTTTCGGGCAGGGTATAATGCAGTACAAACCTTACATCAGGTTTATCAATCCCCATACCAAAGGCATTGGTAGCCACTATTACTTTAATTTTGTTGTTTTTCCAAAGGTTTTGTTTTTGGTTACGTTGTTGGCTATCAAGCCCTGCGTGGTAGTAATCGGCTAATATATTGTGTTGGTTAAGGTAGGTAGAAAGCTCAAAAGTTTGTTTTCGGGTGCTTGCATACACAATGCCTGTACCTTTTACATTGTGGCATACATCTAATAGTTTTTTTAATTTATTATCTTGATTTAAAACCGAATAGCTCAAGTTTTTTCGTTCAAAGCTTTTCCTGAAAATATTTTTTGTTTTAAAATTTAGTTTTGATATAATATCGTCCTGCACAATATGTGTAGCCGATGCTGTTAAAGCCAATACGGGTACTTGCGGGTGTAATTCTCTAAAACTGGCAATACGCAGGTATGGTGGCCTAAAATCGTAACCCCATTGCGATATGCAGTGCGCCTCGTCAACCGCTAATAGGTTAACTTTCATGTATTTTATACGTTCGGTAACTAGCTCCGAAAACAGCCTTTCGGGCGAAAGGTATAAAAACTTTATCTTACCATAAATACAATTATCTAGGGCAATATCAATTTCTCGTTTCGTCATCCCCGAGGTAATCGAAATAGCTTCTATGCCTTTGTTATTAAGGTTTTCTACTTGGTCTTTCATTAGGGCAATAAGGGGCGAAATTACGATACAAATACCCTCTATTACCAAAGCCGGAATTTGAAAACACAAAGATTTACCTCCGCCAGTAGGCAACAAAGCTAGCGTATCCTTTTTATCCAAAACCGATTGTATAATTTCTAACTGTAATGGCCTAAAATTATCAAACCCCCAATATTTTTTTAACGCTTCGTATGTGGTCATGTGGGGAGTTTTGCTAGTAGGTAGTGGTTAGTAAGGGCTTGGTTGTCCTAAAAAAATATCTTCGGCTACCGTCTTATTTTCGCCTCTCAAATTAATCAAAGCTATTAATCATACTGTTATGTAATGTTTTAGCACTCCAGTAGCCGCTGGCAATAATCCTACGGATGGTAAACAGCGGGTCGGTAGGGTCTCGCTTGGTTGATAAAATGTAGGCATCTTTAAAGCCACGTTTTTTAAGTTCGGGAATAGCTTGGGGATTCCATAAGCCAAAAGGGTAAGCAAAATGATCTATTTTTTTGCCTGTAATAGTTTCGAGGGTTTTGGTGGGTTTTTCTATTTGTTTTACCCAGTCATCGCCTTGGTATTTTTTTACGTTTTGGTGGTCGTAAGTATGGCTGCCAATGGTGTTGCCTGCGTCGGATAGTTCTTTAATTTGTGTTTTATCCATGTATTTATACTTTCCACGTTTACCAATGGATACCGTCATGATAAAATAAACACCTTTGTAGCCATATTTTTTAAGGGTGGTGGCTCCTGTGGTATATTGGTCTAAATCAGTATCATCAAAGGTTATCATTATTGGTTTTGTGGGTAGGGCATCGCCATAAGCTAAATAATTGTACAATTCATCGGGTTGTATGCTGTGGTAACCACTATCGGCTAGCATTTTTATATGTTGTTTAAAGGTTTCAATAGGGGTAATGTAGTCTTTTGCCGATTTGGAATCACTCGCTGTCCAGTTTCTTATTTGGTGGTAACATAAAATGGGTACCTGCTTTCGGGCTAAAATAGTGGCAGCATCGGCTATTTTCCCGTTGTGATTTTGGTTAGCAATTACAGTTTCGGTTTTAACCAAATCGTTTTTAAAACTTGCATTTGCATTTTTTACGCTGTTATTAGTGCAATTTGATAATAAAAAAAGTGTTGTTATTGCGGTAAAAATTAATTTGAGTTTCATGATGTGATTTTAAAAGGTATAATTTAAGTATATTTTTATTAAACCAGTAGGCTTAGTTAAAATTTAGATTTTTTTTTAATCACCACACAAAGGCAATATCATAAAAAATAGTGAGGCAAAAAAGAATAATTTGGAGCTAGGTATTAGAATTTTAAAAATGAAATTAAATGTAGTGGTTTTTGCAAGAAATTATACGAATTTCTTCATCGGTTATTCTGTAAACCAATCGGTGTTCATCATCAATTCTACGCGACCAATATCCTTTCAAATCATATTTAAGTGGCTCTGGCTTACCTTTCCCTTCAAAAGGGTTAACCCTAGCCTCGTTTACCAAATCCATAATTTTAAACGCAATTTTAGAATTATATTTTACCCAATTAGTAAGTTGTTCGTGTGCTAACGGGTCGTAAAGTACTTTTCTACTCGCCATTTGCAACGCGTAGTTTTAGGTCTTCATACATTTTATTGTGTTCGTCCCAACTTACTTCAATCATATTACCAATACGGTCATTTTCAATTGCCTTTAGCAACATTGCTTTATTGGCAGGGTTGGATAATAAAAATTCGGTTTCATCCATTTCTGGTTCATCCTCTTGCTCAAAAACTAATGGTTCAACAATAATTTTACTGCTTCGGCCTTTCATTATAGATTGTAGTAAGGCTAAAAAAGAATCGTCTAACTCGTTCGGTTGTACTTCAAAAGTAGTTATCATTTTTTTTAAATTAATAAATCAAATATACAAAAATGATAATTGCAAAATCACATTTTTTTTACGTTTAGTGTTTTCCCTTCTCGGTCTGCTTTCCCTTTTAATTCCCCTCTCGGTCTCCCCGAAGGGGAGATGCCTAGATATGAATGTTTAATGGGAGTAATCAATGTAAAATTTCTACCACACAAAATCACCAATCATAAA
>RDXP01000189.1 GCA_004292865.1 Sphingobacteriales bacterium
CCAAACTCTAATCGTCCTGCATAAAAACTGGTTGGACTTGTACCTGCGGGAAACGATGCGTTTAGGGTTCTATCAATATCAAACCTCAAATTATTTTGGCCATAGGTATTGCTTAAATCGTAATTCCAACCCAATGCTTTACCTTTTATACCACCTATTAATGATATATCGTTTATGGTTGTATTAATAAATGGTAAAAAACCATTGGGGTAAATACTAACATCTATTTGTGTGGTTTGTGTAGGTAACCTTGTAAAACCTGCAGCTTCGCCAGTTTTATGGGTATAACCCGATGATAGGTAAGCCTTTGCACTCCCACCTAAACTGTACTCGGTATTTAAAAAGCTACCAAAGTTTTTAGATAATGAGTTACCCACAATCATATTGTTACGGCTTACACCATTGGCTAATGCTCGGGCATCGTCAATAGCTTTTAAGCCTGCAAATCTTGTTTGAAAATCTTCTTCAGTTTCGGCAGCTCCTTTTGTAGGATTGCCGCTATACAACATTGGGCGGGTATCTAAGCCGCCACGGTTGGTAGCACCACGTTGTAAATATTGTGCCGATAGGTTTACAAAACCTTTACCCATTAAATCCCAACCTTTACTGGCATCAAACTGGTAAGTTTTACCATCGTAGTGGCTTCTTCCTAAAGTATTACTGGCCGATTGCCCGTACATTGATGAGATAGTTAAAGGTGTAGCTTTTTTAAGTACCACATTTATTACCCCTGCAATAGCATCTGACCCATATTGCGCTGCTGCACCATCACGCAACACTTCAATCCTATCAATAGCGGCAACAGGTATCGAGTTCATATCTGTACCTACCGAGCCTCTACCAAATGTACCGTTTATGTTTACTAATGCGGTAGTGTGTCGTCTTTTACCGTTTACTAAAACCAAAACCTGATCGGGACCTAAGCCACGTAACGAAGCAGGGTCGATATGATCAGTACCATCGGCAACGGTTTGGCGGTTACTGCTAAACGATGGCGCTATATAATTTAAAATTTGGGTAACATCGGTTTGTGGAAAGCTGCGTATTTCTTTGGCAGATATCACATCAACAGGCACTAACGACTCTATATTAGACCGCGGCTTAGACCTCGAACCAACAACGGCAACCTCTGATAGTGCAGTTCCTGTGGCTTTAAGTACAAAATTTATGGTTTGAGTTGTACCATCAACAGATATGGTTTTTAATAATGTTTCGTATCCTAAAAACGAAACTTTTATGGTATAATCTCCAGCTTCTAACTTTAAATTGTAATCACCCGTGGCATTTGTGGCTGTACCTTTGGTTGTGCCTGTAACCGAAACACTAACGCCAGGAATTGTTGCCCCATCGGCGCTATCGGTGATTTTGCCCTTTATACCTTGGGCTAATAATATGTTAGCACTGGTTAAAAAAACTAACATTAATGTAATTTTGCAAATTGTTTTTTCATATTTTATATTTTTTCGGGCAATGTAATAACATTTTCAAACATTACACTGTTTTTTATTATAAAATTTAAAAAAATGATATATATATTATTTAAAAACCCGAAAAAAATGAGTAATTATTGATAAAACGAGTAAATTTTTAATAAAAAAAAACTTATTTATTAATATTTAAAGTTTCGGAGGAAATATTTATGAAAAAATGGGAGTTAAATTTTAAAAATATATTATTTTTTACGAAAATACAGGCGTTTTTTAAATTTAATTTAGCTTATACACTTTGCCGGGTAAGGCAATAATTATGGATTGCATTTCGAGGTTTAAAATAGCCATAGCCAGTTTACTTTGTGGCATATTAAGCTGCAATTGTAATTCGTCGAAGTTAATGCTACCCTTGTCGGCAATAAGGTTTACAATTTTTTGCTCATCGCTGTTAAGGTTAGGGTAAATGGTAAGTTGCTGTTTTTTAGGCTTTAATTGTGCTTGTACCCAGCCTAGTATGTATTCTATATCCTCAATTTTGGTAATTAGTTGGGCTCGGTTGGTTTTAATTAGGTAATTGCACCCTTCGGAGAATTCTTCGTCCACACGACCTGGCAGGGCAAATACATCGCGGTTATAGCTATTGGCAATTTGGGCGGTAATTAATGCACCACCCGTTATAGCGGCTTCTACCACTATGGTAGCATCGGCCATACCTGCAATAATGCGGTTACGTTTCGGAAAATTTTGCCTATCGGGGTTAGTTTCGGATGGAAATTCGGTAATCAATCCGCCACAGTCCAACATTTTTTCGGCAGTACTGCGGTGTAGGGCTGGGTAAATCCTATCTAAACCATGGCCAAGCACACCTATGGTTGCTACTTGGTTGTTTAATGCGGCTTTGTGTGCAGCAATATCAATACCATAAGCCAAGCCACTTACTACTAGCAAATTATATTTTTTAAGTCCGCATATTAATTTTTCGCAAAAAGCCTTGCCATAAGGCGTAGCATTACGTGTGCCTACAATAGCTACTATTTTTTGATTGTTTATGTTGGCATTGCCTTTAAAATAAAGCATGGCTGGGGCATCTTCGCAATTGTGTAAGCGTTTGGGATAATCGGGTTCGGTATAAAACAGGGGCTTTATTTTGTATTTTTCTATAAAGGCAATCTCTTTGCTAGCTCTAGCAAAAGTTTGTTTTAACAGGATGGCTTCGGCAGTTTTGGGGCCTATGCCAGGTATTTTTTTTAGTGTTTCGGCTTTTGCCTCAAACACATTTTGGGCATTGCCACAGTAGCTTATAAGTGTACGCAGGTTATAATCGCCCACACCTTTTACAAGGGTTAAGGCTATATTATGGAGCATATTTTTTTATTGCGCTGGAAAGTAAACAACATACTTGGTTTCAAAAAAATCTTCATCAAAAAAATTTTTAATAGCAAAAAGCTGCACATTTTTTAATCCCGATTGGGTTATTTCATCACTTAAATCGCCCCCTTTAAGGTATAAAACGCCGTTTTTTAGTCCGTTATGTGTACCCTGCTTGGCAAATTTTTTGTGTATCCAGGGGTAAAATTCTTTTAGGCTGGTAACGGCTCGTGAAACTACAAAATCAAATTTTTTATTTATTTGGTCGGCTCGGCTGTGCAGGGCGGTTACATTTTTTAAGCCCAATGCTTCGGCTACATGGTTTACTACTTTAATTTTTTTACCTATGGCATCTACCAATGTAAAGTGCGTTTCGGGGAAAAGTATAGCTAGCGGAATGCCAGGGAAACCGCCTCCAGTACCTACATCTAATACTTGTGCTTGTGGTGCAAAGGTGTAAATTTTGGCAATAGCCAGCGAGTGTAAAATATGTCTTTCGTACAGTAAATCAATATCTTTACGGCTTATAACGTTGATTTGGGCGTTCCAAAAAACATATACATCATACAATTTAGCAAACTGTGCTTGCTGTTGCGGGCTTAGCTGCGGAAAGTATTTTAATAAGATGCTTACTTCCATGTTGTTTTTTTGGTAAAAATGCTGGCAATGCTTAATAAAAAAATATTGGCGTAGTAAACAGGTTCAGTAAAAATTAGCCAGCCTGCTAAATTTTTGGATTGTAATTTTACGAATGCTTTTTGGTAAAAAAATAATTGCAACAAATATCTTAATATAAATAAACCAATAACCCATACATACATAAACTTTAAAACCAGCAGCACAATACATAAAATATAAAACAACCAGCCGCTTAAAAACTGTATGGTTAGGCGTTGCTTATCTACAAATTTATAGTTTCGGCCAGCACCCAAGTGGCGCATTTTTTGTTTCCATAGGCTTGCAAAACTTGTTTTGGGCTGGCTTATAACTTGGGCATCGTAGCTGTATTCGATAGCTACATTATTGCTATGTGCATGTTGGTTTACAAATAAATCATCATCGCCCGATGGGATGTGCATGTGCGATGCAAAACCTTTTCCTTTAAAAAAAAGCGATTTTTTGTACGATAAATTTCGGCCTATACCCATATAGGCTTTGCCTACAATGGCACAAGATAAATAGTTGATAGCCGTAATACAGGTTTCGTACCTAATTAATTTATTTAAAAACCCGTTTTTGGCTTCGTAAGGCGAAAATCCCAATACAATTTCGATATTGGGATTGTGGTAATGGCCCACCATTTTACTTAACCAATGTGGCGAATTTGGCCTGCAATCGGCATCGGTAAAAACCAATATTTCGTGTGCCGATGCTTTTATGCCCAAGGTAGCAGCAAATTTTTTGGATGTTTTGTGCCGTGGATGCTCGCTAATATTTACTACTTTTAATAAGCTGGGGTATTGTTCAACAAATGTTTTTAGCACATCTTCCGTGGCATCGTACGAGCAATCGTTTACCACAATAACTTCAAAATTAGGGTATTGCTGGTTTAACACGTAATCTAAATTTTTTTCTAAATTTTTAGCTTCGTTGCGGGCGCAAATAATTACTGTAACGCTGTGGATATTGGTTTGCTGGCTTTCGCCGATTTTGTGTAAACTAAATTTAGCATAAAAAACCAGCAAATAATATGCTTGAATGTAAAAACAGAGCGAAAAAATGGCAAATAAGGCGTAATAAATAATGATTTCCAAAAGGCGATAATTAAATACAATTTTTTCAAAAATAAGCAAAAATCTAATTGTTGACTATACTTTTGGAGGTAAATTAAAAAGGTGCTTTACCGTTTGATTATTTACTGAAAGTGTTTACGGCTAGTTTTATGTCTTTTGCGTTTTCGCTTTGCATTCTTTGCGGTAAAAGTAATTTTAGGTTTTACCGCAAAGAACACAAAAATTTATGCAAAGCCTATTGTTTTTATACCCAGCTAATTTTACAAAAAAAAGCTGTAATCTCACATAAAACAATACATTTCTAAAATTTAATTCCAAATTTCATATCATTAATTCTCCGAAACTTTACAGTTAACTATACTTTCGGCGTAAATATCTCTTATTTAAGGGGGTATTTTAAATGCAAATTATCTTTATTGTATTTTAATGGCATCACAAAGTTTATTCTTAAAACTGTGTTAAAAAATCTTATCATTTCGAAATAAAAAAATCGCCCAGACCTATTTTGGTGTTTGCTATGCCACCCCCCACGGGGGAAATAAACAAGTTTAAAATTACCTCTTTATTTGCCCGCCGAAACAACACTTTACTTTATATGCTCAATTTGGATACCATATTTATCCAAAAGTCCGGCAATACCAGCCAATGAAAACTTTGCTTTTTTAATTCGGTTCGTTTCTGGGTCTATGGTGTAGTTGTAGGCGGTGGTAAAATCGGCTTTTTCGAGGTTGCTATGGTCAAATATTGCTTTTTTTAAATCGCAATTATCAAAATGTGCCTCCGTTAAATCACATTCGGCAAAATCTACCTCTTGCAATTGCGAGTTTTTAAACATCGTTTTTTTGATTTTTAACTTGTAAAACGACGCATGCAACAGTGTACAGTTGTAAAAACTAAACGATAACCCAAATGTGTTACAATTGTAAAAATGCAAACCCAGCATTTTACAATCAATAAATTTCACATCTCTAAATGCTGTTTTTACCAGCGTAGCTAAACTAAAATTGCAGGCAGTAAATTCGGTATCCGAAAAAGTAATCCCCGAAAGGTTACTTCCCGAAAAGTCGCATTGTTTAAAAAAACAGTTTTCGTAATCGGCTTTTGCTAGTGCACTAGCCGTAAAATCTTGCTTATCAAAAACCTTGTCTTCTACCGTAATTGCTTGCATACGTTTATTTAATATGGCTAAAATTAATCAATACGTTTCGCTATCAGGCGGTATGCCATCGTACAAAGGCTGTTTTTTCTTAGTTTTCGATTTTATAAAATCGGTAAGCATATCTACCCAACCCGCTACGGTATTTTTATTAACTGATGAAATTGCACCTTGCGAAACCAATGAAATTAACGATTTTACAATAAAGCTAGATTTTTTAAAAAATACTTTATTTAATGCAAAAGGTACTACCACCCTTGTAAGTATAGTTACCCAGTCGGATTTATCGTTTTTTTCAGTATTACCCTCGGCCGTCCATGTATTGCCTTTAAAAAAACTTGTAATGTAGCTGTACGTTTTTAACAGCCCCATTAAGTTTTCTTCTATCGAGGCTGCTTTTTGGCGTAAAAAAAGCTCGTGTTCAACCCTTTTTAATTCGAGGCTGTGTATATGCGATTGTAAATCGTTAATGTTTTTAATGGGTAGCATATTACCAGTTTTTAAAAATGTTTATAATAAACTTATTTTCGAGTGGTTTAATAATCATTTTATCTTTTATCAAAAATAAAATAAGTACAATAAGCAACAAAATAGCTGCTAACCAGCCAAAGCCAGCCGCATTACTACCCGTTACTACGGCCAAATAAAAACCAAGGGCCAAAAAACCCGAAAGCAACAATAAAACTACAAAAACAGCCAGCAAAAAATAAGCAACAAAAGAGGAGGCTATGCGCACCCCTGTTTCGGTTGCTTTTAACTTGGTAATTTCTACTTGTAGCGCTATATAATCTTTTAATTGGCCACTAATGCTCTCGAAATCCTGTTTATAATCTTCCATAACCAATTATTAAACGGCGTGTAAATCATCGGAAAGGTCATCCTCGTCCGACTTTAATTTTGTTTTTATTGTACTTACTACCTTGTTTTTTAATTCGGTTAAATTATCCAGTTCTAAGGCGGCTTTTTCTTTTAAACTATCTCCTAGGTCTTTTAACGAATCGGCCAGTTTATCCCTTGTCTCCGAGCCTTTTTCGGGTGCAAATAATATGCCTAAAGCAACTCCAGCTGCTAGGCCAGCAAATAATGCAATGATGCTTTTTGATGAATTTTTCATAATCTAAATTTTAAAGTAAAAAAAAATGTATTGTTTATCTAATATTTATTGTTTTATGCAGTAGCGTATTTCCTGAGTTTACCCTGTTTAATAAGGCTGTGTTTAGGTTTTTTGTAGTTGTAGCGTTACACGCCTATTGGGCAATCGCATACATTACCTCGCAAGTTTTAGTTTTCTACGATTTAAGAATTAGGCAAATATCATCTCATGAGTTTCTAAAGTATTTTTTTTCTTTACTCCCCTAAAAAACTTAACAGTACCAAACTTTTGTTTTATTTTGTTTTTATTGTTATTCACTTTTTATAATTTCTTTTTTAAAATTCACAAAGGTCAGCGTAAACATAAATTACATCTCTGTTTTTAACCATTTCAAAAAGCATATTGGTTTCGTGTTGAAATTCAACATCATAAACTCCACCAAAAAAAAGCATTAAATTATAATCTTGTTTTTCTGATTCAACAAATTTATAAAGTTTTATTTGATGTATAACATTTTTTTCAATGCCCTACGCCTAACCCCACTATTTACGCAAGTTAGCATTACCCTACAATATATCCTGCCAAAGTAAAACAATTAAATTTTGTGCTATTATTTTGGGCAATTAAATTCATATTTGCTTATATCAAAACGCATCATGAGAAAAATAAGTATTGCACTCCTCTTATTACTGCCTTTTTTAGTACCAGCACAATCGCTAAAGCAAAAAATAACAAGCCATTACAAGGTATTTTCTACCTCCGAAAGTTTAAAACACGCCAGCGTTTCGTTTACCATAATAGATATCCAAACGGGGGGCACTATTTTCTCATCCAACCCCAATATAGGCCTAGCACCAGCATCAACGCTTAAATTAATTACTTCGGCTACAGCATTACAATTATTAGGTGCTGATTATACCTTTAAAACCCGCATAGCTTATACAGGCAAAATAGTAAACCAAACATTAAACGGCGATATACTTATTACAGGCCAAGGCGACCCTACCTTGGGTAGTACCCGTTGGCCGCAAACCAGCAAAGCCGCTGTTTTAAAATTTATTTTGCAAGCATTGGTAAACGCAGGTATAAAAAATATTAAAGGTAAAATAATTGCCAACGATAGCAGCTGGGATACCCAATCATTGCCCGATGGCTGGCTTTGGCAAGATATAGGCAATTACTACGGCGCAGCAACATCGGCCCTGTGCTGGGGCGAAAACCAGCTCCAGTTAGCCCTATTGCCAGGTAAAAATATAGCCACGGCCGTAGGTTTAAAAGATACATTGGCCTATCCGTTTTTAAATATTATAAACGAAGTTACAACAGCCAATGCACACACGGGCGATAATGTATTTGCCTACTCGGCACCTTATACCAATACCATTTACCTGCGGGGTACTTACGGTATTGATTGTAAAAAAAATATAGGCATTTCCCTACCCGACCCAGCCTACGCCATGGCCTACGATGTGCAATCTTTTTTGCTTCAAAACAATATCCATGTAAGCCACATTACCACGGCAAGGTTACTCAGCGCATCATACCAAAATCCCGCCCAAGCGGTAACCTTAGCCACCATAACCTCGCCAACATTGGCCGAAATAATATACCCAATGAACAAAAAAAGCATTAACCTATACGCCGAGCAGCTTTTACGCACCTTAGCGGCACAAAAAGGCCAAAATACCAACTTTAGCGAAGGCACAAAAACGATACAAAGACACGCCTCAACCGTAAACATAACACCTTCTTCATTAAATATATACGACGGAAGCGGCCTTTCACCCGCCAACCGTGTAAGCACCTCGGCCATGGCTACGGTGCTGTACCATGCCCGCAAAGCACCTTGGTTTACCTCTTTTTATAATAGCCTGCCTAGCCATAACAATATGATAATGAAAAGCGGTACCATTGCCAATGTATTGGCTTATGCCGGATACGCTAACAATAGCAACGGTAGTTTTTGTTTTTCGCTAATGGTAAATAATTACAGCGGTAGCGAAACCGCCATACGGCAAAAACTGTTTTCATTATTAGATGTTTTAAAATAAAATGACAAAAAAAAACAACCAAGCCATTATCGTAGGAGCAGGTATTGCTGGTATTGCCACAGCTATACGCCTAGCTGTAAAAGGCTACCAAGTTACTGTTTACGAGGGCAATACGCATGCTGGCGGCAAGTTATCACGGTTTAAAAAAGGCAATTATAGTTTTGATGCCGGGCCAAGCCTGTTTACCATGCCACAATATATAGATGAACTTTTTTTACTAGCCAATAAAAAAACCGAAAACTATTTTAAATATAAAAAACTGGATGAAGTATGTCGATATTTTTGGAGTGATGGCACTACCCTATTTGCAAATGCTAACACTGATTTTTTTGCCAACGAAGTAGAAACCAAAACACAATCAACCGCAGCCCAGCTTCGTAAATATCTAAAAAAAAGCAGCACCATCTACCGCATTACACACCACGTTTTTTTAGAAAAATCGTTACATAAAATCGCTACTTACCTATCCATAAACACCCTAAAATCCATTTTTAATTTTGGTAAGATTGATGCCTTTAAAACCATGGCACAAGCCAACGAAGCCCTTTTTACCGACCCTAAAATGGCACAATACGCCAACCGCTTTGCCACCTACAACGGCTCCAACCCATACCAAGCACCCGCCACATTAAACGTAATACCCCATTTAGAGCAAAATATGGGCGCCTACTTCCCCGAAAACGGAATGTACAGCATTGTACAAAGCCTAGTAAAACTAGCCGAAGAACTAGGCGTAAAATTTTATTACAACAGCCCAGTAAATGAAATATGCTTACAGCACAAAACCGTTACAGGCGTCATCGTAAAGCAACAATTTATACCCGCCAACCTCGTAATATCCAACATGGATATTTACTTTACATACACCCAATTACTGCGTAAGCAAGCACAACCTATAAAAATTTTACAACAACAACGCTCCAGCTCAGCTTTAATATTTTACTGGGGCGTAAAAGGTAGCTTTACACAATTGGGTCTGCATAATATTTTGTTTAGCAATGATTATAAAGCCGAGTTCGATGCCATATTTAAACAAAAAACCATCGCACCCGATGCCACCATTTACATCAATATCAGCAGCAAACATAAACCCGATGATGCACCAAAAGGCTGCGAAAACTGGTTTGTAATGATAAACGTACCCAACAATACAGGGCAAAACTGGGAAGCTTTAATTGCCCAAGCCCGCACTAATATCATCAACAAAATAAACCAACAATTCGGCATCAACCTCGAAAGCCTAATCGAAACCGAAAATATTTTAGACCCACGTAGCATCCAAACCAATACACAATCGTACCAAGGCTCACTATACGGCACCAGCTCCAATAGCCAGTTTGCAGCCTTTTTGCGCCATGCCAACTTCTCTTCCAAAATAAAAAACCTCTACTTCGCAGGCGGCAGCGTACACCCAGGTGGTGGCATACCACTAAGTTTATTATCCGCCAAAATTGTAGCCAACCTAATAAAACCACAATGATAAAACCTAAAAAAAACACCCTCGTTTATCGTTTTTTTGTTTGGTACATCGCCCGTATTATTAAACAAAATTTTAATAGCTTCAACTTTAATACCATCGATTTACAAAAAGACAAAGCAATATTACTTTTAGCCAATCATTACTCCTGGTGGGATGGTTTTGCCCTCTTCCACCTCAACAACCTCTACCTCAAAAAACAATTTCACGTAATGATTATCGAAAACACCGCCCAAAAAATCTGGTTCATGAAATACCTAGGCGCATTCAGCATACAACACAACAGCCGAAGCATGTTACAATCCCTACAATACGCTGGCCAATTATTAAATAAGCCCAATAACCTAGTACTTATTTTCCCACAAGGCAAGCTACACACATCACACATCAGTAAAATCGAATTTCAAAAAGGAGTACAAAAAGTGATTAATTTCTCAAAAAAACAATTCCAATACCTATTTTCCGTAGCTCTTACCGATTATTTCGAAAACAAAAAACCCAACCTCTACTTCCATTTAAAACAACACAACCCAACCGATTTTAAAACACTAAACGACTTAGAAAACAGCTACCACCAACATTACCAGCTTGCTTTAAAAAAACAAAACGAAACCATCGTTTAAACTATGTACACACACCTTAAACCCAACAACACCATTATTTTTTTTAAACACAATTCCTCCCAGCTTTCCACTATACCCCGCCCTCGCCCAAAAGCTCGGTCGGGGGTGCCGTTGCAATCTGGGCTAAAAACAACGGTACGGTGCGTTTGGCGGCCACCTAAACCGTGTCACTTCCACCAACAATCCACTACCCAATAGCCCGAAACACATTACCAAAACAGCCCCCACCCCTCCATTATACTCCCACACACACCTTCCCCTTCGTGGAGCCGGGGGAACGCAAAAAGCCCCTCATCTTTCGATGAAGGGCTTCGCTTTTTGTATTCCTACAAATATAAACTGGCACCGACCTACTCTCCCACGTTTTACCGCAATACCATCGGCTCTGGCGGGCTTGACTTCTCTGTTCGGAATGGGAAGAGGTAGACACCGCCGATATAGGCACCTGAATGTTTTAAAAGTCAAAACTCAAAAACTTAAATTCAAAAAACACTAACGTTCTTAATTTTGAATTTTTACTTTTCATTTTAACAATGACATATTATTGAAAGAAGTATTTGTTAGAGAAGACAACGTCTTACCTGTTGAAAGTATCGGACAATTAGTACTACTCGGCTTTGCTGTCACCAGCTTTACACCTATAGCCTATCAACGTAGTCATCTCCTACAATCCTCAATGGAAATCTCATCTTGTGGCTAGTTTCGCACTTAGATGCTTTCAGCGCTTATCTATTCCCGACGTAGCTACTCTGCAATGCCCCTGGCGGAACAACAGATTCACTAGAGGTCAGTCCATCCCGGTCCTCTCGTACTAAGGACAGCCCCACGCAAATTTCCAACGCCCACAACAGATAGGGACCGAACTGTCTCGCGACGTTCTGAACCCAGCTCGCGTGCCACTTTAATCGGCGAACAGCCGAACCCTTGGGACCTTCTCCAGCCCCAGGATGTGACGAGCCGACATCGAGGT
>RDXP01000190.1 GCA_004292865.1 Sphingobacteriales bacterium
TAAATAAGCATTTTTAAAACCTAAAAATGTATTGTACCATGCTCTCTTGCTAAGGGTTACGCCCAGCTACTTAAACAAAAGTATAAAAAGCAAAGGATACAAGGCAATGAAAATATAGTACTGTGTAATTTATTAAAAAAACAAGCGGCAAACC
Organism: Sphingobacteriales bacterium; assembly: GCA_004292865.1. Classification (GTDB taxonomy): domain Bacteria; phylum Bacteroidota; class Bacteroidia; order Sphingobacteriales; family Sphingobacteriaceae; genus Pseudopedobacter. The sequence goes on from RDXP01000190.1 coordinate 155, forward strand.
ACAAAGCTTTATTATTTTTGCTATTAATGATTATTACCCTTAGTAACATCCCCATATTTAAACAACAAGCCCTGCAATGGGCCAAAAAATTTAAGGTTTACTGCGTATTTGACAGCAATAATTATATAGATAAATACAGCGAATTTGATTTTTTATTGGGTGCTGATAGTGTTTCTCGATTAGAAATTTACAATAACACCCTTAATGCCTTCGAAAAATTAAAAAATTATAAGTTAAATAAAAAATGGCTTCTAGGCGGTTTGGGTTATGATTTAAAAAACGAGATAGAAAACCTAACATCCCAAAATAAAGACGCATTAAATTTTCCGGATTTGTTTTTTTTTGAACCCAAGCATTTACTAATTTTAAAAGGCAATACGCTTACCATAACTAGCAATATTGCCGAGTATATTTACCAACAAATTATTGGCATAGCGCCACAAAAAAATATTTTTACGTTTAATGGCCAGCTAAAAAGCACTTTTACCAATGCCCAATATATAAGCACTTTTAATAAAATTTTGGCGCACATAAACCGTGGTGATATTTACATTAGCAATTTTTGTATCGAGTTTTTTGCCGAAAATGTGAACATAAACCCTGTTTGGGCTTTCGAGGCTTTAAACAAAATATCGCCTGCGCCGTTTGCAAATTATTTTAAGTGGGATGATAAATACATCATCAGCGCATCGCCCGAGAGGTTTTTGGCCAAGCGAGGCAACAAAATAATTGCACAACCTATAAAAGGTACTGCCAAGCGAAACACCGATTTAGCCACAGATAATCAATTAAAAAACGATTTAAAAAACGATGCCAAAGAGCAGCAAGAAAACGTAATGATTGTAGATTTGCTGCGTAACGACCTCACAAAATCGGCGAAAGCCAGCACTGTAAACGTAGAAGAACTTTTTGGCATTTATAGCTTTGCCCAAGTACATCAAATGATTTCGACCGTAGCTTGCCAAGCCAAACCCGAATTAGATGCCGTTGATATTATTAAAAATACCTTCCCCATGGGTAGTATGACGGGTGCGCCCAAATTAAAAGCAATGGAAATAATAGAGCAGTACGAAACCACAAAAAGAGGCATTTACTCGGGTGCAGTAGGTTATTTTGCGCCTAATGGCGATTTTGATTTTAACGTAATTATACGCACCATGCTGTACAATGCCAGCAATAAATACCTATCCTTTGAAGTAGGTAGTGCCATTACCACCAATGCCAATGCCCAAAAAGAGTATGAAGAATGCCTATTAAAAGCGGAGGGAATATTAAGGGTGTTGGGCGGGAGTTAGTGGTTAGTGGTAAATAGGGATTAGGAAAGGTAAGTAATAAGAATGCTAAGTGTTTTCGCAGCTAATCACTCGTAATTACAAGCCAAGGTGGCCACCATATACCTAGCGATGTTATTTAACGTAGGTATTATAGAGGGATTTATAATTTGGTAAACCTTTATATACCAGTTTGTAACAGTTGGTTGGTGTTTAATAACACACAATCTAAATTTAGTGCAAAGGGTTCTGATAAATTGGGAGAAACAATATTTAATGTAGATATTTAGAATAATATTTTAAAAAACAGTTATGATAGTAAATAATAAAGAAATCTGTTTTGACGAATTATCTAATAAAATACTTTTAGGTATTAATAAAGCCGTTTGTAAACTGGTTGAAAAAACAGCAGCCGAAAACGGTAGCCTTATCATTGGTAATATTGATGGTACTTGTAAAGATGTACCTGCAAAAAAATTGCTTAAAATTTTAAACCAAGAAAGTTAATAACTTGCCAAAGCATATATGTTTTTGGATTCGGTTTTTAACTTTTCGGCCCCGTTTAAAAAACCTAAATCTATAATAAACGAAAAGCCTGCAACGCTACCACCCAGCTGCTTAATAAGTGCAGCCGTGGCCATTACAGTGCCACCAGTGGCTAGTAAATCATCGTGAACAAGTATTTTGGCACCAGGTTCAAATGCGTCTTTATGGATTTCTAAAGTTGCCTGCCCATACTCTAAATTATATTGCTGCTGCACAGTAATAAAAGGTAATTTTCCTTTTTTACGGATGGGAATAAATGGTTTTCCCATCCTATTGGCCAGCATTAATCCGAATAAAAAACCCCTACTTTCTACCGCTGCCACAGCATCAAATTCTAAATTACTTAATTGCTTGCACAACTCGTCCATAATGGCAGTACACAATTTTGCATCTTTTAAAATAGGGGTAATATCTTTAAAGGATATGCCCAGTTTTGGGAAATCGGGTATTTCGCGAATGGTGTTTTTTATAACTGTTGCTAAAGTATCAGAACTGTACATAAGGGGCAATTTTTTGGATAAGGCTTGGGGTTAAAATTACAATTTTTTCCAATTCAGAAACTTGCAAAAATTTACCATGTTGCTTACGGAAGGCAATTATGGCATTCACTTGTTTATAAGTTAAATAGGGTATTTTTTTCATCTCTTCAAACTCGGCAGCATTGATATTGGTTTTTATAAGCAACGCCGTATTTACCTTAATTTGATTTTTTATTTGATCGTACTTTAGCGAATCAATCCCATACACCTCCCTTAGCTGCGCCACCCCCGAAAAGCCTCCTATACGGTTACGGTATTTTAAAATTCGGCTGGCAAATGCGGGGCCTATACCCTTAATGGTGGTAAGCGTGGCCGAATCGGCAGCGTTAATTTCTACCAATACGTTTTCTATGGTTTTATTTGGAATGGTGGGAGTACTTGCGTAGGTATTTGCTGGGCTATTGGGGTTACTGTTTTCGGGTATTTGTATATATGGCTCAAACCTATCGTAATTGGCTGGGCTTATGGCATACATTTTTTTTACATCCGCTTTGGTATAAAATTTACCTCCTTTGGCTACATATTTTAAAACAGAACTAGCCTGCTTATCGGTTAGCCCTAGCTTTACCCAGCCTTGTAGGTTTAAAGTATTGGGGTTAAAATTAAATAAAACGCCTTTATAATGCTTACCTTTGTTGCTATAATTTGATTGTTTTAATTGATAGGTATTTTTTTCTATTTGATTAATAGCGGGTTGCAAAACCTCTATTTTTACCCTAACAGGTTCAACCATTAGCTTATCATACACAAATGGGACTAAAAATACAGCTATCATTACTATAACAAACACCAACATACCGTTAAACTCACGTTTAGAAATCGTAAAATAACCCTTTAGAAATTTGTGCATATCATAGATTTTTCGAGAAAATTAATATTTATTTTTGATATTACATAAAATCATATTATACTTATACATTTAACAATAAGCCTTATTAATGACACTTATTACCTCCAAAGAATTTGCAAAAGCAACCAATATAGATAAATTACGCATGCCTGGCCTAGCGTCGCTGTTAATGGAAATTATGAAAATTAACGATGTGAACGAGCTAGTAGCCCGGGCCGAACATTTACAAGGCATTGCATTTGTAGATAAGGTATTACAAATATTAGGTATCAAAATAGAAATTAACGAAAAAGATTTAAAAAATATACCCAAAGAGGGTGCTTTTATTGCCGTATCAAATCATCCTTATGGCGGTATCGAAGGTTTGATACTGCTAAAACTATTAAACAGCGTAAGGCCCGAATCGAAACTGATGGCCAACTTTATACTCAACAAAGTACCCAGTTTAAATAAGTTTTTAGTACCTGTAAACCCCTTCGAAAACATTGATCATTCATCCAGCATAAGCGGACTAAAAACAACCTTATCGCTACTAAGCAATGGCACACCTATAGGTATTTTTCCGGCTGGCGAAGTATCAACCTATAAGCTCGACCAGCAAAAAGTAACCGACAAATTATGGCACCCAGTAGTAGGTAAAATTATTAGCAAAGCAAAAGTTACGGTACTACCCGTTTATTTTCACGGTAATAATGGACTTTTATTTAATTTGCTTTCGCTGATACACCCCACGCTACGCACCGCCAAGCTAGCCTCCGAATTGTTTAATAAAAATGGCGATACCATAAAAGTACGCATTGGCAAGCCTATACAGTTTGCCGATATACATAACAACACCAACACTACCAGTGTATTATCGTACCTGCGGGCCAAAACTTATGCCCTAGGTGCAGGCCTCGAAAACGAGAAAAAAATATTTAACCCTCGTAGCCTTTTTAAAATAAGGAAACAAGCCGATACGGTAATAAATAGCATCGAAAAAAATTTATTAGCCCACGAGGTAGAAAACCTAAGAACCCAACATTTAGTATGGACCGAAAAAAACTACGAAGTATTTATTAGCCCTACGGCACTTATACCAAATATTATTAGAGAAATAGGGCGGCTACGCGAAATAACTTTTAGGGAAGTAGGCGAAGGCACCAATAAATCTATTGATTTAGATAGCTACGATATTTATTACCAACACCTTTTTATTTGGGATATTGATGCACAACAAATTGTGGGAGCTTACCGCATAGGCCGAGGCGACGAAATTTATTATAGCTATGGCAAAAAAGGATTTTACACTAACGAACTGTTTAAAATAAAACCCGAATTTGGCGAAGTATTAAAAAACAGCCTTGAGCTAGGGCGCTCGTGGATACGCAAAGAATACCAACAAAAACCCCTACCCCTATTTTTGTTATGGAAAGGGATTTTAAAATATGTGATAGATAACCCACAATACAAATATTTAATTGGCCCAGTATCTATCAGCAATAGCTTTAGCAAGGTTTCTAAATCGTTAATTGTAAACTTTATTTACAACAACCATTTTGATGCCACTATGGCAGATATGGTAAAACCGAGGAAAAAATTTAAGGTAGATTTATCCACCATAGATGCCGAAGTGCTTACCGCAAGTGGCGATAGCTTAAAAAGCCTAGACAGCCTTATATCCGAAATAGAAACTACACACATAAAAGTACCCGTTTTACTACGCCAATACATTGCCCTAAACGCAAAAATTATTTGCTTTAATATCGACCCCAAGTTTTCAAATTCCCTAGATGGCTTTTTGGTACTTGATATGGAAAACGTACCCATGGATATGATAGAAAAATTGGGGAAAAATTTGTAGGGAGGTATTGGGGGATTTAAAAAATACTTTAATAAAAAAACGAAGCCTTTTTTTATTACTTAAATCTAATACACATAAGGCAATTGAGGTACTTTTTTCATATAGGTTATAATGGTACGTATTACCATGGCTGGCAAAGGCATAGCAATGTTGTTACCGTACAAGAGGTATTGGAAGATAGGCTTAAAAAGGTACTTAAATTGCCTATTGGCATTATTGGCTGTGGGCGTACAGATGCAGGTGTACATGCTAGCCAGTATTTTTTTCATGCAGATATCGGGCCTAAATGGGAGTATGATTTGGCCTTTAGGCTAAATAAAACCTTACCTGCGGGCATTGCTTTGTTTGATATTATAGCGATGGATGGCTTACAGCATGCAAGGTTTGATGCTACGCAACGGACGTACGATTATTTTTTACATACTTATAAAGACCCGTTTTTGAACAACCTTAGTGCAATGTATTTATTAAAAAACTTACGGGTAGATGAGATGCGTAAAGCCGTGGCATTGCTTAGCAGATATAAAGATTATGCTGCTTTTTGTACTTCGCCGGCCAAGTATGTGCATACGTTGTGCTACGTATCTGCAGCGGAATTGTTTATAAATGATAAAGGCGATAAGTTACGTTTTCGGATTTCGGCAAACCGTTTTTTGAGCCGTATGATACGTATTATTGTAGCTCGGCTTTTAAAGGTTGGTAAAGGCGAGTTAAGTGTGGATGAATTTGAAAGTTATTTTTTGGATACCCAAAAGCCTATTGATGTGGTGCCAGCGCATCCGCAGGGTTTGTATCTTTCAAAAATTGTGTACCCGTATTTGGATTTACCGCCACGTACCGAGTTTTTGTTGTGGTGTTAGGGGAATTGTAAATGATTTAGGCTTTGTAAAATTTGTATCCCAAAATATTAAAGCAACTTAAATTGCAATAGTGCGTTTCGATAGGGTTAAATTTTCTATTAAAATAAGCAATTGATTCAATTTCAGAACCTTCAAAGTCTAAATAATCATATTTTTGGGCATAAAAACGAATAATATAATCGAGCAGGTGGTGGTTTAATCTATGTTTTTTATAGTCGGGATGTGTACCTGCCAAAATACGATGCACTGTTTTATGATGATATGCCCCCAGTTCGAAAGCTATCAATTCGCCTTCGTTATTAAGTAAGCAAAAATTGTATAGCTTATTTCGTAAGGCTAGTTCATGGCATAATGTAGCAAGTTTATCATACATCGATAGTGTTATATTGGGATGTTTTTGTTGATAAAATTTTATATAAAAAGCTATAATTTCCTCTGTTTTTAAATCTTCGGAAAATGAAAATGGGGTTGGTATTTTGAGGTACCTCACTAAATCTGGTTTATATGATTTTGAAATATGGTTATACGGTAAATTTATTGGCAAAATATGATTGAGCCGTTTTTGATATTTACCGTCTATTTTACATTTTGTATTAAAAGAAATCGCAATTTTTAAAAACCAAAAAGGAATTTTTTTTACAAATAATTTAACAATATTTTCATCATTACCTAAATAAAATACGCCTAATTGTTGGCAAAAATAAGGTTGGTAAATGGTTTTTATTCCATATTTTTTTACCCAAGGAAGCGGCATTATTGCCTGATAATCATCCAGTACAAGCGCATCCCAATTATCACATATACTATCTAAATACCAAGAAAAACCATATATCATTCCATTATAGGATAATGCTATACAATTATCCCATTTTTGTTTATCAATAGTATTGTGTTTGAGGTATTTTATGGGCATTTTTTTCTATTATAAAAATTTAAAAAGTACTCAAATATCGAGGTAATTTAAAAAATTCTTTCCCTTATTTACCCCCTGCTGTTATTTACTTTTTTTATCCTACCAAAATAAATAAGCAACAACAATGCGGACGTGGTACAATAGGATAAAGCATTTGCCACAGCAGCACCTTTAATACCATATTGTGGTATTAAATAAATACCCGAAACCAGCACCACTATTAAACCCGCAAATGATGTATAGGTATTGTATTTTATTTTACCTACGCCCGAAAAATAATGAGATACTACTGCACCAATGGCTAAAGCTATAATACCTGGTGAAAGTAAAAATAGCAATGTTTTTACCACCTCAAAATCGGCACCAAAAACTTTTGTATAAACGCTTAAAGGCATAAGTAAGGCTATTGTTATTACTGCCAATGTACCTAAACCACTCATTATCATAAATTTATTATTGTTTTTTGAGGCTTCTTGCGCATTACTTTGTTTTGCAACATAGCTATGGTGATTGGTAACAATGCTATCTTTAAACATCCATACAGCTTCGGTAAGGGTTAAAGCCAACGAAAATATACCTGTTGCACCTAAGCCAATATATTTACTAAGCATATACAAAGTTGCCCTATAATTGCCTAGTTGTATGATATTACTTAGCTGGTTTAAGCCGCCAAACTTTAAAAAATCGGTCAAGGTTTTTGGTAAATTATCTAGAGGCATTAAGGGTTCTTTTTTAAAAACGAGCCAAAAACTTAGCAACACCACTGCGCTGTACGATAGGTACATAGCCAAAATGTACTGTTGCACTTGCGGTTTTTTAAAAATGTAAAAAAAAGCAACGAAAAACAATATGTTTAATACCGCTTGCAGTACTCGCATTAAATTGTATTGAAAAAACTGATTTCGGGCCATCAGTATCGCATAATTATTTAATAAAATAGAGGTAAGAAATGAAAGAAATACGGTGCTAAACAATTGCTGTAAAGGTAGCATCTGTATGCTTAATAAAATAATGGGCGCAATAACCGAGCAAATAAACGCCCAACCCACGGTTAATAACAAAATATTGCTTAAGCGGTGCCTGCTATACAAATACACCAGTGAACCACTACCCACTACCGAGCTTATAATTTGCACAATAGAAAGATTTAATAAAAATAAACTTATTTGGCCTCGGCCAATTGTACCTAAATAATGTACTGTTAGCCATACTGTTGTAAAACTTAATACAGCAATAATTAAGCTAGACTGGTAGGTAGAAATAATTTTTTTGAGCATTACAGGCTAGGCTATGTTTTCGTAAACATTTACTATTTGTGCCGATACGGTTTTGTAGTTAAATAGCTTGGTTGCATCTTGCGAAATAGTGAAGCTATTATAAGATGCTCGGTTATTAACCATCTCTAGTATCGCTTGGGTTAGTTCCATCTCGTTTTCGTTTTGTACTACAATGCCATTGCTTGGGCTTATTACTTCGGCACAGCCACCAGCATCGGTAGTTATAACAGGTAAGCCACAACACAATGCTTCTAATATTACGCAAGGTAAGTTTTCGTATCGGCTAAACATGATGTAAGCATCTCCTGTAAGCATAATATCTTTTACAGTGGTATATGGCACTTCGCCTAGGCATGTAACTTTTTGTTGTAGCAGTACCGAAGCATTTATTTTATCCTCAATATTTTGAGGTACATGGCCTACAAGCAACAATTCTAAATTATTGTTTTCTTTTACAGCGTTTTCGAAGCCATTAAGCAGGCCAATACTATTTTTTTGAATTCTCATCGTTGAGGCATGTACAAATCTAAAGCTATGTTTTTTATCGGTTGTGGGTTGTAAGTAAAAAATAGATGTGTCCACAACGTTGGGTATTACGGTAACCATAGCTTTAGGGCTCCATTCTAAAATCCTATTTTTTAATTTATACGCAACGGCTATAAAATGATTGGCCGATTTAAGTATCATTTTAAAAATATACCTTATTAAAAAATTGTTTTTGTACATATCGGACGGCGAGTTTTTGTAAAACCCTGTCCAATGTTCGGTAATAATGTAAGGTATGCTGTATATTTTTTTTAAGGTAAAGGCGGCTATACCCGCCATCCAAAACACATACACTTGGGTAAGTTTAGGTAAGCCATTTTGTTTTAAAATTAATTTTAAAAACTTAGCTTGTGTAATAAAGTAATTTATTTTGGCGTAAATTTTGCCTAAAATATTTTTTTTAAGCGGGTAATAAACCAAATAGGTTTTTAAGTTGCCCTTTACCGTAAGGGTAAAATAAGTTTGTGGGATATTGGGTTTACCTACTACATACAACACTATCTGAGGTACTTTTAACGAAACCGCTTCAACAAAACGCTGATTAAAATCTCCGTTAAATGGGCTTACTTCGCTTGGGTACCAACTAGGCAACACCAATATATAATCACTTTTTAAACGTGGTGTATATTTAAAACTAAACAACCGTTTGTTATATATGTATCCAATTAAACTTATACGCTATGGTAGGGCTTTTCATACGTTCGGCAATGCGAGATAGCCTATCAGGTAGGTTTATCAAATAATCGCGGGCTTTTTCGCCGGCATCGTCTAGGTCTTTTAGGCTTTCGATATTCCACTCTACTACCAGTTGCCTTAAAATATCTACATAATCTAAAGCTGTATAAACGCCTAAGCGTTGTGCAGCATCGGTAAAATGACCAAAAGTTTGCCCTATTTTACTGCCCATTTCTTGTAAAAAATGTGCTGGCATTACAATTTTTTTACGCATCATATCCTCAAAAGCCAGTATAACTTCATTGGCATCTACCTCAAAGGCTTTGCTAATAAACGATTTATAGGCTTTTGCGTGGCGGGCTTCGTCGGCAGCTATAAGGCCACACATTTTAGACATTAGCTTATCGCCAGCCTGCTTACCCAATGCCGCTACCCTACGGTGCGATATATTGGTAGCCATCTCTTGAAACGATGTGTAAATAAAGTTTCGGTAAGGGTCATGCCCTGTGCCAATATCAAAGCCATCACGTATCAAATAATTGGTTGATGCCTCCATCATACGCATATCTACCCTGCCCGATAGGTATAAATATTTGTTTAATATATCGCCATGGCGGTTTTCTTCGGCTGTCCAAGCCCGCACCCATTTCATCCAGCCACCTTGCTCGCTTTTAGAAATATCATCTACCATGCACAACCACGATTCGTAAGTAGGCAGCGCTTCTTCCGTAATGGTATCGCCTATTAAAACGGCTAGTAAATCGTACGATAGTGCTTTAGCACCTTCCTGTAAATCTTTTATTTCTTCAAAAAAGTTTTCTTTGCGGGCATCAGGTAAAAAATCTGCAGGCTGCCACATTTCCTCCACTGGTTTTAGGTATTCGGCCATTTCGTTTAACATAAACGGCTCTAAATAAGTCATTACCTCTTTTCTTGATCCTATAGATATATGTTGCATTATCTCAATTTTAAGCAAATATAAATAAATAACATAATTATATGCACATTGTTACGGTATTATAAAACTTTAGAGTGGAGATGGGCTGTGGGCTGTGGGCAATGGGCTTCGGGCAATGGGCTGTGGGCTTCGGGCTGTGGGCTTCGGGCAATGGGCTTTCGGGCAATGGGCTGTGGGCAATGGGCTGTGGGCTTCGGGCAATGGGCTTTCGGGCAACGTAGGTGAAATTTAAAAATTAAATATCTAGAAATAGAAATTTCTTCATGAATTAAAAATCATCAATCATGAATCAAAAGTTTGGCAGGTATGCATCTTCTTCCCCTCTCGGTCTCCCCGAAGGGGAGATGCCTAAATGTGAGCATTTAATGTGAATAACCGAAGTACAAAACCGTAATTAAGGTTTTTATGATGCTGCGAAATCAAAAATCATACATCAAAAATCATACATCAAAAAGAGGGATGCCTAAATGTGAG
>RDXP01000191.1:0-10901 GCA_004292865.1 Sphingobacteriales bacterium
ACTTGCCTTTGGTTTTAAAATATATTGCAACGATTTGGGCAGTAAAATATCAATGTCTAATAGCTGTATGGCGGGTATCATTTCCATTAAAAATGGTGTAAACACCTCATTGGTCATTACTATATCGGCTGCGCCTTCGGTATTTATATAATCATCTAACCCACCAATAAAACTACTTAACTGGGTAAGGCTTTGCAGTATAGGGTAGCGTGTTTTTTCAAACTTTTGTTTAGCCAATACATCTTTTAGCGAAAACGGTGTAGCCAAATTATCGGCTGTGGTATCTTTTATAGCTATGGCAATTTTAAAATCATCGTTAAGCAGTTCTTCTACCACAATTTGAGGTTTATAGTTACCTTGAGCTATAAAATACTTCTGAGTCCAAGCCATTATGCCACCACTTAGGGCTTCTTCGCCTGGCTTTAAAAAACCATAATTTTGTTTTTGAAAAAATAGTTTCAAAAACAAATCGGCATCTGCCTCATCGTTTAAAATAGCTATCAACTCGGTTAAAAAAAGAGATAAAAGATTAAACGCCTGCTGATTATTTATAGGTTTTTGTTTGCCCTGCTGGTCCCATAAAAAAACATTGGGCGGTAAAATGCTTTCTAATTTCTCCACAGTATTTTTAACCTCTTTACTTAACATGGCTGGTAACCATCTAATAGAGAAATTTTTATCGGGCAAGGCAACAATTTGTGGTACTACGGCACCATTGGCTAACAGGTGGATGGCAAAATTTAAAACGGTATGCAATGCAGCAGTAGAGGGTTGGTAATTTACCGTTTGCGATGCGTTTATTTGGGCTATTTGTTTCAAAAAATCGATAAACGAAAAAGCCTTTGCATTTACATAAACTTTTGAGCGGTAGGTTTCATCAATAATAATGGTTTCGGTGGCGTAATGGTTGATGTTTTGTTGGGTAGTTTTTGCTTTTATAAAAAGGTTTTCGAGCGATATTTTGCCTTGAAGCACTTTTTGTGCGTTTTTTACGGTACGGATAATTTTTGTGGCGTATTTTTCTTTAAAATCGCCATTGCCATGGTAAAATGCGGGGAATGCGGCAAGTAGCGTAATTAGTGGTTCGTGTATGGGCGATAGCTTTGCAAAAGATAGTTTTTGGTAGGCGTTTTCATCATCAAAAGGTTTTGCTTTCTTCTGTTTAGCATCAAAATACAAATCAATTATTTTGGGGATTTCGGTAGTGCTTTTGCTTACAAATATGCCCAGTTTGTTTAGTTCGGCTATTAAATCGAGTTTGTGTAAATCAAAAACCAAAAAAGGGTTATTATCAATTTCGGCACTTACTTTATAAATAACGGCGGCTAGGTGCTTGCAAGGCACAGCCCAATCGGGGCAATTGCATTGCATTTTAAAATCAGTCCATTGCTTTGGAAAAACTTTTAAGCCCATATTTTCGGCAATTTGTAGCACCTCGGGGTCAAGTTCTCGGTTTAGTAATTTAGAGATGATGGTAGGTTTTTTGGCTAAGTTTTGTATAAAAAGGCTTAACTCGGGGTCGAAAAAAGGGGGCAAAATAATATCAACATTGTAGGGCCTAGGCTGGCTACCCGCTACTTTGGCGTTTATTCGGTTTTCTACAATGCTAATTTTGGTAACCGAGCCATTGCGGGCATAACTGCTGCCACGGGGCAGGCGGTTGCTATAATCAATATTTGCTAGGGAATTTAAAAATTGTTCGCCCCACCAAGTTTTGCCAAAATGCGATGCCATAATTATTTGATTTTAATTTGCGAGCAATTTATTGTTTTTTATTAACGTTTCGGAACTAAATACAGAAACCTTTTTTAACCCAATAACGGGGCTAAAAACCGTAATGATGGAGGCTAAAGACTTTACAAAATTTTAGTAACTTATAAAGTTTAAGTCGCTTATTATTTAACTAAACTTTCGGAGGGAGTAAAGCTTATAAATATACTTACAGTGCAGCGTATTTATAAAATTAGCTGGATATACAAGCAACGTACAAGTATTTATGAAGAAGGGGGAATTTGGAACTCGTCAGCCCGTAACTGGTGTTGGATTTTGTTCCAAAGTTGAGTAACTTCCAACTGCTTCATACTATTCCGTCCACTGGTACAAATGTTTATTAATGTACTGATGTTCAATAACTTCTCTCGGCCTTATTTTTCATAAATACTATGTTAGACATAGTTATTTTTTCGCCAGCAAATTTCGTATTTCTTCGATTTCTTCAATTGTTAAGTCTGTCCAGTCAGAAATTGTTTCGCTGTCGCTACCTCTCAAAATCGCTTTTTTTGCAATCTCTATTTCTCTGTCTTTCCTCACACGATACTCAGCTTCTGACTTCAAAGTTAGAATTTCACTCGCTTTGTAACTCAAATATTCCATATAGCGATTGTAACTGTATTGGTCGTCTTCGTTAAGCCTCATAAAATCCAATACTTCACCAGCTTGTTTTAGTCCTTTTGCGTTAAATTCATCTTTTACCTCACTATTTTTCAAAAAATAAATCCATTCGTCTAAACTGTCTGTCGCAACATTATTGAATTTATTGACTTTGATAATATAATACTCTGGAAATATGTCTGAAACATTTTCTTTCAAAAAAGCGGTCTGCTGTTTACTTGAAAGTGTCAAAGTGTCGTGTTGGTGAAGTCCTTTGAAAACTGTCCCACCTTTATATACATAATCTTGTCCTTGTCCGAGGTCGAAATAAACAATATTAATTGAAATTATCTTTTTAATTTCAATATATTCCTGTCCTAAATTAAAATTTTCAATCAAAGCCTTTGACGCACCAAAAGCCATTCTTTGAAAATAATCTATTTCATAGGTGTTTTGAATTTCGATGATGATTAACTCATTTTTAGAGTTTTGGGTAAGAATGTCGACACGATTAAACTTATCGTCATCGGTTTCTTGGTTGCCCTCGCTCTCTAATATTTTTTCAATACGAATATCGTCAAAGAGCAATTCGCTTAAAAAGCCCTCTAAAATACCAAAATTTGCTTTGTTTCGTAGCAATTTCTTTACTGCCCAGTCAAATCGAATTAGTTTTTTGTTCATTATCAAATCGAAATGTTAAGTCGCAAAGTTACGAAAAGTCACAGGTTTATTTGTTTGTCGAGTGTTTTTATAATTGTGCCTAACGGTTTGCAGCTACAAGAAGTTGGCGATTTCGGAGACGAAAACTGTCTGCCAGCACTGAACTTGATACGAAGCACAAAACTTCATTTAACCACTCAACCGCCAATTTCTTGTAGGTGCTGTTATGTGCCGTTCTTCTATTCTTCGTCATCGTCCGTGTCCTCATAGTTAAATTCAACTTTGCTTTGAATTACCACTTCGTCAAGGATTTTGTTTAGATAACCTTGTTTTACAGCATCATTAAATCTGTCGTTGAGGGTCGGAATATTTATTACTTCTTCAATGCAGTCCATATACTTGTCAACGATGGCTTTGATTGAATAAGTTTTACCAGCGTTGTCTAGGATTTTCGTTAAAAGGTCTTGTGTTGGTTCGGTTGATTTGATTACGAATGTGATAGGGAACTTTTGAATTTTGTCAATGTCGAGAAAGTATTTTTTGAAATCTAATGTTTCTGTTACTTGAAAAAATCGTCCAAGCGGTTTCATCACAAAGTCAATGCCACCGTCATTTGCATTGGTTCTGCCAGTTTTGTAAAGTTTCAAATTCTCTTTGTTTAGTTTTTCAAGTTCATAGCCCCAAAATATTTGCTGGCCGTGGTAGAAATATTTGAGAATGGAATAACTAACGATTTCAAAAAGTCTTGCATCAACATTCGGAGCAAGCAAACCAATTACAAACTCCTCAATTTTTTTCGGGGTGGTTTTGCCAATCTCTTGCAACTCTTCACAAGATTTTACAAAGCGTTGAAAAGCATCTTGCTTTGTCTTGGAATACTCGTCAATAATTTCAATGATAGCCTTTGCGATATTGAAGTTGGCTTTGCCAACTTTTATTTTCAAAAGGTTGTCATTTATCCAATAACGATTTGTTTCATGGTTGCGAAGAACTGGAATAAATTCTGAATTGGGAAAATACTTCTGAAATTCCGAGTTCATTCTGTTATTCAATGCGTGATTTTGAAGTTTACTTCCAAAAGGCAATTCTCTTTGTCTTGCAAAAAGTTTGTTGAACAAAGCCCCTTCATATTTTGCGTAATCTCCTTTTTTGTCGTAACTATTAGCGATGTAGTCCTCAATGATAACATAGATTGCATAAAGGTTTGCAAAACTTGAACGAGATTTTGAACCCTTATTTGCTGAGCGAGTTTTCTCGTTTATGTATTGAATGAGTTGGCTCTTATCGAAAATATCATCAGCATTTTTGCCAAAGTGTTTTTCTAAAACCGATTTAATGTTTGCTGTGAATATATTTTCCATTGGGTTCTTCAAATAATCTTAAAGTGTTGGCGGTAGCCAACTTTTCTGTTTCAAATGTGCGGATTTCCTTTTGTAGTTTTTCGCCTTTAAACTCTTCTGCTAATTGTAATCTGCGCAAACCAATTTTCACATACTCGTCTTGAAGCTCTATGCCAATGGAATTTCTACCAAGTTCTTTTGCAACAAAGCAAGTTGTAAAAGTTCCCGAAAATGGGTCTATCACTAGGTCGCCTTCGTTAGAACTTGCTTTGATAATTCGTTCAAGTAAAGCAATTGGTTTCTGTGTTGGATGATTTTCGTATTCATCCATACGATAGCGAACCCTTGAAAATTCCCAAACATTACCAGGAACTTTCTCTGAATTGTAAACTGTCGGAACAGCTTTACGATAGTCAATAAGTTTGCGTTTTGCTCCTGTTTTTGCTTCTACTAAAATGTCGTTTGTGTTGAATGTGTAATTAATTTTGTCTTTTACGCAAAACAAAATTGGCTCATACATTGAACCATAATATTTTTTTGCTTGCACCCCTGAACTATCATAAGACCACACAAGTCTTGAAAGAATAGTTATTTTATTTCGTAAGTGAATATCGAAATAAGGCATAAATTGTGTCGCTGTCATTACATAAAAACTGCCGTTTGGTTTTAGTTTTTGAATACATAAGTCAAGCCACTCATAGCACCATTCCAAGTATGCTTCTTCGGTTTTCCATTTTTCAATGTGTCCGTTAAAGTTTTTACCAATGTTGTAAGGAGGGTCGGCAAATATTAAGTCCACAGAATTGTCGGGTAGCGATTTCAATGCTTCCAAAGCATCTCCGTGAATAATTTTATGTTGTTTATTGCCTAATATTTCCATTGTCAAATTCAAATTACTATTGTTTCAAAGATAGTCAAAAATGCAGGTCGTCCGTTTGCAAATTCACTTGTTTTTATTCACAACATTTCCTTGGTAGCACTGTCCCCCAGAATGGCACATAACGACAGGCTTTACGTAAATCTTTGTGATATGTTTTTAACCCAAAGCTGGTTGTTAGCACCATCTTAAATAAAAAAGATAAAAAACACCTCATTATTTACCTCCGAAACTTTAGATATTTAACAAAAATTAAACTTGGCCAATACACTACCTATATTGTTATTATATTGTAATAATTTAAAAAAATATGATTTTTTAAAACATATTTAAAAATAAAATATTATTATTGTTGTAAATATTGTAAGTAAAGCAATAAATAAATGTAAAAATAGAAAATCAAATAACCCAAAAATCCTATGTTTAGTAAATTGTATCAAATTGTAAAATCAAACGCATTAACCCTTATTACCGAAAACAATATAGTGCCACTTAAATTTAAAGATGCAGCCATAAACGAGGCCTCGGGCACCATAGTAGATGTACTAAAATCCCAAATGGAAAGCGGTAAATTTAAAGATGTGCTTAGGTTTTTTCAAACCTCGGGTATTGATAATAATGCCTTAATTAACATCGGTATAAATAAATACGCCAATAGGCTGAATAGGCATTACAATATTAATATTGATGCCGCAAAAGAAATTTCTGTAGCTTTAATACCGCCAGCAATGAAACAATTTGTTGCCTCGACCGAAACATCCGAAACCAAGGAGTCGGCTATGTTTTCGGTGCTAAATTGGTTAAGTGGTAATACCATTAATTTCGAAAAAATGCTATCTCGCATGAATACTTTACAGATAGCGTAAAAAAATATTATTTTAAGATGAGGGCAATTTGTACAAAATTGCCCTTTTTTTATACACTCCTATTTTTAAGCTGGCTATCGATGCCAATAATAAAGCGCAATTTTATTTATTAAGCCCCGCCATAACATGCTTATTAGCCAGCCAATGTGTAAGCAAAATAGCAATTGTACCCTTACTACTAATGCAAAATGGCTAAAATTACTCCTCAAAACATCTCACCAAAACCACTATCTAATTTCACAAATATTTACCTTATTTTTGAAACCAATGAAAATACAAATTATAAATGGGCCCAACCTAAACTTACTAGGCAAGCGTGAACCAGGTATTTATGGTAGCGAGGGCTTCGAAACTTTTTTTGACGCATTAAAAACCAAATACGCTACCATCGAATTGCATTATTTTCAAAGCAATGTAGAAGGCGAAATTATAAACAAGCTACATCAAATAGGTTTTAGTTTTGATGGAGTGGTAATAAACGCTGGTGCTTATACGCATACATCTATTGCCATTGCCGATGCCATTGCGGCTATTAAAAGCCCTGTTATAGAGGTGCATATATCCAACGTATATGCCCGCGAAGATTACAGGCACCATAGCATGATGGCCAAAAACTGTAAGGGTATTATTACTGGCTTTGGCTTGCAAAGTTACGAGTTGGGTGTGATAAGTTTTTTGTAGAGCTACCTCCAAATAACACTAAACCGTTTTTTGCCTAGTATAAAATAATCCCACACCACACTCCCGCCATAGCGGCCAATGGTATTGGGCTGGCTTATTACATGGCGGTTGTATTTTATTTGCCCCTTAAATAATGCTTTAATAACGTGGCGATGGGCTTTACTTATGGCAAAAGCATTTTGAATTTTACCTTCAAAAATAAATTTAATAAGGGCTATAAAATCCAAAAAGAAACGTATAAAAATTAAGAAGTTGGCTTGGGGTGGCGCAATATTTTTTTTAATCAAAAACAGGTTGTTTCTAAAATTCAAATAGGTTTTAAAGGGGCTTTCCATACCTAAAGTACCACCGCCCACGTGGTAAACCGTGGCCTGGCCACAATACATTACACGGTAGCCTAGGTTTTTGGCCCGCCAGCATAAATCAATTTCTTCTATATGGGCAAAAAAAGCCTCGTCCAAGCCGTTTAATATTTTCCATACTGGGGCTTTAATAAATAGGGCGCAGCCTGCTGCCCAAAAAATTTCCATGTTGCTATCGTACTGCCCTTTATCTTCTTCAACCGAATCAAAAATACGGCCACGGCAAAATGGATAAGCCAAGCTATCTATAAAACAACCTGCTGCACCAGCGTACTCAAAGTGGCTTTTGCGGTAGTAGGCTTTTATTTTGGGCTGCGCAATGGCAATGTTTGCATCGCTTTCCATTAACTGGATAAGAGGCAAAATCCAATCGGGCGTAACCTCCACATCGGAGTTTAGCAATATAAAATAATCGGCCTGTACTTGGCGCAATACCTTGTTATAGCCTTCGGCAAAGCCATAATTTTTTTCGTTTTTAATCACTTTTACCGATGGAAAATGTTCGGATAAAAAATCAACCGAGCCATCGGTAGAATCGTTATCGCCTACAATAATTTCTAAATTGGGGTAATTGCTATTAAAAACTGATGGTAAAAATTGCTGTAAATGCGCTTTACCATTCCAGTTTAAAATTACAATAGCAACGCTTGGGTAATTTATCAACACCATTATTTATTTGCTTAAAAGCCAAAATTATAATAAAATTAGGATATATATTTGTGCTGTAATTGTATTAAAAAAAAATTAACCTCAGGCCAATGCCCAAAGCTATTTTTCCTTTATTTTATTTGCCCAATTTATACTACTTTAAGCAACTATTGGCCTACAAGCACCAGCCAGTATTGATTGAAAAACAGGAGCATTTCCCCAAGCAAACCTATAGAAACCGGGCCGAAATTTACAGCCCAAACGGAAAACTTAACCTTTCGGTACCCATTACCCGTGGCAATGGAAACCATACAGTTTATAGAGATATTGCTATATGTAACGATACCAATTGGCAACATATACACTGGAAAACCATTGAAGCCTGCTACCGAAACTCGGCTTACTTTGAGTTTTATGAGGATGATTTTGCCCCATTTTACCAAAAAAAGTACCGTTTTTTGTTCGATTATAATTTAGATTTATTTAGCCTCACGCTTAAAAACCTAAAACTAAATATACAGCTTTCGTTTAGCGATGAATTTTATACGCAGCATACCCTACCCGATTTTAGAAACACCATCAACACCAAAAACCTACAAAATTATAGCGCAAAACCGTACTTTCAGGTTTTTGAGGATAGGGAAGGTTTTAAAGGAAATTTAAGTATTATTGATTTATTGTTTAACCAAGGGCCACAAGCACTAAGTTTTTTATAGCATGCAAGCCCCTAGCAATTACAATTTTAACATTGTGCA
Source organism: Sphingobacteriales bacterium (assembly GCA_004292865.1). Lineage (GTDB taxonomy): Bacteria > Bacteroidota > Bacteroidia > Sphingobacteriales > Sphingobacteriaceae > Pseudopedobacter. The sequence continues at coordinate 8,560 of RDXP01000191.1, forward strand.
AAATAAAAACGAAGACAGCCCCGGCGAAACCCCGGGTAGTTTTACTATTGTTGATAAAAGTTTCCCTAGCAAGCTGTTTGTTTATGCCTACAATAGCACACAACTATTTGAATTACAAACAGATGATATACAACAAGCCTTCGATTTTATGCACCAACATCCCACCAAAACCTGCTGGATGGATGTTAAAGGTTTAGGCACACAATCAGTGTTAAACAACTTACAAAACCAGCTAAATATTAACGTTTTAACTATGGAAGATATAGTTAAAACATACCAACGCCCAAAGTTTGAAGAGTACGAAAACTATATTTTTGTAACCAGCCGAATGCTTGAGTTAAGCAAAGGTTTACAAATTAAAAACGAACAACTTTCGTTCCTTTTGTTTGATAATTTAATTATTAGTTTTCAGGAAGATTACGACGATATTTTAGACCCTGTACGCAACCGCTTACGAAAAAACCTTAACGGAAATATGCGTAACCAAGGCCCATCGTATATGTTGTATGCGCTAATGGATACCGTAATAGACCATTATTTTACCATTATTAACCGCCTTGGCGACGAACTTGAAACCGTAGAAGAGCATCTTTACCAAAAAGCACATAAATTTTTAATGTACCGCATACAAGGTGTTAAAAAATTATTGATAAGTATGCGCCGAGCAGCCTGGCCCGAGCGAGATAAAATAAACGATATTTTGCGTAGCCAAAACCCATTAATAAACCCCGAAACCAAGGTTTTTTTTAGAGATGCTTACGACCACGCTATACAAATTATAGATTTAATAGAAAGTCATAAAGAAATATCAACCAGCTTGCTAGACCTTTACCTATCAATGATTAGCAATAAAATGAACGAAATAATGAAGTTTTTAACCATTGTTTCGGTAATTTTTATGCCCCTAACTTTTATTGCAGGTATTTATGGAATGAATTTTGCCAACCAAGACCCAAAAACTGGCGCAATTTTACCGCACAATATGCCCGAATTGTACTGGCCAAATGGTTATTTATTTGCCATGGCTTTGATGATTTTGATTACTGCTTTTCAGATTTGGTATTTTGCAAAAAAAGGGTGGTTTAAAAACTGAGGGCTTGTAACCTGCTTAACATTTTTTTACTTCGCATTGCTAAGTTTTTGCCTGTGTAGCTACACCCACAATATTTTATTTACTTGATGTATAAAAACGCTTTATGATTGATAAACAATTATTGCTTTCGCACTGCCAAGGCTTGGTATTGGCTAAGGCCGATGCCTTAAAACTGGATATTAAAAACACCCGTGAAGCGGCAAATAACGACACCAAAAGTAGCATGGGCGACAAATACGAAACTAGCCGCGAAATGTTACAACAGGATATAAACCGGCTAGAACAACAGCTGGCCGAAACTAATTTGATGCTTTTTAGCCTACGGTCGATAAAAATTAAAACCCATACTTTAAGTATTGATATGGGAACAATGGTAAACACAACTTTAGGTATATTTTTTATTGCTGTAAGTATAGGAGCTATAAATTTTAACCAGCATCAGGTGCTTGTAATTTCGCAGGTATCGCCCTTAGGCAAATTATTAAAAGACAAAAAAACGGGCGATGTTTTTACTTTAAATGGGCAAGTACAAAAAATTTTAGATATTTATTAAAGGCTTTACGAACTAAAACTCTGGATTTATAAAACTTTGGTTTGAGGGTATGGATGCAGTACCATTTGCACCAACCGCAATTATATAGTAATAAATTACTTGGTTTTTTAGGTATTCTAAATCCTTATACTCAAATTTTTCGGGTGTAACATCAGCAATTTTTACAGGCGTTGTGCCACGGCTAAAGCGGTAAATTTGGTATTGGGCAACTTTACTTTGCGATGGTTGCCATTTTACGTAAACCGATTTTTTATCGGTAGCCATAAATACTTTTACCGATGATGGCGCTAAGGTTTGCGTTTGCCTTTCGGCGATATATTCGTCACTAAACACTTCTGCGCCAACTTGGTTTATAACCGCCAATTTATAAATTACGGCAAAGCCAGTGTTTGCAACCGAATCGGTATAGCTTTGTTTGGCACTTTCTATGGGGGTTTTATTTATTTTTACAAAATCGGGTTTATCGGTTTTGCGGTATATGTTGTAGCCTGTAATTTGGTTTTGTGTGGCGGCATCATCTCGCCAAAATAACCTAAATTTATTATCGGTTTTTACAATATCGGCTATTTGTGTGGGTGTTATGGTTGTGTTTTCTGTGGCTTTAATATAGCTAGTTTTGGAAAAACCGCTGCGTAAATTGCTTAAATTTTCTGCTACTATGGCGTAACCAACCAAGCCACTGTTTGCGCTGCTATC
>RDXP01000191.1:10923-12813 GCA_004292865.1 Sphingobacteriales bacterium
TCTATTTGGTTGGTTTTGTAAACGTACCAGCCACGGGTATCGGCGGCGTAATCTTGCCAAGATATTTGGTTACCCGTTTTGGTTTTTGTGGCGTTTACATAAATAGGTGCTTCGGGTATTTTTGTAGTTTGTAAAAGGGCATAAATTTTTGCACTTCGTATTGAGTTTTGCCCCAGCTTATCGGTAATGTTTAGGTAATAATAATATTTTTGACCTGCTACGGTAGTTTGGTCGTTATAAAAACCTTCGTTTGATGAGCCTATGTAGCTGTATTCGCCTTCATAATCTTTAGACCTAAAAACTTTTACCACACTTACCAAACTGGGTTTAAAAAACTTCCATTTTAGTACTGTTTTATTTGCGCCCGAATCAGTGGTGGCGGTAAATTGTTGCGGTATTAAATAGTTTTTATCCATTAAGGATGCCATTGCCGTATCCGAAACTAAACTTGCATCTCCACCAAACCTGTTTACGGGCGTAATGGTATAATGGTACAATTGGTCGTCGCTTAGGTTTTCATCCACCAAAGTGTAAAAAATGCTATCGGCGGTATGCTCAATGGTGTAAAAAGGTTCGATACGGTTAAAATTGCTACGTGTTCCTTCTTTACGTTTAATTAAAAGGGCTTCAACAATTGGTTGTGTGGCTTTGGCTTTAAATACCAATTGAATGTTTCCGCCTTGCGTTAGCCTTGTTTTAAGTATGGGTTTTGCAGCGTTGATGGTTTTATTCTGCAACAAAGGCGTGGTAATGTATTGCAAACCTTCGGATTTGTCTTTTTTAATTTGCACTACACGGTATTGGTAAGCGGTGTTTTTATTTGCGCCGCTATCTACCAGTAAAATATTAAATGCGATGGCCAAATGTTGTTGGGTAAGGTAAGCCCCCACAGAATCGTAGGTAAACGTTTTTTTAAATTTAGGCCAAACTTCATCAGCACTGTAAGCGGTAATTTTATTAAACTGATAAACCAAATTTATAGCTTTTGATACGTTGTTTAGTAACTCTTGGTAAGATTGTGGCGTACTAAAGTTTTGTAAAGTTTGCCAATTGGGTTGGGATGCTACCTTTCTATCTAACCTAAAACCAACCACATCACCATCGGGGTGAGCGGGCGATGCTGGCTTAAAAAAATTGTAAATATAATTGCCTTTGTAGCCTGAAAAGGAAAGTTCGGCATTTTTTTGGGCAAAGGCATTGCTGCAAAAGAAGGTAATAATGGCTATGTAGATTAGTGGATTTTTCATTAATGTGTTTTTAAATGTTTTTGTTTGATTTAATTAGCCCCAGCTTTTAATTGTATGCTACTTTCGGTCATTTCGGCACTTACGCCTACGGTTATGCCTTTGCTTATGCCTACTTTTACACAAGGTATGGGGCTGCATATTTCGGTGAAGCCTACATCTACACAAGGGGTTTCGCAACTGCTGTTACATATACCAGCACCCACGTAAGCCTCGCCCGTAAGGGTAAAAGTTACCCCTAAATCTAGCTGAATTTTTGGCTCGCCTTTGGTATTCCATGGGGCTAATTTACCAGCTACATCGGCGTGTATATCGGCACCTAAGGCTATACTTGCACAGGCAAGGCCAATACTTGCGCCTGCACCTACTTTTACATATCCGCCCAAGCGACCACCAATTGCCATTGATAAATCTTCTTTTTTTGTACTAAAACCAGCATTAAAATAGAAGTTGCCATAAATGCCGTGTTTTAAATAACAATGTGCAACGGGGTCTAAATCAATATCAAAAGTTGGCAAAATAGGTATAGGCACATCGATAGATACGATAAATAATACCCCTTTTATGGCTTTAAAATTATTATCGAAACTTGGCGGAACTTCGTTTTTAAAATGGGTGTGTAACGAGTTAAGTTGCTCGGACGATA
>RDXP01000055.1 GCA_004292865.1 Sphingobacteriales bacterium
TTTATTATTGTGTGCGTAACGCTAAAACCCTTTGCCGATTTCGCCAATACGCCCATAACTATTGCAGCATTTATTTCGCTATTTGTATGTTTAATTCCTACCACTATTGGCGGTTTATTATCGGCCATTGGTATTGCGGGTATGGATAGGGCTTTGCGGGCAAATGTGATTACAAAATCGGGCAAAGCGGTTGAAACCGCTGGCGATTTAGATGTTTTACTGTTAGATAAAACCGGCACCATAACCATTGGCAACCGTAAAGCAACCAAATTTTACCCTACGGTTGGCGTTAGCGATGTGGAATTTATGCAGCTAAGTTTGCTAACCTCAATTCCCGATGAAACGCCAGAAGGAAAATCGATTGTGGAACTGGCAAACGAATTATTGCCTATGGACACCACAGCTTTAAATACCGATGGCGCAACGTTTATAAAATTTACAGCCGAAACTCGCTCGAGCGGAATGCAACTTGCCAATGGCGATAAAATACTAAAAGGTGCTTTTGATTCGATGAAAAAAATTGCCGAAGCAGCAGGCAATACAATGCCAACCGATACCGCCGAAGCCGTAAATTTAATTGCTACTAACGGTGGTACGCCGCTGGTAGTTACGGCAAACAATGTTATAAAAGGCGTTATTGAGTTGCAGGATATTATAAAACCTGGCATATCCGAACGCTTTGATAGGTTGCGAAAAATGGGTGTAAAAACCGTGATGGTAACGGGCGATAACCCGCTAACCGCCAAATTTATTGCCGAAAAAGCAGGCGTAGATGATTATATTGCCGAAGCAAAACCTGAAGATAAAATGAACTATATTAAAGCCGAACAAGCACTAGGTAAACTAGTTGCGATGATGGGCGATGGCACTAACGATGCGCCAGCATTGGCACAAGCCGATGTAGGCGTGGCTATGAATAGCGGAACTGCCGCTGCAAAAGAAGCCGGCAATATGGTTGATTTAGACAACGACCCTACCAAACTAATTGAGATTGTAGAAATTGGCAAACAACTATTAATGACCCGTGGTACATTAACCACATTTTCCATTGCCAACGATGTAGCCAAATATTTTGCCATTGTGCCTGCCCTGTTTATGGCTGCCATACCTGCCCTAAACGGCTTAAATGTAATGCACCTAAGTAGCCCTGAGAGTGCCATTTTATCGGCTATAATTTTTAACGCCATTATTATTCCAATTTTAATTCCGCTTGCGCTGAAAGGCGTGGCGTACAAACCTATTGGCGCAAGTGCATTGCTTCGCCGCAACCTAATTATTTATGGTTTGGGCGGATTAATAGCACCATTTATAGGCATCAAATTAATTGATATGGCCATTACCTTATTTTTATAATATTATGAAAACTAACTTATTACCAGCAGTAAAACTTACTGTACTTGCATTAATTATACTATGTGTTATTTACCCAGCCACAATATGGGGCATAGCACAATTTGTACCCAACAAAGGCAAAGGCGAAACCGTTTTAAAAAACGGCAAAGTGGTGGGCTATAAACTTATTGGCCAAAGTTTCACCCAAGACAAATATTTTAACAGTCGTCCATCGGCGGTAGCTTATAATGCGGCTGGCTCGGCGGGGAGTAATAAAGGCCCATCAAACCCCGATTATTTAGCCGAAGTACAAGCCCGAATTGATACTTTTTTGGTGCATAACCCAACAGTTAACAAAGCTGATATTCCAGCCGAATTGGTAACCGCTTCTGGCTCGGGCTTAGACCCACATTTATCGCCCGAAGGTGCAAAAATACAAATTGCCCGTATTGCAAAAATTAGAAATTTAAGTGCTGATGCTTTAAATAAATTAGTAGATGAACATACCGAAAAACCTTTTTTAGGGCCGCAGGTAGTTAATGTTTTGGAGATTAATTTAGCACTAGACGGGGTAAAGTAAAAAGTTAAAATTCAAAATTAAAAAGCCGTTTAGGTTTTTTAATTTTGAATTTTAACTTTTGTTTTGCGTTAGGGATTGCAGCGGTTAGCCTTTTTTTGGTGGTTGAGCGTAGTCGAAACCAACCAAAAAAAGCTATGAGCGGAAAGCCCGCCCCTTTTCGGGGAACGCCCAAAAAAGAAATGAAAAAATGGCTTTCGAGCCACGAGCCTCGGGCTTTACACAGGAGGCCAAAAGCCATCTGCCAAAAGCCCTAAAACATTAAACAATAAGCCCGAAAGCCCGAAGCCCTAAAACCCAAAAAAGATGAACCCGCAAGCCCAAAGATTTATGGATTTAATCCAAAAATCGAAAAGAGGAAAGTTTAAAATTTACATTGGTATGAGTGCCGGTGTGGGTAAAACTTACCGTATGTTGCAGGAAGCTGCGGCGTTAATTAGTAACGGTATTGATGTAAAAATTGGCTACATAGAAACCCATAACAGGGTTGAAACACACGCTTTGCTGGGTAATTTGCCACAAATACCTAGGCGAAAAATATTTTACAAAGGCAAAGAATTGGAGGAAATGGATGTGCAAGCAATACTAAACATCCACCCCGAAGTAGTAATTGTGGATGAGTTGGCGCATACCAATATGGAGGGCAGTAAAAACGAAAAACGCTGGCAAGATGTGGTGGATTTGCTGGATTCGGGCATCAACGTAATTTCGGCATTAAACATACAGCATATTGAAAGTTTAAATGAGGAAGCCGAACGGATTTCGGGCATTAAAATAAACGAACGTGTGCCCGATAGTGTGCTGCAAATGGCGGATGAAGTGGTAAATATAGACCTCACTGCCGATGAATTAATACAGCGTTTAAAAGCTGGTAAAATTTACGATAAAAGCAAAGTTGAACTGGCTTTAGGTAACTTTTTTAAAGAAGATAAAATTTTGCAACTGCGTGAGTTGGCCTTAAAAGAAGTGGCGCATCAGCTGGAACGAAAAATAGATTTGCAGGTGCCCAAAGATATTAAACTACGGGCCGAAAAGTTTTTGGCCTGCATATCCAGCAACGATGCGGCGGCAAAAGTAGTGATACGAAAAACAGCTAGGTTGGCA
>RDXP01000119.1 GCA_004292865.1 Sphingobacteriales bacterium
AAAAAATCCAAGCTATATAAACAGGCACAAAATAATTGACATTGAAACCAATGAAAATTATATAAAGGATATTGAATTTAATTTTATAGAGCTTCCAAAATTCAATAAGAAAGAAAGTGAACTTGAAAGTATTATTGACCAATGGGTGTACTTTATTAAAAATGCTGAAAATCTTCATGTAATTCCAGAGAATTTAAAAGACGAAGGACTAAAATTTGCTTATGAAGATGCTGACAAACATAATTGGACACCAGCAGAATTAGAAGCTTACGATTATGTTCTTATGAGAGAGCAAGACGATAGGGGAAGAATTAGTAAAATTCAAAAAGACATTGCAAGAAGTTTATTTGATACAAATTTGAATAATTATGAAATTGCTGTTCATACTAAATTAAAAGTGGAACAAATTGAAAAATTAAGAGCCGAAAAATAAAACAGCATTCAACATTAGTTTGGCAAAAACCGACAAATGCAATACATTCGATTTTAGCCAAAACACTTTACTCCAGACTTTAAATGTTTATTTAAAATCAAGTAAATAAAGCATTTAAAAATATTTAGACTATTCCTGTAAATATTTTCCTTATTTTCGTTACAAAATTTTTTAATTAAATGAACATCGAAACTAAGCCAGCACTTAAAGGGATATATTGTAATTCGCTAAGCCATTACTCGAGGTTTTTAACGCAGGAAGTAAACATTGGCGGGGTAGCCCTTGGCGGGGATTTTCCTATCCGTGTACAATCTATGACCACTACCGATACCATGGATACCCAAGGCTGTGTAAACCAAAGTATTAAAATGATACAGGCTGGCTGCGAGTATATTAGAATTACGGCACCATCTATAAAAGAAGCCCAAAACCTAGCCCTTATTAAAAGTGAATTAAAAAATAAAGGTTACCAAGTACCCCTAATTGCCGATATACATTTTACGCCTAATGCTGCCGAACTGGCTGCAAAAATAGTTGATAAAGTAAGAATAAACCCCGGCAACTACGCCGATAAAAAAAAGTTTGAAGACCTCGAATTTACCCCACAAGCGTACGAAAAAGAGCTGGAACGCATTAAAATAAAATTTGCACCGCTTGTAAATATCTGTAAACAAAACGGTACCGCCATGCGTATAGGCACCAACCACGGCTCGCTATCCGACCGTATTATGAGTTGGTACGGCGATACCCCAAAGGGAATGGTAGAATCGGCCATGGAATTTATCCGTATTTGCCATAGCATGGATTACCACCAATTGGTTATCTCCATGAAATCGAGCAACCCACAAGTAATGGTGCAAGCCTACCGCCTTTTGGTTAAAACCATGGTAGCCGAAGGAATGAATTACCCTTTACACCTAGGCGTAACCGAGGCTGGCGATGGCGAAGATGGGCGCATAAAATCGGCCGTAGGCATAGGTACATTGCTGGAAGATGGCCTAGGCGATACCATTAGGGTATCCTTAACCGAAGACCCAGAATTTGAAATACCCGTTGCCAAAGCATTAGTAAATAGATATATACACCGAGAACATCAAAGCCTAAATACAGCGCAAATTGATGATGAAACTGTTGAAATTCCTGAAATTTTTTCGCCTTTTTCATTTAATAAACGCCAAAGTGCCGAATGCAATACCTTTATTGGCGGACACCAAGTACCACGGGTAATTGTAGATATATCGCAACAAAACCTAAAAAACCCAGCTGTATTGGATGCTGCAGGTTACCTATATTCCACTTTATTAGATAAATATACCATGGGCGAGCAATCTATAGATTTTGCTTACCTAGGCGATAATTTACCTTCGTTTAATTTTCCGGGTAATTTAAAACAGCTCTATAATTACAGCACTTGGAAATCATTAATCAACAAAAACAACTGCCACCCTTTGTTTTCTTTAAGCGAATATTTGGCTTGCGCCGATGATAAAGATGCTAAATTAAATTTGGTTACTGTAAGCGATAACGATTTTGATAGCTTTGCCCAATTACCTTTAGATAACACCTTGGTTTTAGTGCTAGAAACCAATGCTTTGCATGGTATGGCGCAGCAGCGAGCCTTCTTTTTTAAAATGATGAATGCGGGGATTGCTACGCCCATTATTATTAAACGCAGCTATAATTACCTACCTGTACCGCCACTTTTAGCCAATAAAATGGATGAAAACGACCCTGTTTCGTTACTGCAATTATATGCAGGAACAGATGTGGGTGCGCTATTAATTGATGGTTTGGGCGATGGAATTTGGCTAGAGGCGCAACATATTCCCACAAAAAACATAGTTTCTACCGCCTTTGGCATATTGCAGGCTACACGTTCACGCATTTCTAAAACCGAATATATATCATGCCCATCATGCGGACGCACTTTGTTTGATTTACAAGAAACCACCCAAATGATACGCAGCCGTACCGACCATTTAAAGGGCTTAAAAATTGGTATTATGGGCTGTATCGTAAACGGCCCAGGCGAAATGGCCGATGCCGATTACGGCTATGTAGGCACTGGCCCAGGTAAAATTACCCTTTACCGTGGCAAGCAAGTAGTTAAAAAAAGTGTAAGTTCGGATAATGCATTAGACGATTTGATAAATATAATTAAAGAAGATGGGTTGTGGGTGGAAAAGGAGTAAGAAGCTATATATGTTTTATTTAGCTTATATATTACCCCGAAAATGTAAAAGTTTAGAACTTTTAACATCACAACAACAACAAAACAATTGATATAATATAATCAATGTTGTGAAACTTGAAAGTATAGTTTTAATTTTAGAAAAAAAACAGGATGATAATAGATGTCGCTTTTTTAGAACGCTGTGTATTAACTTTAGAAAATGCGCTTTTTTTAATGCAAAAGTCAGATCCAGATAATATTGAATATGACATGTATCGTTCTGCCTGTATCAAAGAATTTGAAATAATATTAGAACAAAGCGGAAAACTATTGCGAAAAGTTTTGAGCACATATTTTCACACTTCAAAAGAAGTTGATAAATTGGCGTTTAAACAAGTTTTTAGAAATGCTGTATTACGAGATTTATTAAGTGTTGAACAATGTGAACGGTGGTTAAATTATCGAGATAACCGAAATAATACAGCTCATGATTATGGTGAAAACTTTGCCGAAGAAACACTTGTAATTTTACCCCAATTTATTATTGATGCAAATGCGCTTATCGAAAAGATTAAAAATACTAACTCCATTTAATATGCTACTTCGCGAAAAAGATAAACAAGCATTAATAGCCATTTTTGAGGCCGAAGAAACGCCTATACAGGTTTGGGCTTATGGTAGCCGTGTAAACGGTAAAGCTCATGATGGTAGCGATTTAGATTTGGTATTACGTACCAATAACCTACAACCTTTACCTTTTAAAAATTATACAAACCTTTGCGAAAAAATAGAAAACAGCAACATTCCTATTTTGGTTGAATTACGAGATTGGGCAAGGTTGCCTGTTAGTTTTCATCGTAATATTGAGTTAGGGTACGAGGTGTTGTTTGGGAATTGATGTAATTAAGCCATAAAAAATCCTAAATATAACTTGAAATGTAATTCCTATGAAAGGTCAATCTAAATTGCGAAAATTTTAAGCCTATTTTTTTTACAACAAACTTAAACTTGAAACAATATTTTATACATTTACAGTATAAATTTAAAAAAACTGAGATAATCTATGAAAAAACCAACCCTCATCTTAATATGTTTGTTTTTTTTATCGGCCTGTGCGCCAAAAATCAATACCCAAATTACCAAAACCTACCCTACCCTAAGTTATAATGACGAAGTAAAAGTTTTTGGCTTAAAAACCGTTTTACCAGCAAATATCGAAGTAATTGGTAGCATAAAAATTGGAGATACAGGCTTTACCTTAAACTGTAATTACGAAACAGTTTTAGAAAACGCTAAAATTGAAGCCCGTAAAATAGGTGGAAATGCCATAAAAATTACCGAACACTCATTTCCAGATTTGTTAAGCAGTTGTCACCGTATTAAAGTTAATATTTTAAGAATAGATGATATTAGTAAATTAAATATTATTGAAAACATAAATAGCGATGATTTAAATTCAAACAAAACCGACCTTTTAACCCAAATAACTTTAAACGACGGTAGAGTTTTAAAAGGTTACATCAAAAACGATACTGATGGTGTAATTTATTTTACACTGGTTAAAAACGGCACAAGCACCGAAACTCAAATTAATAAATCAGAAATAAAAGAAATTATAAGCCCTAAATAATATGAAAAAAACAATTACTTTATTTACATTAATCATTTGCTTTGCAACAGCCAAAGCCCAAGATTTAATACTTACCAACAAAGGCGATTCTATAAATTGTAAAATAACAAAAGTAGAACCCCAAAACGTTTACTTTACTTTTAATAAAGATAACCAAATACGAAGTACACTTATAAATACAACGGATTTAAAAGAATATAAATTTAATTTTTACAAAACAACTTTACTGCCAGCAAGCAAAGTATTTAACAACCAAAAATATTCGCATTGGCGTTATGGAGTTAATGTGGCGTATGGTTACCAAACGGCAAAATCGGGCGCAAATGCAAACCAAACAGAACGAGATTATTACAATGGTTTACGGTCGGGCTATAGTTTTGGTGCCGATATTACTTATTTTATACAAGAATCTTATGGCGTTGGTTTTAAATACAATAGATTTTTAACATCAAATAGTTTAAATAATGTTCCGTTAACTCCTAAAAACGGTAATCCAACTTTTATTGGAAATTTGTCTAACGATATTAGCGTAAATTTTATAGGACCTTATTTTAGTTTAAGAAGTATCCCAAAAAACGAAAAAAATGCTTTGATTATGAATCTTGCATTAGGCTATGTGGGCTATAAAAATAATGAAATATCAGATAAAAAATATGAAGCAACCAGCAGTTCGTTTGGTGCAATGTTAGATTTTGGGTATGATGTAGGTTTATCTAAAAGCACAGCATTAGCTTTTCAGCTATCTTATCTAGCATCTACTTTAAGTTACCAAGATGTAAATGATGGGGTTAAAACGGTTAGGCAAACTTTTGATAAAAATACTTATATAGGTTTGGGAAGAATAGAGCTATCTGTTGGAATTAAATTTAGAAGTAGCAACTAAAATTTATCATTTTATATTTTATTATCTTAAAAACAGACATTTACAGCTGTTTTTAAGATCGAGCAAAAGCCAGTTATAAACTTCTATAATCCTACAAAATAAATTTGGGGTTAGTTGTCTGAATAGTTAACTTTACATCTTGATTTACGATAGGCAAGTAATAGCGTATAAAAATTACTTTCTCGATTTTTACGAGGAACTGCCCGAAAACGTACAAGCAAAAATTGAGTGGACATTAAACTTAATTAGGGTAACTAGGCAAGTTCCGGAAAAGTACTTTAAGCATTTAGAGGGCACAAAAGGACTTTATGAAATACGTGTTGAAGCCAGTAGCAACATTTATCGTATTTTCTCTTTTTTCGACAAAGGGAATTTAATTGTTCTTGGCAATGCTTTCCAAAAGAAAACCCAAAAAACACCAAAACAAGAATTAGAAAAGGCAATTAAAATAATGGAAGAATACAAAAACGAAATTGCAGATTCACAAATTCCAAAATAAAAAATCTAAAATTATGCGTAGAATAAAAAGCAACATTACAACATTAGACCAAATACTCGACAAAAAATATGGTAAACAAGGACAGCCTGAACGTGAACAATGGGAGCAACAATTTGAAACGTTTAGACTCGGTGTTTTGCTTGAGGAAGCGAGAACTAAGCTTGGTATGACACAAGGAGAATTAGCCGATAAATGCGGAACAAATAAATCGTACATTTCACGTATCGAAAATAACTCGTCCGACATACGTCTTTCAACACTTATGAAAATAATTCAGCAAGGGCTTGGCGGGCATTTAAAATTAACGCTTCAACTATAATTCTAATAGATAGTACTGGCTACAACAGTAATTAACTATTATAAACCTGCACATTCAATTTTTTTTGCAATTGTTTTAAAACCCACCCTATGGCCACACCCGTAAATTACAACGACGATAGCATAAAATCACTAGACTGGAAAGAACACATACGCCTGCGCCCAGGCATGTACATAGGCAAGCTAGGCGATGGCACCGCCTTCGATGATGGCATATATGTGCTGCTAAAAGAAATTATCGATAACTCTATTGATGAGTTTGTGATGGGTGCTGGCCGTACCATTGATGTAAATGTAAGCGACCATAAAGTTTCTATCCGCGATTATGGCCGTGGCATCCCGCTAGGTAAAGTGATTGATTGTGTATCAAAAATTAATACAGGTGGCAAGTACGATTCTAATGCTTTCCAAAAATCGGTAGGCTTAAATGGTGTGGGTACAAAGGCTACAAATGCCCTTTCGGGGAGTTTTACCGTACAATCGTACCGAGATAACCGCACCAAACGGGCCGAGTTTGAGCTAGGCGTTTTAACCAACGATGTACCCGAAACGGATACCACCCAACGCAACGGCACCAGCATAACCTTTATACCCGACGAAACTATTTTCCGTAATTTTAAATACATACCCGAGTTTATCGAAAGTATGATTTGGAATTACGTTTTCCTCAACGCTGGGCTAACCATAAATTTTAACAACCAAAAATATTTTTCGGAACGGGGATTATATGATTTACTTACCCGCAATACCGATGCCGAAGCCAACCGTTACCCCATTATACACCTTAAAGGCGATGATATTGAGCTAGCTATTACCCACGGCCAACAATATGGCGAAGAATATTATTCGTTTGTAAACGGCCAGCACACCACACAAGGCGGTACACACCAGCAAGCCTACCGCGAAGCGGTGGTAAAAACCATACGCGAGTTTTATAAAAAAGAGTACGATGCCTCGGATATTAGGGCCAGTATGGTTGCCGCCATTTCGGTACGGGTGCAAGAGCCCGTTTTCGAATCGCAAACCAAAACTAAGCTAGGTTCTATAAATATGGGTCCTGCTGGGCCTTCGGTAAAATCGTTTGTAAACGATTTTATAAAACGAGAACTTGATAATTACCTGCACAAAAACCCCGAAACTGCCGATGCCTTAATGAAACGCATTTTACAATCGGAGCGGGAACGTAAAGATATTGCAGGCATAAAAAAACTGGCCAACGATAGGGCAAAAAAAGCATCGCTACACAACCGCAAACTTAGGGATTGTAAAGCACATTTAGACGATGATAAAAAAGACGAAGAAACCCGAAAAAACACTACGCTGTTTATTACCGAGGGCGATTCGGCTTCGGGCTCGATAACCAAAGCCCGCAACGTACAAACCCAAGCCGTGTTTAGCTTAAAAGGTAAACCACTAAACGCCTTTGGTTTAACCAAAAAAGTGGTGTACGAAAACGAGGAATTTAACCTTTTGCAACACGCCTTAAATATCGAAGATGGCCTTGATGGTTTGCGCTACAATAATATTGTGGTTGCCACCGATGCCGATGTAGATGGTATGCACATTCGCTTGTTGTTAATGACTTTTTTTCTACAATTTTTCCCCGATTTGGTAAAAACTGGCCACGTTTTTATTTTACAAACTCCCCTATTTAGGGTGCGTAATAAAAAAGAAACCATTTATTGTTATAGCGATGAAGAGCGTGTTTTGGCTATCAATAAACTCGGCGCAAAGCCCGAAATAACAAGGTTTAAAGGTTTAGGTGAGATTTCGCCCGATGAGTTCGAAAATTTTATAGGTAAAGATATTAGGCTGGACCCTGTTATCCTATCGGGAGATATAAAAATAAAAAACCTGCTCGAATATTATATGGGCAAAAATACGCCCGATAGGCAAAAACACATTGTACAAAACCTTAGGATAGAAAAAGACGATGCCGAAGTTATTGCCAATGCCAAAGCAGTTGCCGATGCTAAATTGATGGTGGAAGAGGATGCGGCGTAGAATTATCGGCAAGCCTTCCCTCCAAAGAAAATATTATTTTTTATTAATCTCTTTTTATGTGGTGGGTGGCAAAACTCCAAGACAATACCGTTTTTAGCTTCACAAAAGCAGTGTTTTTATATACTTAAAAAACAAGTTTTTTTCGCTAAGATTGAAAAATATAAAAATACTATCTTTAATACACCCAGTATTAAGTTAAAGGCATTTTTTATTCCATTAAAATCCAAAATCAATAGCACATTTTTTTATGAAGTTATTATTATACATTACGCTCGGTTTTTATTTAACGGTTAAATCTCAAGATTTTAAAAACTCCAGTAGCCTTAAAACCCAAATAAAAACAAGCTCAAGTAGCTTAACAAAAGCCAAAACGTATATTAAACTTTTTACGGCTTACCAGCCAAAAAATTTGAATAAGGCTAAATTGTTTCTTGATACGGCAAAATTACTGGCTAATAAAATCAAAAACGATACCCTGTTTATGAGTGTAAACAACAAATATGCGAGCTATTTTTTTGATATAGGTCAGCCCGATTCGGCAAAATTATATGCCAATAAATCACTCCGCCTAGCTTACAAATTACATGATAAGGTTTCAATGGCTACATCGCTAGGTTTAGTTGCTGGTGCTTACTCGTTAAAAAACGATTTTAAAAACGCCCAATTAAATTATTTACAAGCAATTAAAATATATACCTCATTAAAAAATCAATTTGCAATAGGTAATTGTTATATCAATATGGGTAATTTATGGCAACACCAAGGTATGGTTGCTGAGGCCGAAAAATATTACGCTTTGGCAAATATAATTTTTACAAAATTAAACGACAAAGAAAGGCTAGCACAACTTTTTAACAACTATGGTATATTGTATGGCGGAAATAATCAGCTATTAAAATCCGAAAAATATTTTGTTGCTTCAACACGCATACGCGAAAAACTAAGCAGCCAATTAAACCTTGCCAATTCATACTTAAATGTAGGTGCTATAAATATTTTATTAAAAAATTATACCAAAGCCGAGCTGTTTCTTAAAAAAAGCATGGCTAAATTTCGAGCTATTCATAATGCCCTTGGCGAGGCCAGTTGCTTAACAAATTTGGGGCAGATAAACGAAGAAACTAAAAATTTTACAAAAGCAATTGATTATTATAACCAAAGTATTGCCTTATCTAAAACCAATAATAATATGGAAGATTTAGAAAACGCTTTAATAAATATCAGTAATGTTTATAGAAAAAAAGGCGATTACAAGCAAGCATTTTTGTACAACGAAGAATTAATTGATTTAAAAGACACCATCTATAAAAAAAGTTTAACATCCGAAATCGCAGAAATGCAAATAAAATACGAAACCGAAAAAAAACAACAAAATATTAACCTACTAAATAAAGAAAACAAAATTCAAAAACTAACCGTAGCCAAGCGTAACACCTATTTATTAGTTACTTTAGCGGCATTATTAACCACCATTTTACTCGGGTTTTTGTTTTACAATCGCTACAAACTTAAGCAAGAAACTAGGTTAAAAACCGAAATTATAAAACAACAAGACTTAGCCACCAAAGCTGTTTTAGAAGCCGAAGAAAAAGAACGCAAACGCATAGCTGGCGATTTACACGATGGCGTAGGGCAGCTGTTTTCGGTGGTAAAAATGAACCTATCAGGCCTATTGGCTAGGCTAAAAATTACCAATACCGACGATGAAGCATTGGCACAAAAAACCATAGCCTTGGTGGACGAAAGTTGTAAAGAGGTACGCAATATATCGCACCAAATGATGCCCAATGTGTTATTAAAATCGGGCTTGGCATCGGCCATAAAAGATTTTATTGATAATATAGATAAAGAAAGCTTACAGGTAAACCTTCATACTGTTGGCTTAAATAATAGGCTAAATAATAATACCGAAATTGTACTTTACCGTGTATTACAAGAAACCGTAAACAATGTAATAAAACACGCCAAAGCCAGCCAACTGGATATACAACTGGTAAAAGATAGCGAAAGTATAACCGCCACCATCGAAGATAATGGCAAAGGATTTGATAAAAACCTAGTCGAAAAATTTGACGGTATTGGTTTAAAAAATATACGCACCCGTGTAGAGTACCTTAAAGGAAGCGTTGATTTTGACAGCCACATTGGTGGCGGCACAGTAATAAGCGTGTGGATACCTTTGTAAGCTTCGTTTTTCGGGGTAATAAAATTTAGTTTCAAACCTATAAAAATTATTTGGACGTTATAAAACGCCGTCCGCTACCTGCTTACCAGCTGGCAGGCCGCTACTGTTGTTAACATAAAATACACACCTTTAGCATACACACACCTAATTACACCATTAAATAAACCCCTATTTATACGCAATTTATACACTGCCCCAAATTTTTAAACAAAAAAAAACCGACATTGCTATCGGTTTTTTTACTAAAATGCGGGTTGTTTTTTTAGAAGGAAAATCCTACCAAAACAGAGAATACTCGGTTGCTGGCTTTAGCATCGTAGCCACTTTCCAAAACAGATTTACCTAAACCCAAGCCATAATTTACACCCAAATTAAATCCATTATCTAATTGGTAACCTGCCAAAAAATTTACACCATAATCAAATGGATTTACTTCGCCAGCATTTTTTCCAAAAGTTACGTTGCCATCTTTAGGTGGAACTAAGTTTGATTTTATACCTAATAACGAACCTGTAACCTCTATTTTATCTTTACCTGCTATACCATAAGCTATATAAGGCCCTGCACCAAGATAAAAGTTTTTAATTTTCGCTACCGCATTTATAGGCATTTCTAAATACATAATATCTGTTTTACGAACATAGCTGGCCGATGTAGGCCCCAAAAAAGGTACGGTAACCATTGTGTTAAAGTTAATTTTAGTTCCTTTTCCGCCTATACCTAGGCCTGGTTGAATTGAAAAAGTTTCTGAAACTGGGATTTCAACGTTTGCTCCAAAATAAAAAGAAGTAACAGTACTAATACCGTCTTTTTTTTCTTTAGTAGCATCTTTGCCTGTCAATGATACTTGGGCTAAATTAACACCGCCTCTAATGCCGTATTTAATACCTCCTCCTTTTGAGGACTGCGCCATAACACTTCCGCTTACCAAAGCAAAAGCCAATAATATGTGGATTTTTTTCATAATATTGTGATTTTTGAATAAATTATGCTAAAACAACAATATTTCTTTTATAAAAGCAAAACATTTTTTTAAATTTCAAGTGTGCATTCTTTTAGCATAAGAAGCTATTTTGTGTATCTTAACAAAGTAGAAAGAAAAAAAATAGCAATTCTAAAAAACTCTAAAACGAAAAAAACCGACATTTCTATCGGTTTTTTTTATTAAAAAATAAGATTTGTTTATTAGAAAGAGAAACCTACTAAGAAAGAGAATACACGGTTACTGGTTTTACCATTACCTACAGAATTATTATTATAGTTACCTAAACCTAATCCATAATTAAGATTAAAATTTAAACCGTTTTCTAATTTATAACCAACAAGACCATTAAAACCATAATCTAAGGCTCTAATTTCATCCTCTTTACTTCCAAACTTAATACTCTCAGATTCAGATGCATTCATTGTAAAATTTCCTATAGTAGCTTTGCTTTCTACTTTTACTTTACCCGATAATCCGTAAGCTAAATAAGGCCCTGCACCAAAATAAAAACCGTTAAAGTTAAAAACAGCGTTTAAAGGAAGTTCCAAGTACATAATATTGGTTTTAATATTTATAGTTTGAGAAACCATACCACCTTCTTCTTCGTCTTCAAAACTATCCATTTCAGTTACTTTAAAACCTTTTCCACTTAAACTTAAACCAGGTTGAATAGAAAACTTGCCAGAAACTGGTATATCAGCATAGCCACCAAAATTAAATGAAGTTAAAGATTTTATTCCATCTTTATCTTCAGACGTAATACCATCGCCTGATATAGCTACCGTAGCCAAGTTAACACCAGCTCTCACTCCAAACTTTACGCCATCATTTGATTGCGCCATAACAACACTTCCGCTTACCAAAGCAAAAGCCAATATTGAGTAAATTTTTTTCATAATTATATTTTTTTGTTTAAATAAATTTCGGCTAAGTTAGTACTCATTATTTACAAAAAAAAATATTTCAATAAATTACATTCCATCTTACCACAACTTTTATAACTTTATAACCAAAACCCCCTTATTTATGCCCTACAACCCACTCACTCCCGAAGAAGCACACATTATCCTCCACAAAGGTACCGAACGCCCTTTTACAGGCGAATATACCACCCTTAAAAGTGCAGGTACGTACATTTGCCGCCAATGTAATACGCCACTTTATAAATCGGACGATAAGTTCGACTCGCATTGTGGCTGGCCAAGTTTTGATGACGAAATTGCTGGTGCCGTAACCCGTGTACCCGATAAAGATGGCCGCCGTACCGAAATTGTTTGTGCAAATTGTGGCGGGCATTTAGGTCACGTGTTCGAAGGCGAAAGTTTTACCCCAAAAAATACAAGACATTGTGTAAACTCGTTAAGCATGTTATTTGTGGCTAGGGGGTAGCGGGCTAATCGGGCGGCGGGCGGCGGGCTTCGGGCGGTTATATTTATTGTGTTACCTATCTGTTTACTGTGTAAGGAGATATACTTTACTAAAGTTTCGGAGGTAAGTATTGAAGTTTTTTTTTATCATTATTTATTTACCGATGGTGCTTACAACCAGCTTTGTGTTCTTTGCGCTTTTCCTTTGCAAACTTTGCGGTAAAAATGTATCATAAAGAACACAAAGATTTACGCAAATTCTATTGCTTTTATACCCAGTTAATTTTATAAATACGCTACACTAATAAGTATATTTATAAGCTTTACTTCTTCCGAAAGTTTAGTACTTTATAAACAATGTAACTGCGTATAAATGCTACATTTGCAAAATTATATTAGATGATGAAATCAAACGATTGTTTCGAAATTGGCTACATAGCCAAAACCAAGGGTTTAAAAGGCGAAGTACAGGTATCATTTAGTTACCACGAGCCCGAAAAACTTAAACTTGAGGCAGTTTTTATCGAGTATGATGGTAAAATGATACCTCACTTTGTAGAAGCCTACAAAATTCCGCAACCGCTGATAGGTTATTTTTTATTTGAAGATATAGACCATATAGATAAAGCAAAAAAAATTATACACAAAAAAATTTACCTAGCTAACCGCTTAAAACCAAAAAAAAACAAAGATGAATTTAGCTTTAAAGATTTAGAAAGCTTTACCGTTACCGATGTTAACAAAGGATTGCTAGGGCAAATTACGGAGGTAAAAGCGTTCCCGAAACAATATATTGCAACCCTTATGTATCAAAAAAAAGAAATTTTGTTTCCGCTGAGCGATGATTTAATAAACGAAATTGATATTGATAAGCAAACAATTATCATTAATTTACCAGATGGGTTGATTGATATTTATATGGAGTAAATGAGGGGGGAATTGAGGTTTTTAAATATTGGGGTGAAAACTCAAAAAATACCTTTTATGTGTTGCTTAAATACATTAATATTAACAAGTAAAAACATACATAAAATATTAACCACCATATTTTTATTGATTTCTAAAACTGTTGATTAAAAAAACATCAACAGTAACATTTTATACATTATCAACCATGCGCTTCGATATCATTACCGTACTGCCCAATTTACTTGATAGCCCCTTTGCACATTCGATTTTGCAAAGAGCGCAAACCAAGGGATTGGTACAAATTAATGTACACAACTTACGCCATTACAGCACCCATAAACAAAAAAGTGTGGACGATTACCCCTACGGTGGTGGTGGTGGTATGGTAATGCAAATAGAACCCATTGCCAACTGTATCGAAAGCCTAAAAGCACATACCGTTTACGATGAAATTATTTTTATGACGCCCGATGGCGTTACCCTAAACCAGCAAACAGCCAACGAGATAGCCCTAAAAAAAAACATGATTATTATTTGTGGGCATTACAAAGGTATCGACCAACGTATACGCGATATATACGTTACCCGTGAGATTTCTATCGGCGATTTTGTACTTTCGGGGGGCGAACTACCCGCAGCCCTAGTGGTTGATGCTGTGGTGAGGCTATTGCCAGGAGTTTTAAACGATGAAACTTCGGCACTTTCCGATTCGTTCCAAGGCGATTTATTGGATGCGCCAGTTTACAGCCGCCCTGCCGACTGGCAAGGCCATAAAGTACCCGAAATATTATTAAGTGGCAACCAAGCCAAAATCGAAGAATGGCGTTACGAACAATCCTTAAAACGTACGCAAGAACGTCGCCCCGATTTATTACACTAGTTTTATCATAATAAAAAAAAATAAATTACACTTTTAATTACCAAAAATTTTTCCTAACATTGCACACCCAAATTGGGGGTTGGTTATCATATTTAATAACCGTAATAATAGCTTATAATCATGGATTTAGTAAAGTTTGTAGAAGAGCAGGTAATAGCAAAAGCAACCCTGCCATCGTTTAAAGCAGGAGATACTGTAAGTGTACATTATACCATACGCGAAGGTAACAAAGAGCGTGTACAGGTTTATCAAGGCGTTGTTATACAACGAAATAGCACCAATGCTACCGAAACCTTTACGGTTCGTAAAATTTCGAACGGCATAGGTGTAGAGCGTATTTTCCCTGTTAACTCGCCCAATATTGCCAAACTAGAGGTTAACAATGTAGGTAAAGTGCGTAGAGCCAAGTTATACTACATTAGAGAACTTACAGGTAAAGCAGCCCGTATAAAATCAAAAAGGGTTTAATTTACAACAAAAAAACAATAACCTTTCTTCTACAAAAAGAGAGGTTTTTTTTGTGCCTATATTTTTTTTGTTTTTTTTAGAATACCTTGGCTATCTTACCCTATTTTTAACACCTAATGGATAATCAGTTTTATAATCAAATTTTTTGGGGAAACAGCATCCGAAATTATGCGCTTTTTGCCGCCTTTTTAATTATTGGTTTTATACTTAAAAAGTATTTTTCAAAGTTTTTAAGTTGGCTGTTGTTTTTACTGTTTAAAAAATTTTATAGCCAATGTGCCCCGCAAAAATTTTATGAGTTACTGCTTAAACCCATAGAGTTTTTGGTAATTATATTATTGGTTTATACCGCCATTAATCAATTAGACTATCCGCTAAACGAAATTATTTTTAAGCGCATTACCTATATTGATAAAACCCAAAAAATATTTGCTATTACCTTAATTGAGGCAATAGATAAGGTATTTGCATTTTTGGTAATTATTTCTACCATACGCATTGCCTTGCGTATGGTAGATTTTATTGCCCATATTTTTGCTTACAAGGCTTCGCTTACCGCATCCCGAACGGATGACCAAATGGTACCTTTTTTAAAAGAGCTATCAAAAATATTACTGATTATAACTTGTGTTTTTATTGTAATGGGTACGGTATTTAACATGAATGTAGCCACCATTATAGCAGGCCTAGGTATAGGCGGTATTGCCATTGCCTTGGCTGCACAAGATACTTTACAAAACCTACTAGGTTCCTTTACCATATTTGCCGATAAGCCATTTGTAGTAGGCGATTTGGTACATATCGAAGGCTACGATGCTGTGATAGAAAAAGTAGGCTTTCGTAGCACCTTGTTGCGTACTTTAGATAAAACATTGGTAGTTATCCCCAATAAAAAAATGATTGATAGCCCGCTAGAAAATTTAACCCTTCGTAACTTACGCCGTGTTGCGTTTACTATCAGTTTAACTTACCAAACTAAGCCCGAGGTAATGAAAAAAATCTCGTTCGAGATAAAAGAATTTATTAACCAACACCCAAAAACCAGTAATGATGATACCATCGTTATTTTTAACGCATTTGGCGCATCATCGTTAGACCTTAAAGTGGAATACTATATTGAAATAATTGAATATGAGCTTTATATGGCGATAAAAGACGAAATTAACTATAAAGTAATGGAGTATGTATTAAATAATGGAGCCGAATTTGCTTATCCTACTTCTACACTTTACCACCAAATTAATGGAAGTGAAGAAAAAAAATTACAATAACTTATTAAATTAGCTGGGTTATAAATGATGGCTTTAACACCATATTAACGAATGCTTTTTACGATTTTAGAGCGTTAACGATAGCAACGGCATCCTTTTTATCTATTGCCCCCACCTTGTGCTACTGCAATGTGGGGGCAATAGATAAAAAGATATAGTGGATAGCGTGTTAAAACGCCCAAATCAAAATTATTAAACAAAGAAATATGAATGGTATTAAATACGTAACTAACGAAAAAGCCGAAATTAAAGCCATAATTTTAGATATTGAGCAATTTAAACTAGATGGTATTTCGGCTGCTGATGTTTTACTAAAACTAAGTGATTTGCAACAAATAATAAACAATGCTCCGCAAAAAAATAAAAAAGAGAATACATCATGGGAGGAGGCTAAAAAAGCCCTTGATGTGCTAAACAAATAATTTTAAGCCTAAGAAAGCTAACAGCATTAAATTTTAATAATACATTTGAACTAAATTTTTTAAATATGAAAACATCATTCGATTTTGAAAAACCTATTACCGAGCTGCAATTACAGGTTGAAAAAGTAAAGCAAATAGCCGATAAAACCAAAGTAAATATGAATGCTACGTTAAAAGAACTGGATAAAAAAATTGAAGATGCCAAAGAAATGGTGTATCATAATTTAACAGGCTGGCAACAGGTGCAAATTTCACGCCATCCCGAAAGGCCATATACCTTAGAGTATATTGAAAAAATAGCCGATGATTTTATTGAGATGCATGGCGACCGTACCGTAAAAGACGATAAAGCAATTGTAGGTGGCTTTGGTAGTATAAACGGGCAAACGGTAATGTTTATAGGCCACCAAAAGGGTATAAATACTAAAATGCGCCAATACCGTAATTTTGGTATGGCCAATCCCGAGGGATACCGTAAAGCATTGCGCTTGATGAAAATAGCCGAAAAATTTAACAAACCTGTGGTTACTTTTATTGATACCCCGGGTGCCTACCCAGGCTTAGAAGCCGAAGAACGTGGCCAAGGCGAAGCTATAGCCCGTAACCTACTGGAAATGTCGGTTTTAAAAGTTCCTATTATATGTATTGTAATAGGCGAAGGCGCATCGGGTGGCGCACTAGGCATAGGTATAGGCGATAAGGTGTATATGCTTGAGCATACTTGGTATTCGGTAATTTCGCCCGAGTCGTGTTCATCAATTTTATGGCGCAGCTGGGATTTTAAAGAACGGGCAGCCGAGTGTTTAAAGCTTACCGCCGATGATATGTACGGCAATAAACTAATTGATGGTATTATTGAGGAGCCACTGGGCGGTGCACACCAAAACCCCGATGCTATGGCTGCTACCATCAAAGAAAAATTAATTACCGATTTGGCATTACTAAAAAAGAAAAAAATAGACGTTTTAATTAACGAAAGGATAGAAAAATTTTGTGCTATGGGCCAGGTGGTGGAGAATTAAAAAATAGATTTTTTAATCTTGATTATAATAATTGCATTTTTGGTTATTTTAAAATTAGGCAAAAAATTATTATTTTAATTTTGTTCGAATTGTTTAGACATTTATGTTTGTTAATTCTTGTTAGTTTTAAAATAATTGGCAAGTATTTATTTCTTTATTAGATTTTCAAATTGCGCTGAACGTATAAAATTACTTTTTACGTTATTTACAGGTATCATTTGCATATAGCCTAATGCAACAAGTTTAGTTAAATCTGTACGAGCAGTAAAATTGGCTATTAAAAACCTATTGGCTATTTCTTTTACAGAAAAAACTACATCAGGTTCATCATATAATATTTTTAAAATTTGGGCTTGCCTTTCGTTTACATTGGCAAGTTTTAAAAATTGTGCAACTTGAACATTTTCTTGTTGTTTTTCTTTTATATATTTTTTTAATGCTTCAAAAGCTTTATGCATTACCTCTATATGATAGGTAACAAAATAAGTTAAATCCAATTCGTCTATTTCGGTGTATAAATATGCTTTTTCATATTTGTTTTTACTGCCTTGTATAATTTTTGATATAGATAAATATTCGGTAAGCCAGTAACCTTTTTTTAATAAATACCAATAAAATAACGCCCGGGCTGTACGCCCATTACCATCTGTAAAAGGATGTATCCAACCTATCATAAAATGAATGATGATACCTTTTAAAATAGGATGTATAAAATCATTTTCGTTATCTGTATTAAAAAACAAACAAAGTTCGGATATAAGATTTTGGATTTCATTATGTTTAGGTGGGGTATGTACTACCTCACTTGTACTGTGGTTTACAACGTAAACATCATCCGAATTTCTAAAAGCTCTTTCTTCAGTTGTGCTACCTAATGTTCTATTACACATTAAGTGATGTATTTGCAATAAATTTTCTGGGGTTAGGTCATCATTTTTGTGTGCTACAATATGATTAATAGTGTAATAATTATTTACAATCATTTGATCGCTTTTATTTTTGGGCTTTATTTCTTTGCGAAGCATTTCTTTTGCCTTTTTACGGGTAGTTGCTGCGCCCTCCATAATGCTGCTACTAATTGCCTCTTCCATTATAGCACTTACCAAATATCTTGCCTTATCTTGTTCGGGTATTACACTTTTTGCACCCATATATCCACCAATGTGCATATCAAACTGATGAAGTGATTTTTGAACATAATCGGTATTGTAATACTTAAAAATATGTTGATTTAGAGGTAATAATTTATAATTCAAGTGCCTTATGAGTTTTGTGTTTTCCCACAATTCTTCAGCACTAAGTCCATCTATTTTTTTATATTTAATTTTATCCCAATACAAATACTCGGTATTTAGTTCTTTTATTTTATATGCTAGTTTAGGATGATTCATCCTTTGTAATGCATCAGTTAAATTGTATGGCGGTGCTGTTTCTATCATGATTATAACAAATGATTAAATGTAAAGGTAAGTAAATACTTGCCAATTATGCTAGAATTAGCAAGTATTTACACAAACATTTGTTGCAATAACCTCATTCTTTCATTCCTGTGTATTTTGTATTAGCGTATTATCTTCTTTAAATCTCAATTATCTAAATTTTTATTTGCTTGATTTTAAGTTTGAAGGATTTAGAATATCCTGATTAATTCTTATCTAATCTTTACTATTCACTGTAAATTTCTTTATATATTTTACATATACAAAGCCGCTTTTTGTTCTTTAACTACATCGCTACTAATATATTCGTCGTACCCCATTAGCTTATCTAAAGCACCTTTTGGGGTAATTTCTATAATGCGTGTGGCTACGGTTTCGGTAAGTTCGTGGTCGCGTGATGTAAATAATATTACACCTTTAAAATCTTTTAAGCCGTTGTTAAGGGCGGTTATCGACTCGAGGTCTAAATGGTTAGTAGGTTCATCAATAGTTAAAAGGTTAGGCCCTTCCAACATCATTTTAGAAAACATACAACGCATTTTTTCGCCACCCGATAGTACGCTACATTTTTTAAACACTTCCTCGCCCGAAAAAAGCATCCTACCTAAAAAACTACGGATAAAAGTTTCGTCTTTATCGGCCACCGAATATTCTCGCAACCAATCAATCAAATTATCATCTTTACCTACAAAATAAGATGAATTATCGATAGGTAAATTTGCAGGTACAATGGTAATACCCCATTTGAATTCGCCTGTAAAATCAGTATCTCTGCCCGATAATATTTCGTACAATGCCGTAGTAGCCAACGAGTTTTGAGATAAAAATGCAACCTTATCGCCTTTGCTAATGGTAAAATTTAGATTTTTAAACATCACCTCGCCGTTGCTTATTTTGGTAAGATTTTCTACTTGTAAAATTTGATCGCCCGGTTCACGCATCATTTGGTTAAACATAATGGCTGGATACTTACGGCTCGATGCTTTAATTTCATCGATATTTATTTTATCTAACGCTTTTTTACGGCTAGTGGCTTGTTTAGATTTTGAAGCATTGGCCGAAAACCTCCGTATAAATTCTTGTAACTCTTTAATCTTATCTTCGGTTTTTTTGTTTTGATCGCTACGTTGCCTTAAAGCCAGTTGCGAAGTTTCGTACCAAAACGTGTAATTGCCCGTATAAATATTCATCTTACCAAAATCAATATCAACAATATGGGTACATACGGTATCTAAAAAGTGCCTATCGTGTGATACCACTAAAACAATACTTTCGTAATCGGCCAAAAAATTTTCGAGCCAAGCAATGGTTTCGATATCTAAATCGTTGGTAGGTTCATCCAATATCAAAATATCGGGGTTACCAAAAAGTGCTTGCGCCAGCAAAGCCCTAACTTTTTCGTTACCATCAAGTTCTTTTATGAGTTTATAGTGCTTATCTTCTTTAATGCCTAGGTTACTTAAAAGCGTTGCGGCATCGTTTTCGGCATTCCAGCCATTCATTTCGGCAAAAAGATTTTCTAGTTCTCCGGCTCGTTCGCCATCGGCATCGGTAAAATCTTCTTTTAAATAAATGGCGTCTTTTTCTTTCATAATGGCGTATAGCTCTTTCCAGCCCATCATTACGGTTTCTAAAACGGTAAATTCATCAAATTCGTAATGGTTTTGGTTTAAAACCGCCATACGTTCGCCGGGCGAAAAACTTATAGTACCGCCCGTGGGGTCGATTTCGCCAGCCAAAATTTTCATAAACGTTGATTTGCCAGCACCATTAGCACCAATTACGCCGTAGCAGTTTCCGTGTGTAAATTTTAGGTTAACATCTTCGAAAAGGGTACGTTTACCAAAACGTAAAGATAGGTTGGATACAGTAATCATTATATTTTTATTTTTTTGCAAAACTAGCATTTTTACAAAAATATTATGCTTATTTTTATGAATTTACATTTTGATAGGTATTATTTAGTTTAAATAACTGGGCTTTTAAAAAAAAATATTAACACTAGTTTATTTGTTTTTCTAATTTTATTTTAATGTTTGAAAAATACAAATCAGTAAGCCCTTCGTAACCACTATCTGTACCAATAATTATCCAAATTTGGCCATTTGAATTGGTTAATGCCAAAAATGGTGAAGCGCTATTACGGCTTATTAATGTATGATTTCGTGTATCATCTGCAACACCAATATTGCCTAAAATTTGCATATCAATACCTGTAATCTTTTGGTTTGCTTTATCAATATTTAACCTATAAAAGTTGTTACCATCTTTTATGTTTTTAGGCTCGTATGCTTTTGCACCCGCTTTTAATGTAACACCTTCGCCTGGTGCACCACCAACACCTACTGCATTTGTTGGTGCGTTTGAGGCCATTTCTACTTCAAAAGTTATTTTATATAAAGTATTGGGAACTAAGCCCGATAAGTTTTTTTTTACATACATAAATAAGTCATCGCTACGGTTCATGCCTTTTATACGCAACCCTTTTTGAGCAGGCACAATGCTGGCAGGTAAAGTAGCATAGCCATACAGCATTTGATAAAGCACTAAACTATCGTTTAACGATAACGTTGATGGATAATCGGAGTAGCCATAAACCCAACCTTCGCTATCGTTTTCAAAAGTATAATTTAACAAAATAGGATTTTCTATTACCAAAGGCTTTGGTGTTTTTTTACATGCTTGTAAGCCTATAATTATAATAGTAAGTATTCGTATTATCTTTTTCATATCGTTTTTTTTTATAAATTTAATATCGGTTCGTATTATTTTAAACGCAATTAATAAAATTTTATTTATGAAATTAAATTTTATTTTAACTTTTTAATACGCTGTATTTCAAGTATAAAATATTGTATTTAAAATTTTTAAACAAAATAAAACAATTCAAATTTATAATTATAAACCGACATATTATTTTTTCAATTAAAAAATTTAAGTGTTACAGGTACAAAGGCGGGGCTAGCGCTAGGTAAAAAATACTAGCTTCGGTTTTTCAAAATATTTTAAAACAATTAGCTTATACGGTGTAAAAAATTGCGCAATTGTAGCCATCAATTTTACAAAAAGTTAATGGCATAAAAATAATATTGCGTTTATATTACCCTTATTTAAAATATTTATTTGCACCCAAATTTTAGTTACTATTGTTTTATATTTGCAGCAAAGGGCGTAAAATTGTCCTGTTAATTTTTAATTATGGAAAACAAAAAAGTTGCCTTACTTATTTTAGATGGCTGGGGATTTGGTAAAAACGATGCTTCAAATGCGGTGCTTGCCGCCAATACTCCTTTTTTTGATTATTGTTTAGCACATTATCCAAATGCTACATTGCAGGCCTCGGGCGAATACGTGGGCCTACCCGAAGGGCAAATGGGCAACTCCGAAGTAGGCCATATAAATTTAGGTGCTGGCAGTGTGGTTTACCAAGAACTTGGCAAGATAAATAAAGCAGTAAAAGATGGCGATTTTAACACCAACCCTGTACTACAAACCGCATTTGATTACGCCCTTGCCAACAATAAAAAAGTACATTTTATAGGCTTAGTAAGCGATGGTGGCGTACATTCGCATACAGCCCACTTACGTGGATTATGTGCCGCCGCCATAAATACTGGCCTGCAAAAAGTGTTTATCCACGCTTTTTTAGATGGCCGAGATACCGACCCAAACTCGGGCTTAGCCTATATAGAAACCCTACAAACCGATATTAAAAACACACCTGTAAAAATAGCTACCGCCATTGGCCGGTATTACGCCATGGATAGAGATAACCGCTGGGAACGGGTAAAATTGGCCTACGATGTAATGGTTAAAGGAATTGGCGAACCCACAACCGATGTAAGCAAATCTATACAAACATCGTACCTAAATGGCGTTACCGACGAATTTATAAAACCCATAGTAGCCCACAGCGATGGCTTAATAGAAACAGGCGATGTAGTAATATGCTTTAATTTTAGAACCGACCGTGGCCGCGAAATTACCATAGCCCTAACACAAAAAGATTTCCCCGAATACGAAATGAAGCAACTGCCCCTTCATTATATTACCATGACTACCTACGACGAAACTTTTAAAAACGTAAGCGTAGTATTTACCAAACACGATTTAAAAAATACCTTAGGCGAAGTATTAGAGCTAAACCATAAAAACCAAATTCGTATTGCCGAAACCGAAAAATACCCACATGTAACTTTTTTCTTCTCGGGAGGGCGAGAAAAAGAGTTTACGAACGAGCGAAGAATAATGATACCATCGCCCAAGGTAGCCACTTACGATATGCAGCCCGAAATGAGTGCCGCCGGAATTAGAGATGCCATTATCCCCGAAATACAAAAAGGCTGGGCCGATTTTATATGCCTAAACTTTGCCAACCCCGATATGGTAGGCCATACTGGCGTATTTAATGCCGTAATAAAAGCCGTAGAAACCGTAGATGCCTGCGCCAAAGCAGTGGTAGAAGCTGGGCAAAAAAACGGCTACTCGTTTATTATAATTGCCGACCATGGCAATGCCGATTTTATGATAAACGCCGATGGAACTGCCAATACAGCACACACTACCAACCTGGTTCCCTGCATATTAATTGATAGCGAATACAAACACGTTAAAGATGGTAAACTAAGCGATATTGCCCCCACTATTTTAAAAATGATGCACCTTACCGCACCAGCCGAAATGAGTGGTAATGTATTGGTATAAAATGAAAATTTACCGTTTTTTTGTACTTATAATTATTATTCCCCTTTGCGGGGGATGCCTTAAAAGCACCACAAAAAACACAAAACCCGAAATATACTATTTCGATTTAAAAACTTTTTTTAACAACGAAGCCCACAGATTAACCAAAGCCAATAAAACAATAAACAAAACAGTATGGCTAAATAATACACCCGAAAAAAAGCAAATTAAAATCACAAAATGGGCAAGCGAACTCTCGTTTTTTAGCAATTCGGACATCAATAAAACCGCCTGGCAAAACAGCTACCGTAAAGATAGTACCGCTACCAAAATTACATACACCGCCAAGTTTTCGGATTTAAAAACCCGTAGCATTACCATTTACATCGTAAATAAAAAACCAATACGCATAAAAATTATTAACCACCAAAAAAATTATATTTTCGAAAACTGGGAAAATTTACTGTATTTACCCGATGCGTTTTATAGAATTGAAAAAAAACAAAAATTGCTATTTTGGGATGCCGATGTGTATAAAGTGGAGGGTTTTTTTACAGCCTTGTAAACCTATAAACCTTAGTTTGATTGTTAAAATAGGGAATAAATAGTTTTAAACAACTGATATTTAATATTTTAAAACATCAATAACGGCAGTAGCCTATCGGCTGGTAAGCGGGCATTCTTTTTTTACGCCTTATCTCCCACCTTCGGCAAGCGAGGGATAAACAAATAAAAAAAGATACTTGCCAGCTGGCAAGCAGGTAGCGGACAGCGTGTTTAAACGCCCAAATTATTATTGCGATATTAAAAATCAGTGTTTTATCACTCAAACACAAAGTATAAATATTAATTTTAAGATACTAATCTCCCGAAATTATAAATCAAATAGACACATAGCTTTAAATAATTTGTAGATTTACAATTTACAATAATAATTATGCCTTATTTTAAACATTATTCTTTCGATTTGTGGTTAACACTCATAAAATCAAACCCATTATTTAAAATAGAACGTACAAAATTTTTTTACGAAAATTTTAACCCTTTACATAAAACATTAGAAGAGATTGCCCTAATTTTTAGGCAGATTGATGTTATGTGCAATAGCATTAACGAAAAAACAGGTAAAAATATCGATGCCGACGAAATGTATTTAATGGTAATTAACACCATAAATAATTTTTCTAATAATTTTGAAACTATTGATACCGAGTTACTTTACAATCAAATGGAAACTTTAGTATTTAAACACCTACCAATTGTTTATTGCAATGAAACAATTAATGTTTTATCGCATCTAAAGCAAAACAGCAATTGCACTATGAATATTTTAAGCAATACTGGTTTTATAAAAGGGCAAACATTAAGAAAAGTGTTAAATCAAATAGGTTTATTCAGTTTTTTTGATTTTCAGTTATATTCCGATGAAGAGCAGGTATCAAAACCTAATCCAAAATTTTTTAGTTTAATGCTTAAAAAAATATGTGTACTAAATGGCGACTACCTATTAAACGACATTGTACACGTGGGCGATAACCCCAATGCCGATATTAAAGGAGCTAATTCAATACGTATAAATAGTATGTTGATAAACGCAAACCATCAAACCATAAAAAATTTACTATGATTAAAGCAGTAACCTACTCGCTACATAAAATAAATAATACCGTAAGTTTCGGCTTTAACCCTAGCCATTACAGTAGTTTTAAATTTGGCGATGATAAAATTGCGCAACAATATGGCAGTAGCCTGGCCGATGGATTTATAAAAAATGTTTTACAAAATATGGAAATAAACCAGCAGATTGTAGTGATATCAAGCCCATATTCGTTTATACCCACCGCAACTTTTGCCATGAAAAACCATTTCGTGTTTAAACTGAATAGGTGGTTAGCGCATAATAATTTACCAGTTGTGCAAGAAACAAAAGTGCACCGTACTGTAACTTATAAAGAAGATTACGGCGAACTATGTGCCCAACAACGTATTGATTTAATAAGCAACGATTCGTTTCATATTGATAAGGATTTTTTGAATAATAAAATTCTTGTATTTTTAGATGATATTAAAATTACGGGTAGCCACGAACGTATGATTTTTAATATGGTAAAACAATATCAATTACATAACGAAATTTATATGCTGTACTTTGCCGAACTAATAAACGATACCATACACCCAAAAATTGAAAATTATTTGAATTACTACCAAGTAAAATCTATTTTTGATTTAGATGCAATTATAAACAGTGGTAATTTTTGTATCAACACCCGCATTGTAAAATATATTTTAAATACCGCTAGCGAGAGTTTTTTGGTTTTTTTAAATAATCAGAATCAAAATTTTATAGACCAACTGTACAATATGGCTTTAGGTAACGGTTACCACAATATTGATAGTTACGCACAAAACTTAAATCACATAAAAAATCATTTAACTTTAAACACTTATAAATTAGCATAATATGGCAATTAACTTGCAAAAAGGACAGCGTGAAAACATACACGCACCAAAGTTTACAATTGGTTTAGGTTGGGATACCAACAGCTCATCTACTGGTACAGCATTCGATTTAGATGCCTCAATTTTTATTTTGGGCGAAAACAAAAAGTTGCTTTCCGAAGATCATTTTATTTTTTATAACCACTTAAAATCGCCCGATGGCGCAGTAGAACATACAGGGGATAACCTTACCGGTGATGGTGCTGGCGACGATGAACAAATACTGGTTGACTTATCTAAAATTACTGCCACCGCCACCGAAATTTGTGTGGTTGTAACCATACACGAAGCCGAAACTCGCAAACAAAATTTTGGGCAAGTACGCAACTCGTTTGTTCGTGTTTTTAACTCAGAAACTAATGATGTTATTTTAAAATACGAGTTGGAAGAGGATTTTTCTATTGAAACAGCTGTTGAATTTGGAAGGATATACAAACGCGAAGGCAACTGGAAATTTGAAGCCGTAGGCGTAGGTATGAAAGGTGGTTTACAAGATTATTTAACTAAATATAACTAATACAAAATGGCAATAAATCTTCAAAAAGGGCAACGCATAAGCCTCGAAAAAACAAATGGTACCAAATTGCAAAATATTTGCGTAGGTATTAACTGGGGAGCAATAGAAAAAAAAGGAATGTTTGGTTTTGGCACTACCAAAGAAGCAGTTGACTTAGATGCCAGTTGTGCATTATTTAACGATGCCAAGCAAACGGTTGATGTGGTTTATTTTGGCAGTTTAAAATCAAAAGATGGTGCCGTAAAACACAGTGGCGACGATTTAACTGGCGATATGGGTGGCGATGATGGCTTAGATAACGAGATTATAACCTTAGATTTTTCGCAACTAAACCCGCAAGTAACTTATGTAGCTTTTGTACTAAACAGCTTTAGAGGGCATGATTTTGGTACAATTCCGTTTGCTTCTATACGTATATACGAAGGTACACCAAAGCGTGTAAACGAGGTTTTTGCAACTTTTGATATTGCTAAAGGTGCTGGTTTTGCGGGCCATACATCAATGGTGATGGGTGTTTTTTATAAGAAAAACGGCGAGTGGAAATTTAATGCCGTAGGCGAACCTACCAAAGATAAAAAACTAGAAGAAACCGTTAAAACGGTTGCCAACCAATATTTATAAACAAATTATTTGCTCATAAATTTATAACATGGAACTCGAACCCATAAATAATGTACCTACCGTAACTGCTGTAAAAGTAGATAAAGAAGGCAATGTTGATTTAACCACTATAACAGACCAAGAAAAAGAAAAATATGGCCAGCTAAGTAAAGAATTAGTACCTAGCGATGTAAATTCGGTTTTAAACTACGGCGTTGAGGTGCAAAACTCAATGGAAAAATATAGTAACGAGTTTTTATCATCGGTACGTACTTTTAACTCGGGCGATGTAGGTACTTTGATAAACGATTTACTATCCGAACTTAATTATATTGATGTTGATGAACTAGAGCAGGGTACTTTTAAACAGATTTTATCTAAAATTCCGTTTTTAAACAAACTGGTGGTTGATGCCAAAAAACTTTTTCAGAAATACGATACCGTTGTTACCAATATTGATAAAATTACCAATAAAATTAAAGCGAGCAGGTTAAATTCTATTAAAGATAATAGTTCGTTACAAACCATGTTCGATAGTAACGTAACCTACATCAAACAAATGGAGGATTTAATTATTTCGGGCAAAATAAGGTACGATGATTTGCTGGCCGATTTAGCAAAAATGGAAGCCAACCCCGCCGCTTATAACGATTACGAAATTGCCGATTTACGCGATTTTACCATAAGAGTTGATAAACGCCTGGCCGATATGAAAGTGGTACGTTTTATAATGATGCAATCGCTTGCGCAAATTAGGGTAGTGCAAAACAACAATACCTCCATTGCCGAAAAAGCACAATCCATAGTATCAACCACGATACCTGTTTGGAAAAACCAGCTCACCATTGCCGTTGCCCTACAAAGGCAAAAAGCAAATGTAGAGATGCAAAAGAAAATTTCGGATACTACCAACACTATTCTACAAAAAAATGCTGAAATGTTGAAACAAAACAGTATTGATGTAGCTAAAGAAAACGAAAAAACAGTAGTATCGGTAGAAACCTTAAAACGTACCACGCAATCGTTAATCGAAACCTTAAACGAGGTTAAAAAAATACACGAAGAAGGTACACAAAGTAGGCGAGCCTTAGATACCGATTTGCAAAGCTTAGAAACCGAGCTAAAGAAAAACGTAACCCGAGTAAATGGATAAAAGCTAATGGATGAATACCTGTTAAACGTTTTAAATCAATCGAATAAAGTAATTGATAAGCTACAAATGCTATCGGCTTTTTTTGATGATGACGAAGTGGTGTATAAAATTTATTTACGCACACAGGTTATTCATAAATTATTCGAAAGCAATGTAGAACTTGATGCGGGCAAGCTCGAGCTATTTCACTTACAATTTACTACCAGTATTTTAGATCTTTTAAAACGGATAAAAAAAAACAACGAAGGTAACGTTAGCTTGGTTTATGATGAGATTAGACTCAACGAAGATTTGATAGCTAAAATGAATGATGGCGTTTATACCGAAAAAAATTTTAATTTAGATAAGCAAAAACAAGCTTTAAAAATTAACAACTCGTTGCGAAATTTATTTCAGGTGCTTTCTACCGACTCGGCTGATTTTCCGTTTTCTAAAAACATTTCATCATTTAGTGCCCGATATGCAAAAGATTATTTTTACGATATTGAGCCCGATACTTTAACCAATTTATTAACCTTCGACCCGCAAAAAGTTTACCTAAACACCTACGCAACTATTCAAAAAAAATTAATGGGTATGCTGTGTAAATACGATTTTAAAACCGAGTTTTTTTGCGGACTAAATGCTGGCAACTTAAAAATAGAAATTTATAAGTTTATACATACCGATAAATACTTTTTATTTTCACCCGCCCGAAACTTATTTTTACTGTGCGATTTAGCTAAAATTACTGAGATTGATAAAGAAAACACCTTATCGCGTAAAGCAAAAATTATACAAGAGTTACTTTACGAAAACGATAAATTACAAAGTAGTATTGGAGCTTTAAAAACCTTTATACCACCCGATATTAAACTATTGCTAGAGCAAGGCTACCATAAAATTGCCGATACCAACTTTTTAGATAACCTTAGCAATGCCGATATTGAAGCAAATATTTTAAAAACAATGCTGAATACGAATGCGATATAAATAAAAACTTACACATACACAATTACACCCATTATGGATTTTTTACACTACTTATTAGGCGATGATATACAAGCTGGCCTACTCATCATTCTAAATTTAATTGTTATTGAAAGCTTACTATCGGTTGATAATGCAGCCGTATTGGCAACCATGGTATTAGATTTACCCAAAGAACAACGCAATAAAGCACTAAAATACGGTATTATTGGGGCTTATGTTTTCCGTGGTATTTGCTTGCTAATTGCTGGCTGGCTGGTAAAAATTTGGTTTTTAAAACCTATTGGTGGTTTTTACTTGCTTTGGCTAGCATACAGTTATTTTAAAAACAAGCACAGCGCAAACACCGAAGACGAAACCGTTGATAAACAAAAAAGCTGGCTTTACCGCTCTACCGTTGGTGCATTAGGCGTATTTTGGAGCACCGTTGCATTGGTTGAAGTAATGGATTTAGCTTTCTCGATAGATAATGTTTTTGCAGCCGTAGCATTTACCGATCACATGCCACTAATTTACATTGGCGTATTTATTGGTATTTTAGCTATGCGATTTGTTGCCCAAGGCTTTGTGAAACTGCTAGAAAAATATCCTTTTTTAGAAACCGTAGCCTTTATTGTAATAGGCGTTTTAGGGCTAAAACTAACCGCATCTTTATACACCCATTTTTCATCAGAAACCGCATTAGCCAAGTTTATTGATAGCGAAAAGCTAGATTTATTTGTATCAATTTTTACAGTATCTATTTTTGTACTGCCTGTATTAACATCGTACCTATTTAATTTTCCAAAGAAAGTTGTAGGCGATGCCAATGTTGCCGAAGAAGCCGAAAATGTGTTGGATAAACAAGATGATATTGTTTGGGACGATGAGGAGAAGAGGAATAAATAAAATAATTAACATCAATAGATAAAATAGTAATGGGAAGATGGGATATAAAAAAAGCTCCTAATTGGAGCTTTTTTTATACTTGGTGGACCCGGAGAGATTCGAACTCTCGTCCAAACATGGGATTAGTTGCGCTTTCTACATGCCTATTTTGTGGTTGGTTTTAGTGATTAAATTGGCCACAAACAGCCTGTTTAATCCTTAGTTTTTTTGGTTTTCGAGGTAAAAGCAAAACCATTTTACCCTTATTTTGGCTTTTCTGTGCTTCCGTATCAACTGCCGCCAAACGTGGCTTTTGGGAAACATCTCGCTTACACTTCTAAAGTGTAATTAAGCTAAACTCAAATGATTGAGATTAGGCAGCAAGAGCGTAGTTATTTTCGCCTGTTGTTTTTTTGAAGACCGATATTAAAGCGCTGTATCGTCAGTGCGCTGCATGCTTACACACTTATCGTCCATCCTGTCAATTCCGGTCGGGCCCTAAGGGTATGCTTTTTCGAGCAACAAATATACATTATTATTGGTTTAAATGTAATGTTAATTTTAGGGCTAAATTGTTCGGCCAGGGTAAACTTTTAAGGCTTCTTTTAAGCAAAGCATGGCGTTGGTTAAATCATTAATATTAAGCACATAAGCTAACCTTACTTGTTGCTTACCTGCGGTACTATTCGAGTAAAAACCAGCTGCGGGTGCCATCATTACAGTTTGGTTTTGGTAATCAAATTCTTCTAAAATCCACTGGCAAAACTTTTCGGCATCGTCAACAGGTAGTTGCGCTACCACATAAAATGCGCCTCCAGGGTTGGGGCAAATTACACCTTCAATGGCGTTTAAGCTATCCACCAATATTTTTCGGCGCAGGGTATATTCGTTAATTACATTTGTAAAATAGCTATCAGGAGTATCTACGGCCGCTTCGCCCGCTATTTGTTCAACCATGCCTGCGCTTAGGCGGGTTTGTGCAAATTTTAATGCGGCAGCTATTACGTTTTTATTTTTGGTAATTAAACAGCCTAAACGGGCACCACAGGCGCTATATCTTTTCGATATGGTATCAATTACAACTACATTTTCTTGTAACCCAGGTATATTAAAGGGCGAAATAAATGTTTTGCCATCGTAGCAAAATTCTCTATATGCCTCATCCGAAAATATAAATAAATCGTATTTTAAAGCCAGCTGTTTTAAATCTAGCATTTCTTGCATGCTGTACAAATAGCCTGTTGGGTTATTGGGGTTACATATAAAAATTGCTCGGGTTTTGGGGCTTATTAGTTTCTCGAACTCGCTAATGGGTGGCAAGCCAAAATCGTTTTCGATAACCGACATTACAGGCACTATAACGCAATTGCTTTGGTGTGAAAACCCATTATAATTGGCATAAAATGGTTCGGGAATAATAATCTCATCACCCGCATCTAAACAAGCCATTAGGGCAATATTTATAGCTTCGGATGCGCCTGTGGTAACAATAATATCATCGGTAGATACATTGTAATTAAACTTATGGTAATAGCTTACCAGTTTTTTTCGGTAAGCTATTGTACCTTCGGATGCGGTGTAAGCCCATATTTTAAAATCGATATTTTTAATAGCGGCTATAACGTTTTCGGGTGTTTCGATATCTGGTTGGCCAATATTAAGGTGGTAAACCTTTTTGCCATTTTGCTTAGCTTGCTCGGCAAAAGGACTTAGCTTACGAATAGGCGAAGCAGGCATTGTTAATCCTTTATTAGAAATTGTAGGCATTGTGCTATTTTAAATTTTAGATATAAAAAAAAAGCCTTTCTCATGTATTCGAGAAAGGCTTTCAAGAATGTGGTTTATTTAATTTGCTGCGGCGGCAACTACCTCTCCTTTAATATATAACATTTTTAAAGGAGTTTTAGAGTTAGAAGTAATTTTTACAAATTTAGTAAATGGTGCAGCAACGGCGGCATTAAAAGTAATGGTAATTGCACCGCCTTGTCCTTTTAATATAGGCGTTCCTTGTTTGGGTTCTACACTAGGTACGGTACAGCCACAGGTTGATTCAACTGCGGTAATAATTATAGGCTCTTCGCCTACATTGGTGTATTTAAAAACATAAGATACAGGCTTTCCTTGTGGGATTTTACCAAAATCATGTGTTTCTTCCACAAATTTGAATTCGGCAGTTTTTTCTTGAAAAGAAGAAAGACCAATAATTGCTATTGCAATAAAGCAAAATAAAAATATTTTTTTCATTTTTTTAATAGTTTGAAACCAAAGGTAACTATTCTATTTAATGTAACAAATAATAAGATATTTTTTTCATAATTCTAACCTAGATATTTTTTTGAATATATTTGAAAATATTGTTTACCCACATCCAATGATAAAAAATAACGCCGATACCTTAAATCCTCACATGTACAACGAATTAAGTTTCGATGATTTTAAAACCATTGTTATTAATGATTATAAAATTGCTTACGAAAGTAGGCAAATTAGCCTGCTTGGCCGCCGCGAGGTGTTAACAGGTAAGGCTAAATTTGGCATTTTTGGCGATGGTAAAGAAGTAGCACAACTAGCTATGGCCAAAGTATTTAACCCTGGCGACTGGCGGGCGGGCTATTACCGCGACCAAACTTTTATGCTGGCCACAGGCATGAGCAGCAAGCGGCAACTATTTGCCCAGTTATATGCCAATACCGATGTTAGCATGGAACCAGCATCTGCCGGAAGGCAAATGAATAACCATTTTGCAACCCGCTCGCTGGATGAACAGGGGCAATGGAAAAATTTGTGTACAAGTAAAAACAGCTCGTCCGATGTATCGCCCACCGCATCGCAAATGCAAAAACTGGTAGGCTTGGCTTACGCCTCAAAACTATACAAACAAAATACAGCCTTGCATCAATTTACCCAATTTACAGCTAAAGGGAACGAGGTTGCTTTTGGTACTATTGGCAATGCCTCTACCTCCGAAGGGGTGTTTTTTGAGTCGATAAACGCTGCAGGCGTATTACAAATACCTATGGCAATTTCCGTTTGGGACGATAGTTATGGCATATCCGTACCTGCTAAATATCAAACTACAAAAGAAAACATATCCGAAATTTTAAAAGGATTTCAGCGTGATGATACAGCCAATGGCCTAGAAATTTTTAGGGTAAAAGGTTGGGATTATGTGGCACTGTGCGAAACTTACCAAAAAGCTATTCATATTTGCCGAACCCAGCATGTGCCTGTATTAATACACGTTACCGAGCTTACGCAGCCACAAGGGCACTCCACATCGGGCTCGCATGAGCGGTATAAACCCGATGAACGCTTGGCTTGGGAAAAAGAATACGATTGTATTTTAAAAATGCGTGAATGGATGCTACAATCGGCCATAGCCACCGAAGAAGAACTAAAAACACTCGAAAATACAGCCAAAAACGAAGTAAAAAGAATTCAGAAAGAGGCTTGGGCCGATTTTATGGAGGATATACAAATTGATAAAGAACAGGCTTTTATATTGCTAGATGCCTTGGCTGTTCATCACGAAGATGTAAAACAAATTACCCTAATTTTGCGCTCCGAAATCGACCCATTACGAAAAGAAATAATCTCTACCGTACGCAAAGCCATCCGCATAAGCCGAAAAAATAAATCACCCGAAAGAGAAAATTTAGTGCAATGGTACAGCAAACAGCAAAATAAAAATCACGAATTATACAATACTTATTTATATACCAATAGCGCACAATCGCCCTTAAAAGCCCAAAGTATCGAAGCCATTTATACCGATAACTCGCAAATGGTAGATGGCCGAGAAATATTAAACGCTTGTTTTGATGCTAATTTTGCCAGAGACCCATTAATTGTTGCTTTTGGTGAAGATTTAGGTGCCATAGGCGATGTAAACCAAGGCTTTGCAGGCTTGCAACAAAAATATGGCGAAAACCGCATTACCGATACAGGTATAAGAGAAATTACCATTGTAGGCCAGGCACTTGGATTAGCCTTACGGGGATTTAAACCCATTGCCGAAATACAGTATTTAGATTATGTTACTTACGCCATGAGCGTATTAAGCGATGATATTGCCACCCTAAGTTACCGTACCAAAGGAGGGCAAAAAGCACCTTTAATTATCCGTACCCGTGGGCATAGGCTGGAAGGAATATGGCATGCTGGCTCGCCAATGGGGATGCTGGTAAGTGCACTTAAAGGAATGCACTTATGTGTTCCTCGAAATATGGTACAAGCCGCAGGTATGTACAACACCCTTTTACAGGGCGATGAACCCGCATTGCTTATCGAATGCCTTAATGGATACCGCATTAAAGAACGATTGCCCGAAAACGTAGGCGAATTTAAGGTGCCGCTGGGCATTGCCGAAATTATAAAAACAGGCAACGATATTACACTGGTATCTTATGGCTCAACCTTGCGCATAGTGAACGAAGCCGCAAGCGAATTGCTTAAAATGGATATTGATGTAGAAGTAATTGATTTACAAACCCTAATGCCTTTCGACTTAGATAACACTTGTTTACAATCTATAAAAAAAACCAATAAACTTTTAATTATTGATGAAGATGTGCCCGGCGGTGGCAGTGCATATATATTACAACAAATTTTAGAAAACCAAAAAGGGTATCAATTTTTAGATGCTGCCCCACACACACTTACTGCCAAAGAACACCGAACTCCTTACGGTACCGATGGCGATTATTTTGGTAAACCAAGTGTAGATGATGTGGTAGAAAAAGTTTACCTTATGATGCAAGAGTATAATCCACAACAGTTTGTGTGATTTTATTGATTTTAATAATTTACTAAACGAAGATTTTGGCTGATTGCTAAATGGTATTGCTGCTTCATAAAATAGTTTTAATTTTTGCAAATACCGATGATGTGGGTTGTAAATTTTTGTTGAAAATGGAATAATTGTTGGCCGTTAATCGCATAAAAAAATCTTAAAAATAAAGGTTAAAACAGAAAGATGGAAAAAAATAATGCGATAAAACTATTTGAAGAAAAACAGGTTAGAAGCATCTGGAATGAGGAAGAAGAAAAATGGTATTTTTCTATTGTGGATATTATCCAAATACTTACTGAAAGCGATAGACCACGTAAATACTGGAGCGATTTAAAATCAAAACTTAAACAAGAAGGAAGTGAACTGTCCGAGAAAATCGGACAGTTGAAAATGCAAGCGGAAGATGGTAAAATGAGAATTACTGACATTGCAGACACCGAGCAATTGTTTCGATTAATTCAATCTATACACCAACCTTGAATTGGTACTAAATATGCTTGCCGAAGCCACCACCACCGAAATAAGCAAACAAAAAAAGCAAAAAACTTTTGCCGAAAACAAAAAAATAGCCAACCAAGGCGGCACTATTGCAGGCAATACCCGAAAAGAAATAGAAGAAAAAACTGGCAAAAAAGTAGTGAGTGAATTGTCGGCAAAAAAAATAATTGAAAACAAAAAACTAAAGTAATGGCTTTTTTACACAAAAAAATTGCATGAGTTTGGCAAAAAAAACTAAATAATTTGTAAACATCTCACCAAATAAAACCTTTATTTTTACTACCATGATAAATAACGTCTTACTAAAAAAAAATGTAAAAACTATTGCCATAGTTTTAGTAGCCATTACCGCAATTGCGGCAGTTATTTTTTGGCACAGCCATCGCCCAAAATCCAACGATACCAACCCTGTTTTTGCTAAATATATAGAAGCGCATACATCGGGCGTAATCTCAAAAAACGATGTTATAAAAATACAATTCGCAGGCGAAATCAACACCTTACACAGTACAAACCAAGTTATTGATAACAATGTTTTAACCTTTAGCCCCAGTATAAAAGGCAAAACCTATTGGTATGATGAACGCACCATAGCCTTTAAACCCAACGAAAGTTTAGACCCTGGCAAAAACTATCAAGCAAGTTTAAAGCTACATAAAATTTTGGCTGTGGCCGATGATTTATCAACGTTCGACTTTGATTTCGAGATTATAAAACCATCGTTTAAGCTAGAGCAATATGGCTTACAAGCTATAAATAATTCTTCCTTAGATTATTTAAAACTTACGGGCAGCATTTTTACTGCCGATGCCGAGGAAAGTAAAAACATAGAAAAACTTTTAAAAGCCAGCTTAGGAGACCAAAACCTAAACATAAAATGGGTGCATAATGCGGCATCCAAAACATCAGATTTTGTGGTGGATAGTATCAAAACTGCCAACAATACCGAACAGCTAAACCTAATATGGAACGGCGAACCTATTGATGCAGTTATCAGCGGAAGCGAAAAACTAGAAATCCCTGCCAAAGGAATATTTAAAGTATTGGCCATAAAAGCCGTACAAGCACCCGAGCAATATGTGTTGATACAGCTATCGAACCCTGTTTTGGCCAACGAAGATTTAAGAGGTTTGATAAGTATTGGCAATACTAGCGATGCCAGTTTTACCATTGAAGGTAGCCAAATTAAAGTTTACTCGCCCGATAAATTAAATGGTAATTATGCTGTAACCGTAAATGCAGGCATACAAAATATAGTGGCTAAAAAACTAGTTGAAGCAGTTTCGGCAAATGTAAATTTCGAAAACCGAGCACCAGCGGTTAGCATCCCCGGTAAGGGAACCATAATACCCAGTGCGGGCAAGCTCACCTACCCTTTCGAGGCTATTAACCTAAAAGCGGTTGATGTTACCATTATTAAAATTTACGAAAACAATATCCCACAATTTTTACAACAAAATAACCTAAATGGCGAACAAGATTTGCGGCGTGTAGGCAAGCCATTGGTAGAAAAAACAATTAGGCTGGATGATGATAAAACATTAAATCTTACCAAAAAAAATCGCTTTGCGCTGGATATTGATAAGATGATAAAAACCGAACCTGGGGCTATTTATAGAATTACCATTGGTTTTCAAAAATCGTATTCGTTATATGATTGTAAAGGGGTTAACGTTTCCACGGATGAAGGTCAAAGTGAAGATGAAGAAAATTATTACGAAAACATAGATGCCGATGATGGTTTTTGGCAACGATACAACAACTATTACCCAAGTGGTTTTAACTGGGACCAAAAAGACGAACCCTGCAGTCCATCGTATTATAACCGCGATCGTTGGGTTTCTCGCAACGTAATTGTATCCAATATTGGTTTAATTGCCAAGCGGGGCAACGATAATTCGGTACTGGTTTTTGCTACCAATATTTTAGATACCGAGCCAATGGGCGGTGTAGAAATTAAGCTGTTAGATTACCAAAACCAGTTGCTACAAACTGCCACTACCGATAACGAAGGCATAGC
This sequence comes from Sphingobacteriales bacterium, assembly GCA_004292865.1. Lineage (GTDB taxonomy): Bacteria > Bacteroidota > Bacteroidia > Sphingobacteriales > Sphingobacteriaceae > Pseudopedobacter. The sequence continues at coordinate 37,490 of RDXP01000119.1, forward strand.
AAAATTTGATAAGCCTAGCAAACCCTATTTGCTAACGGCAAAAAAAGATACCGAACGGGGTTACTT
>RDXP01000192.1 GCA_004292865.1 Sphingobacteriales bacterium
CGTATCTAAATATTTTAACCTTCCTAAAATTCAAGTATTTTATTATAGCACCGAAACTTTTATATTAAAAATTGTATTGCTAAATAAACGCCTGTTTTAAAAAAATCGAAATTATAAAACTAAACCTTTAGCTTTACGGCCTAGCGTATAATTTAAAAAATTAATATAAAAACAAAAAGCCTTTGCGTAACTCGTTTATTAAAAAACATGAAACTTTTACATAATACATTTTTTTTATGCTGCATTTTTATCATCGCATCATGCAAAACCAATACAAATAGTTCTTCAAAAAATTCAACGTTTATATACCCCGAGGCAGGTACATTGGTAAAAGCTGGCGAAAGCATTGCTGTAAAACTATTATTTGCAGGTGGGGTGGTAGATTCGGTGCAGTATTTTGTTGATTCAACCAAAATAAATTCAAGCACCGATACAGCATCAGCGATAAGCGTAAATACCAAGCTATTAAACCTGGGCAGTAGGTTAATTACCGCCAAAATATTTAGAAAAGGCCAAAGCGAACAAGTAGCCACTAATATTATTGTAGGCTCGGCCAAGATACCAGCAAACTATAGTTTTAAAATTATACATACTTACCCCCACGATACGGCTTCATACACCGAAGGGCTAGAGTACCACAACGGTTTTTTATACGAAAGCGATGGCGAGTACGGTGCATCAAGCCTGCGCAAAACCACTATCGAAGGCAAGGTGCTACAAAAAACAGATTTACCCGCCAAGTACTTCGGCGAAGGCATTGCTATAATAGGCAATAAAATTATACAGCTTACGTACAAAGAAGGGCTGGGTTTAGTATATGATAAAAACACGTTTAAATTGTTAAGCACTTTCCCATACAACCACACGGTAGAAGGCTGGGGATTAGCGTATAACGGTACCACCATTTACAATACCGATGGCAGCAACAAAATTTATAAACTAAATAATAGTACTTACCAAAGCATTGGTTTTATTGAAGTATATGACGATAAAGGCCCCGTTACCCAACTAAACGAACTTGAATGGGTAAACGGAAAGTTATATGCCAATATTTATACCTCCGATTTGGTGGCTATTATAAATCCTCAAACGGGCGAAGTAGAAGCCTATATTAATTTAATTACCCTACCCAAAGGCAATGTGCAGGACGAAAATAACGATGTACTAAACGGTATTGCCTACGATGCCCAAGGTAAGCGCTTATTTGTTACAGGTAAAAAATGGCCCACACTGTTTCAGATTTCGACTAGCAAGCAATAGCAATGTTGTGAAACTATAATATAAAACGTTCGAAAATAAGAGGCCTTATTGCTCCTAAACTTTAGGTATAAATAGTAAATTTACCCACATGATTTTTGTACAGCATTTTACCCATAACCCATACCAAGAAAACACCTACATTTTATACGATGATACACTGCAATGTGTTATTATCGACCCAGGTATGTACACCAGTGCCGAGCAAAATGCGGTAGTAAATTTTATAAAACAAAATAAACTAGTTCCCCAGTTGCTTTTAAACACCCATTGCCATATTGACCATGTGCTGGGCAATAAATTTATTTTTGATACTTATGGCTTAAAACCACAGCTACATAAAAACGAATTACAGCTACTAGAAGCCGTACCCGCTTACGCCCCGCAGCAAGGGTTTAATTACGAACTATCGCCCCTGCCCGAAGTATTATTGCCCCAAAGTGGGCTTATAAAATTTGGCAATAGCCAGCTCGAAATTATATTTGCCCCAGGCCACTCGCCTGGGCACTTGTGTTTTTACAGCACAGCCGATGCCTTTTTAATAGGTGGCGATGTACTGTTTTACGGCAGCATAGGCCGCACCGATTTGCCTGGCGGTAACCATGCACAATTGATAAACAGCATAAAAACCAACCTAATGGCATTGCCTAATAATGTAGTAGTATATGCTGGCCATGGTAAGCATACCACCATTGGTTTCGAGCGGTTAAACAATCCTTACTTAAATTAATTTTGAATACCGCTTTATATATTGCCAAAAGGTATCTTTTTTCAAAAAAAAGTACCAATGCCATCAACATTATTTCGGGTATAAGTATGCTAGGTGTATTTGTGGGTAGTGCGGCACTTATTATTATCTTATCGGTATTTAATGGCTTCGAAGGCTTGGTGCTAAATATGTACAGCACATTTACACCCGATATAAGGCTGGAACCCGCAACAGGCAAAACCTTTAACCCTCGTAGCCATTACCTACAAGGGCTAAAAAAAGATGCTAAAATACAGGCGTTTACCCAGGTATTGCAAGAAAAATCGTTGTTACGCTACGATGATAGGCAGTTTATTGGCCGTATAAAAGGTGTTGATAATGCTTTTATGGCCAATACCCATTTAGATACCGTAATGGTGCAAGGCGATTTTATCCTTAGCGAAAATAACCAAAACTACGCCGTTGTAGGGGCCAATGTACAGTACAATTTGGGCATTAATGTAAACGACCGCATTAGAGGCTTACAAATTTATTCGCCCAAAAAAGGTGCTTCAGCATCTTTTGCTCAGGTTGATGAGTTTAATGTAAAAAGTTTGTTTCCTGTGGGTGTTTTTCAGTCGGGGCAGGATTGGGACGATATTGTTTTTATCCCTATGCCCATTGCCCGAGAGTTATTAAACGAACCCTACAACGTTTCGGCCATAGAAATTAACCTTAAAAACAAAGATGGTGTTGATGATTTTATTGCCAAAATAAAACAAAACGTAAGTAAAAATATAGTGGTTAAAAACCGTGTGCAACAAAATGCCTTGCTATACAAAATTTTAAACTCCGAGAAATGGGCGGTTTACTTTATGCTTACTTTTATATTGGTAATAGCTATTTTTAACATCATAGGCTCGCTTACCATGCTGGTAATTGATAAAAAGAAAGATATTGCTATACTGGCTGGCCTAGGTGCCGATAAAAGCGTGGTTGCCCAAATATTTTTTTTTGAAGGAATGATGATTTGCATTATAGGCTGCTTAGCGGGTATTTTAGCTGGTTTATCCTTTAGCCTACTGCAACAAAAATATGGCTTAATTACAATGGGCGAGGGTAATTTGATTGTATCGGCTTATCCTGTAATATTAAAGGGGAAAGATTTTTTTATGGTATTTTTTACCGTAACTGCTGTATCGCTTATTGCATCGGGCATAAGTGCAAAACTAAGTGTTAAGCATTTTGATGATTTAAAAAGTAATTTGTAGTGCTTTTTTATCCTATTAAAACCCCACCTTAAACCCAAAACAAAAATTTACTTGATTGGCCGCATTGTAACTAGTGCCTGTGGCGGCCTTATTGGCAGTTACACGGGGCATATTTATAAAGCCATACTCGGTATTGGCAAATACCCTCAAGCCTTTGGTAATAAAATAATTAATCTCGGGTGCGATAAAAAAGTTAGTACCTCTTGTAAAATAGTTATAATAGGTCATTTGATATGGGCTTTTTATTTGGTTTTTTAATAAAAAAGTAGAAAAACCAACTTTGGGCGAAAACAACCATCGTCCATTTATTTTTTGATAGTAGGTTGCATAAAAACCCAACTCGGTAATGCGGGCATATACACTATTGCCTACATATTGGTTGGTAAATGGTTTGGCTTGCGTGGTTCTATAAAAAGTACCTGCTCCCCATTTTTTATACAACCTAAAATTAAAATCATACACAAACGAAACCCGATTGTTATATGTTTTTGCCAAAAAATTATTCCCTATAAATGATTTATAACCCGCCCCAATACTAAAACACGATAGATTATCGCTATCGAAGGCTTTTTTTTGGGCCTGGGCAAACGGGCTATTTAGCAGTAATGCCATTAGTAAATACTTTTTCATAAGCCCTTAATTTTTATAGTATTTATTTCTAGCAAGTTATTGTTTAGTTTTTCCATATCAAGTTTTATTAGATGCGAATTTCCTGAGTTTATTGCAATAGAATCTATCACACCATAACCATTTTGCAGCAGTAAATACACCTCGCCGTTTGATTTTGGAAACGTAATTTTAAAATTTCCGTTTTGGTCGGTTTTGCTACTGGCGGTTATAGCTCTGTCGGTTGAATTTGCATTTAAAAAAGTACCAAAGGTTTTTTCAACATATATATCTAAGCCTACATTGGCTTTCCCTTGGTTAAAGGAATCGCTAATTTTACCTTGTACGGTATAAAAAGTCATCCCATCTAGCTGTATTTTCCCACAACTTATACCTGCGATGGTGAAAAGAAAAAATAATATTTTGAAGTTCATAGATAGTTTTTTTTACATTTTTAACTGTGCAACTTTGTTTTTAAATATTGTAACGCAAATTAATAATAATTTTAATGGTATATACGTTCATTATTTTTTAATTTTATTTTATAGATTTGATTATCAATAAGTAAAATATAACCTATGAAAAACATTACACTTATTTTATTGCTTTTTATATTATGTACAATGGGTGCTTATGGGCAGGGTTTAAACCAAGATTCGTTAAGCAAGGCAAATACAGCAAGGGCCGATGCCGAGTTTTTTAAGCTAAATGCCCAACAGCTTAGAATGTTTAGACAAAAAGCGTTTCCGCCAAACTCCGATTATTTTAAACCAACATTGGCCTACACCTCAAACCCGTCATTTATAAACGATTCGGTGTATGTTAACGTATTTAAAAATAAGGCATATCAAAAAGTGCTATTACAAAAAAAGCGAACCTTAGGGCATAAAATTTTGGTGGGTGTAGGTATTTATTATGGGGTATCGCTTGTTGCGTTTGTTATTTTTATAGTATCTAGCATACCATTAATATAGTAGCTTTACTTTGGGGAACCAATTGGTTTTTTTATACTACGTTTTTAGTATAGCAGGGTTAGGCTGTTAATCCGAAAACTATTTGTTTTTATCTTTAAACGCTTGGGTATTTATTACCAAAATTTTATACTATTAAAATATTAAAATTTTTATTGTAAGGCACAATTATTACAGAAACCTACATAAGTACTTGCTTGCGGGTTCTGTTTTTTTAATGGATATTTATAGGCCCAACCTCCCTACCACCTCAAACTTATCAAAAACCGCAAAACCATGTGGGGCATCTTTAAGCTCGTCGGTTAAATCTTGCCCAGCCCAATGTTCGTAATGCTTGCCGTTGCGCCATAGTTTGCTTAGGCTTACATCGTAAATATTACCTAAATACGACACCCAAATCTCGGGCTTATCTTGCCCATTGCGTAGGGCTAATTGGTTTTTTGTATAAACAGGCAGTTCGGTTATCATACCAATACTTTAGCTTTATTTTTAAAATAATGAAAAAACATAAGGTTAATTAAAAACAACGAAAACGAGTAAAAATGATCTTCGAACGGGATGCTACCAACCCTAAAACCCATGTTTTCGGCGTTATTATAACTTACTACGGGGATGCTGGTAAGCAAGCCATTTACAATATAAAACGGAATTAAGGTAACCAAATAGGCTATATAAAACCTGCCCATTGGCACTAGTTTGGGATTAATTTGTACAAATATCAATACCAAAAACAGTGTGGCAAAATTTATAAGGCTATACATCCTATCAACATAAATAAGCAACATTATTAGTGAAAACAGTAGCAATACATAATTTATGTAAGTAACAACCTTAGCCCAATAATTGGTTTTTATATACGCCAGTAGGCATTGGTAAATAAAAATACAGGCAAATGGTATGGTTATAAAAAACAATATTTCTTCGAGTGGTAAGCCGTAAAAATAAATACCTATAATATAATGGGGGTTAAAGCTCCATACGTTGTTAATGGTAAAAATATAATCCCAAGCTAAGTATAGCATACCCGTTAAAAGCAGGCTTGGAAAAATGTATTTCCACTGCTTGTAAAACGCTACTTTTTTATCGAACGATAAAAGCAAAGGGAAAAGGATAGTAAAAAAATTGAGCAGCAAATAGGTATAATGTGTATCCATATTTTATACCAATAATTTTTTTAGTACGATGATTTCGCTGGGGCTACAACGCTTAGTTTCGAGCAAAAAGGCGATGATATTTTTGGTGATTTTATGGTTTGCTGTATTGGTTTCGCCTTTGTTTTTGTGTTGCAAAAGTTCAATAATTTTGGTTCTATCGGCTTCTAAATTTTTATTATAACCTAAAAACGAAGGCACATAATGTTCTAACGAAAACCGCAAAAAGCGAACTTCAATATTATTAGGCGCAGTATTTACGGCTGTTGCCAATGTTTTGCTGCCTTGTTTTAGGTAAGATAATTTATTTATAGGGTTAAAAGCGTGTTTGGCCCGCAACGCTTCGGCCGAGCCTAAATATGCTAATATTAGTGCATCGGGCTGGGCAATAGCTTTTAATTCTTTATAAAAAATATCGGCTTTTTTACTGCTGTTTACAGCGGCTATATAATCTAAACGTATTTTATCAATATCGTAGGCCATTGTTATTTTGCCCAATAACAATGCAACGATTAATAATAAGGGAAATTTCATAAAATATTTTTTCACATTTTAAACGCTATATTCTTACAAATAGTTTAGCTTAATTTTTAGGCTTGCCCATAGCATTAAAATCATTTTATGTGCATTGTTTATGCGTATTCGTTTTTGGGTAAGGGTAGTTGCCGAATTTTTTTTTGCTTTTTTAAACAATGCTATATAATACATATATGCTACATAAACTCCTTTTTTGCTACTATCGGGCAGTTTTTTTATCCCCAATAGGGCATTATCAAAATCTTGTTGTATATCGTTTTCTATCGTTTTTTTATCGCTATTGCTAAAATTAGCGAAATTTACATTAGGGAAATAGGTGCGCCCACGGTCGTCGAAATCGGATTTAATATCTCGCAAAAAATTAATTTTTTGAAACGCTGCACCCAAGCTTTTTGCCTGTGGTAATAGGTTTTGGTATTGATTATCATCGCCATTGCAAAATATTTTTAAACACATTAAGCCAATTACCTCGGCCGAACCGTAGATATATTCTTCGTATCCATTTTTATTATAGGCTGTTTTGTCCAAATCCATTTCCATCGATTTTAAAAAAGCATCAATCAAATAATGAGGTATTTGGTATTGGTTTACTACGGTTTGAAAACTGTGTAAAACGGGATTTAAACTTATTTTGCTCGAAATACTGGTGTAGGTATCGGTTTTAAATTGTGCAATAAGTTGGGCTTTATTTTGATTATGAAACGTATCCACAATTTCATCGGCAAAGCGTACATAAGCGTAAATGGCGTAAATAGGTAGCCTTAAATCTTTACCAAAAGCCTTAATGCCAGCACTAAACGATGTGCTGTAACTATTGGTAATTACTTTGCTACATTGTAAGCAGGTGTGGGTATATAAATCCATATTTAGCCAAAATGGTAAAATTATAGGCTATTACAAAATTTTAAATGTTTTTGTTTTGGGTGGGATGATTTAGCCCTCCGTCCGTTGCCCGAAGCCCGTTGCCCGAAGCCCACCGCCCGAAGCCCACCGCCCGAAGCCCACCGCCCGAAGCCCGTTGCCCGTTGCCCGAAGCCCGAAGCCCGTAGCCCGTAGCCCGAAAGCCCGTTGCCCGAAAGCCCCCCGCTATCTTTTCGGACAGTTGCCACAGCGTTTGCCTTTTTTGTATTTTTTGCAACAGCTTTTAAAAACGCATTCAAATTTTAGCTTCGAGTGGGCTAAAATGTGGGTTTGTTTTTCTGAAATAACTTCGGGTTTGTTTTCCATTTTTTAAAATAGGGAAACTACGTTTTGCGTGGTTTCCCTTCGGGTAATTTTACGCCTGTGGAATTAGTTTGCCTATTGCTTTATCTATTTGGAATAATCCATCCAGCTCAATACCAATAAGTTCGTATATTTCTATAGTTCGGCGGGCGGTATCTTCCTCTTCTTTTTGCTCATCTAAAAACCATTGTACAAAACTAAATGTTTGAAAATCGCCAAGCTCGAAACATTGTTTGGCAATTTTATTAAAGCGGTTGGTAATACCAATTTCCATATCTAAGTAAGTATCTAAAACTGCCCTTAAATCATCAAAATTATTGTTTACTTGATGTACTTCGGGGGCTAATGCGTGTGCGCCCATATCTAAAATATAATCAAATAGTTTCATTTTGTGTACGGTTTCTTCTTCGGACTGGTGCCTAAAAAATTCGCCTGCGTGTATGTATCCTTTTAGGTGGCACCAAGCCGACATGCCCAAATAAGCTGCGCTAGAGTGTGCTTCAACGGCAATTTGTTGGTTAAGCACCTCAATAATTTCTTCGCTTAGCGAAGTGTTTTTTCTGATAATTGAAGTTTCCATAATCTTGTTTTTTATTGTGATACAAGGTAAGTGTTTTTGTGTAATTGTTGTTCACAAATATCCGAAAATTTTACACTGTTTTTATACAACACATCTTGCAGGCGAACGTAATACATTGCGCCGTTAAATAGTTCTTTTAGGGTAATTAATTGGTGTAAGCTACATGTAATTTTGCATTTACCTTGTTGTAGCAATATTTTATTATCGTCGGGTTTATCTGATAAATCATACAGCATGGCTTGTATGTTAAAGTTATTGAGCTTTTTGTGTAATAAAAAAAACTCGGTATAGCGCATTTCAAAATCAACACCTAAAAAATTACCCGCCAAAACGATAAATTTTGGCGTTGTTTTTATGTATCCTGCTGGGCTGTTAAAAAGAGTTTTCATTTAATTTTTTTCAAATATAATTTATTTAGATTAAATACAAATAGGATAAAAATATTTTTTTTTATTCTTGATTGCTGGCAAGGGTAAAAATATTTTCAACGAGTAAGGAAAAGTAAAAATCAAAAACTAAAGTTCAAAAATTTTTCACGCATTATATACCCATTTTAAACTGATCACAGTTTTTTAACTTTTTAATTTTAAACGTTTTTTACTTTTAAAAATGCGCTTGGTACCACCCCAAACCGCTTTTTAAATGCAGCCGTAAAATGTTGTGCATTTTTATAACCAACGGTATAAGCTACGTCGCTTATTTTTTGTTTTTGTTTTAATAATATACAGGCTTTTTCCATACGTACATGGTATAAATAACCAAAAACGGTGTTGCCATACATTTCTTTAAAGTGCTTTTTTAGCTTAAAATCGTTAAGCCCTACTTTGTGTGCCAGTGCTATTAAACTGCAAGGGTTTTGTAGCGTTGCTTCAATTATTGCCTTGGCTTGTTTAATTTTCTCTACATCTTCGGTGCTTAGTGCTGGTTCCCCGAAACCCTCAGCCCTCAGCCCGTTGCCCGCCACCCTCAGCCCGAAACCCTCAGCCCGAGGCCCGAAACCCGCAGCCAGAGGCTCGTTGCCCGTAGCCATATTTCCAATCATACTTAATACCTCATAAAACTTCGCTTTTAAAAACAGGCTTTTGCTTATTCCCGTTTGTTTGCAATGCAAAATATCCGCAAATGCGTTTTGTATCAATTCTAAATTAGGAGCATCAATATTTGGCGCAATAAAAGCATCCCCGTAAGGGAATGTACAACATAATAAATTTATACACAGTGGTGTAGCAACGCTTACTTGTTGTTGGTTTTGGTATTGTATAAAACCACAGGCTTCTTTTTTTACAGATTTACCCATACAGGCAATTAAACAAACATTATTAGGCAAAATAAAATTAAGTTTTATTAAAGAAGCTGGGCTAAGTACCATTTCCCAAAACAAAAATCCCGCTAAGGAAATTTGCAAGCCTGTTATTATTACCCCGTCAAACTTAAAATTTAGGGCTTTTTCTTCTAAATTATTGCTCCATACCCAATCGGGTAAAAACTCGGCGTGAAGTACATTGCCCTTTTGGGGATAAATGTTAACCATCATAAAATCCGTTTAACGTTAGTAAAAATCCTTTTGGCGTTACCTGCCTAGCTAAGAATGCTGCAAATTTGCACTATTATTTTTAATTAGTCTAAATAATAATAAAATGAAGTTGTTTTTGTTAAGCTCGCTTGTATGTACCCAATGTTTTTGCCCAGCCCAAGTTGTTATACTTAAAGATACCTTGGCAATGCAAACTTTAAACCAAGTGGTGGTTACCGCTACACGTACCAGCAAAAATGTAAAAGATTTGCCTATACCTTTTTTACAAATTAGCAGTACCGAAATTAAAAACCGTGGTATTATACGTTTAAACGATATATTGGCCGAGCAAACAGGTTTAGCCGTTATTAACAACCACGGCCAAGGCATACAAATACAGGGCTTTAGTCCAGATTATACTTTGATTTTAATTGATGGCGAACCGCTAATTGGCCGCACATCGGGCACTTTAGAGTTAAGCAGAGTGGCTACCGCAAATGTTGATAGAATTGAGATTATTAAAGGCCCAGCATCGTCGCTTTACGGGAGCGAGGCAATGGCGGGTGTTATCAACATTATTACCAAAAATCCTATAAATGGCTTTACTAGTAATTTTATTAGCCGTTACGGTACCAATAATAATACCGATTTAGCCTTAGATGCAGGCTATAAAAACCAAAATTTTAGCCTATCGGGCTTTGTAAACCGCAATAGCAGTACGGGTTACAGCCTGCAACCGCAATTGGGTACGCCCACGGTTTCGCCGTTTTTTAATTATACCCTTACGGGGAAATTAACGTACAAAATCAACACCAAAACCAACTTAAATATTGGGCTAAGGTATTTTGATGATAACCAAACCGATAGGTTTACTGTAGATAACCGCTTTATTGCTGGCCAAGGTGCGGTAAACGATTATAATTTTGCGCCTACTTTTAGCCA
>RDXP01000208.1 GCA_004292865.1 Sphingobacteriales bacterium
CGATGTAAATGCCATACACTGGAACCCTGCTAAGTTGGCTTTTTTGGAAGACCAATATGGCTTTAGCTTATCGTACACCCCTTGGCTTCAAAGGCTTGTGCCAGATATAAATTTAGCCTACTTGACTGGTTATTACCGTTTAGACGAGCGTAACGTAATAGGAACTTCCTTAAAAGTTTTTTCTTTAGGTAAAATAGATTTAAGGGGAGAGTCAAATGATGAACGAGGAACCTATAACCCCAGCGAGCTAGCCTTTGATTTGACGTATGCCCGTAGTTTCGGTGAAAATTTTTCGTTAGGTACGGCAGTTAGGTACATTCAATCTAGTATTTTAAATGGCACTTTTGTTACCGGGCAAGATACAAAAGCAGGTACTGCGTTGGCTGCCGATGTATCGGCTTATTATAAAAACGAAACCGAAATATTAAATACGCCTGCATTATTAGCATTTGGTTTAAATATCTCTAACATTGGTACCAAAATGAACTATACCGATAACCCTCAAAACACACAGTTTTTACCTACCAATATGCGCCTGGGCGGTGCCAGTACATTTCACTTAGATGATATGAGCGATTTTACCGTTGCCTTAGATGCTAATAAGTTATTAGTACCCACCCCAAATTTTGTACCCGACCCTAACGGCGGAAATGGTGCTACATTTAATAAAAACAGAGATTTATCAGTTCCTGCTGGTATATTTGGTTCGTTTAGCGATGCGCCAGGCGGGTTTAAAGAAGAGATGCAAGAAATTTCTTATAGTTTAGGTTTAGAGTATTGGTATAATAAACAGTTTGCCCTGCGTACAGGCTATTTTTACGAAAACCCCAACAAAGGAAACCGTAAATTTTTAACCTTAGGTGCTGGCTTACGTTATAACGTGGTTGATATTAACCTTTCTTATTTATTAGCGGCGCAGGCTACCTCGCCCTTGGCGCAAACGTTACGTTTTTCGTTGATATTTAATTTTGGCGCAGGCAGTAACAGTTACTAATGAAAATTAAAGTAGGGTTTGGGTTTGATGTACACCAATTAAAAAACGAGCATCCGTTTTTTATGGGAGGTGTGCATTTAGAGGCAGATAAGGGTGCTTTTGGCCATTCGGATGCCGATGTATTGCTACACGCTATATGCGATGCCTTGCTGGGTGCGGCCAATCTTCGCGATATTGGCTTTCATTTTAAAAACACCGATGAACGCTGGAAAGGCATCAGCAGCTTAATATTATTAAAAAATTGTGTGCAACTTATTACTGATAAAGGATATACCATAGGCAATATTGATGCCATGGTGTGCTTGGAAGCACCTAAGCTAAACCCACATATTCCTCAAATGCAAATTAACATTGCCCAAGCGGCAGGTATAAGCGAAGATGATGTTTCTATAAAAGCCACTACCAATGAGATGATGGGTTTTATAGGAAGGCAAGAGGGTGTAGTGGCCTATGCTGTATGTTTGTTGCAAAAAACGGTAGAATAAATTTTGGTGGAACGCTAATAAAAATATAATCGTATATAGTTTTATTTTATATTTTTATGGCACATAAATATAAAATATATGATTAAAAAATACACTTTATTTGCCAGCGTTTTCTTATTAATAATATTGCTAAATGGATGTAAAAAAACCAGTTGCCCTAGCGATATGCATGAAGAAAAACTTGATAACGGGCAAACCATTTGCGTACCCAATAATTTCCCGATAGCACCTAAAAAATAATTTATCCTAATATGCCACGCATTTTAGCTTTTGATTATGGCACTAAACGGGTGGGTATTGCCACCACCGACCCATTACAAATAATAGCCAATAGCTTAACCACCTTACACCCAAAGGAGGTAATACCTTTTTTGAAAAAATATATTTTAACCGAGCCTGTGGCACTTTTTGTGGTAGGCGAGCCTAGGCAAATGGATGGTTCGGTATCACAATCGTGGGGGCAGGTACAATCATTTGTGGCAGCTTTAAAAAAAAACTTTCCTCATATTGCCATCGAAATGATGGACGAACGCTTTACCTCAAAAATGGCATCGGCAACTATTGCCCAAAGTGGGTTAAACAAAAATGCGAGGCAAAATAAGGCTTTGGTTGATGGTATTGCGGCTACTATAATTTTGCAATCGTTTATGCAAAAGCAAAGTTTAATGTAAAAGCAGGCTTTTTTATAGCTTATACGCCACTTTGTTATCCTTACAAAAACGGATAGAGTACATATTTTTAGAGGCGAATTGTTTTTGCCTACACACAGCGTATTAAACCTACGTTAACTGTAAGGCTTCCTTTAATAACTGCGCTTTATCAACGGGTACTACGCCTACTTTTTCGCACACTAGGCCGCCTGCTAGGTTACCTATTTTTGCGGCGGTAAAAATATCGGCACCGGCTGCTAAGCAAGCGGCGGTAACGCTAATTACGGTATCGCCTGCGCCCGATACATCGGCAACGGTGCGTATATGTGCGGGTGTAAGTTTTTGTTTATTGCCACTGGTTACATAAACGCCATGTTCGGATAGGGTTACCATTACTGTTTTTGCATCAATTTGCTTTTGTAGTTGCGCTACGGCGGCTTGCAAGCTAGGGTGGTGGTGGGCATCAAACTCTAACTTTAAGCCTTCTTTTAACTCTTTAAGGTTGGGTTTAAATAAAGTAACATTGTGGTAATTTAAAAAGTTGCGCTTTTTGGGGTCCACAATTATAGGTATGTTTTTATAATTCGCACTTTTAATTACTTCATCAATTAGGTATTGGGTAATTAAGCCTTTATCATAATCTTCAAAAATGATGGCATCTATTTTATTTTGGGCAACAAAAAGGTTAAATTTTTCTATAATTAATTGGCTTTGCGCCGATGATATTTCCTCGTCCGTTTCGGCATCAATACGTAAAATTTGTTGGTTATGCCCAATTACACGGGTTTTTACAGTGGTGGGTCTGTGGGCAATTTTTACAATGCCAAAATCGGCAATAGCCTTATTTTTTAA
>RDXP01000193.1 GCA_004292865.1 Sphingobacteriales bacterium
CCAGCGGGCATATCAATACTGGTATTGGTGGTGGCTTGCACTATTGTTTTTGCCATGGTAACATACTGGTTGCCAGGGCCAAAAATTTTATCCACCTTGGTAATGGTTTGGGTACCGTAAGCCATTGCGGCAACGGCTTGTGCGCCACCTACCAAGTAAATTTTACCAATACCTAAAAGTTGCGCTACAAAAGCCAAATAGCCATTTATGCTGGCTTTGCCTTCGGTGTTTTTTTGCGGTGGCGAGCATACTATTATCTCTTTACAACCTGCAATTTTTGCGGGTACGCCCAACATTAAAAACGTACTGGGCAGTACGGCTGTACCACCAGGAATGTACAAACCCACTTTTTCTATCGCCCGCACCTCTCGCCAGCAAGTTACGCCTGCGGTGGTTTCTACTTTTTGCTCTTTGGATATTTGTGTTTCGTGAAATTTTTTGATGTTGTTGTAAGCCACCGTTAAGGCCGCTTTTGCTTCGGCAGAAATGGTGTTGGCTAAGGCCGATATTTCTTCCTCATCTACAAATAATTTATCGAGTTTTAAACCGTCGAATTTATCGGCGAAAGCCACCAAAGCGGCATCACCATTTTGCTGTACATCGGCAATAATGTTGCTTACTGTTTCGCGGATGGTATTATTTGTGTCGGTGTTGCGCAATACCAATTTTGCCACATCGGCCTCGCTTAAATTTTTATAATTGTATTGTTTTAGCATTACAAAATAATTTTTTCGATAGGCATTACCACAATTCCTTGTGCGCCTAGGCTTTTTAATTCGTTAATTTTATCCCAAAAATCTCGCTCTTGTATTACGCTGTGTACGGCTACCCAGCCGGTTTCGGCAAGGGGTAACACCGATGGACTTTTTACCCCAGGCAGCATTTGTAATACTTTATCGAGGTTTGTTTTTTCTACATTTAGCACCACGTATTTGGTTTCTTTGGCCCGCAAAACCGATTGTATGCGTTGTATTAATTCTACAATTAAGTGGTTGTTTTCTTGCCCTTTGCGGCCAATAAGTATTGCTTCTGAGGTCATTACATCGCAAAATGGTTTTAAGCCATTGCTGCGCAAAGTACCCCCTGTAGATACGATATCAAAAATGGCATCGCTTAAACCTAAGCCTGGCGAAATTTCTACCGAGCCCGAAATCATTTTAATATCGGCAGTTATATTGTTTTCGGCAAGGTATTTTCCCAATATATTTGGGTACGATGTGGCAATGGCTTTGCCCTCAAAATCTTGCAAAGTTTGAATGTTGCTGTTGTTAGGAATGGCAATTTTTAAATCACATTTACCAAAGCCTAAGCGTTGTAAATAAGCTACATCTACCTCGGTTTCGGCAATTACGTTTTCGCCCACTAGGCCAATATCGGCTATGCCATCTTGCACATATTCGGGTATATCATCATCACGCAAAAAAAGAATTTCTAAAGGGAAATTAGATACCTGCGATATCAACGAACTTTTATAGTTCTCGAAATTTAAACCACAGTTTTTTAATAGTTGTACCGATTTTTCGTTAAGCCTGCCCGACTTTTGAATAGCAATTTTTAAAGTTTTCAAGTATTTTTAGATTATGGGTAAAAGACCAATTTTTTATAAGATTTTTTTTTATAAACACAAATTTACACACTAAAACGGTGATGAGGAAGCTGTTGTGTTAGGTTTAAAAAATTAATCATTTTATGTTTTTTAGTTGAAACCCTAAATATCGGTTTGCTATTTGTCTTTTACCTTATTGTTGAAGATTTTTTATGATTTTGCCAAATATAAGCTAGCAAAGTTTAAAATACAATTATCTTTTAGCTTATGTTTTTTAGTTGTTGATATATTCGATAAAACATTTTTGGCTCAAAATAAAAATATTTATTTCCAATTCTTTTTTTTGGATTTATGTGTGTTAGCTTTGCAACCTCGGTCTACACAAAAACAAAAAATTAAAAACAATATTATGCACATTAAATCTATTATTACTGTATTAAGCCTTAGCCTTTGTTTACTTGTTATTTCGTGTGGTACCACTAAGCAAGTGGCGGCATTAAAACCATTGCCTGATTATGCTTCTACCGATATTGTTTACGAAAAACAGCTTTCGTTTATAAATATGCCCGTTGATGTTTCGGTTATTGATTTACAAAATCAAACCAATAAATACCTTAATGGTTTAATTTACGAAGATGCCATATTAGATGATAACAACCTGATGATGAAGGTGTGGAAGCAAGCACCCATAACCGTTAGCGAGCAGTTTGGTAAGCTACAAATAGAACTGCCACTAAAAATTTGGGCAAAATATAAATATGGTATCAATTCTTTTGGTGTTAATTTAACCGATACCCGCGATGTAAATTTAAACGGCGTAATCAAGCTAAGTTCGCAAGTGGGCCTGCAAGATTGGAAAATTACTACCCTTACAAGTATTGATAATGTAAGCTGGACCGAAAGCCCTAATATAATGATTGCTGGAAAATCGATACCTATTACTTACCTTATAAATCCAGCACTTTTGGTATTTAAAGGTAAACTGGCCAAAATGGTTGATGATGCCATTGCACAATCTTTAGATATTAAACCTTATGTATTAGATGCTATTGAAGGTTTAAGCAAACCTGTAAAAGTAAATGAAGCCTACCAAGCTTGGTTTGCCATGCAGCCCGTAGAAATTTACGCTAGCAAGCCCACGCTGGCCAATAAAAAAATTACCATTAATATGGGATTAAAAACTTATTTGGAAACTTCGATAGGCCGAGAGCCTGCCATAAAATATGATAGAAACAGTATCGTATTAAAAACTGTGGATAAAATGCCCAACGAGTTTAAGGTAAATTTGGCGGCATTTGCCCCTTATACTTATGCAAGCGATGTGATGCAAAAAAACTTTGCTGGCCAAAAATTTGAAGCAGGTAAGCGTAGCGTAACCGTAAATACGGTACAACTGTGGGGTAAAGAGGGTAAAATGATAGTGGCCTTAAATTTATCGGGGTCGGTAAATGGCGATTTTTATTTAACAGGCATACCCGCTTACGATGCTGCTACCAAAGAAATATATTTAGACCAAGTTGATTTTGTATTAGATTCGAAATCAAAGCTTTTAAAAATAGGCGATTGGCTTGCACATGGCCTAATAGTTAATAAAATGGCGGCTGCTTGTAGGTTTTCGATAGCCAGCCAACTGGCCGAAGGGCAAAAAAGTATGGCTACCTATTTAAGCAATTACCAGCCTGTAAAAGGTGTAAAGGTAAACGGAAATTTAGTAGGCATTACGCCCAATAAAGTAATTTTAACACCTAATGCTATTGTGGCCATGGTGCTTATAGGTGGCAAGGTTTCGGTTAATGTGGATGGCTTAGAGTAGGGGTTATACTGAGTATATTGTACTAATACTTAACTAAACTTTGGGAGTATTAAATTATTTAGATGCGTTAATTTAAAACTTATAAATATACTTATAGTGCAGCGTAATTATAAAACAAGCTGGGTATAAATTTATAGGCTTTGTGTAAATCTTTGTATTGGGCGAAAGCATAAAAACCTACTTAACGACTATGGAAGGAATATTTTCAATGCTTTTTATATTTATTTTACCTCTTTTTGGAGGTGTTATGTTGCTTGATATATTCCGTAAAATGTCTAAATTTAAGAGAATTCGCAATCTTATAGTAGGACTTAGTTTGCTATCAATGCCTTTCATTTATTTCTATATTGGTAATAGTAATTATAAAAAGAGCAGACAACAATTAATAGGAAAATATTACTTGAACAAAGACACTTCCACACATTTGACCCTATATAACGACAGCTTATTCACTTTAGACTCCAATCGACATTTTAAAAATGCTGGTAAAGGTAAATGGGATATGTTACAAGAAGACATGTATGTATTGGAATTGACTTTTAGCAATAATCAAGTAGAACGTTTTGAAATATCCCAAATGACCGACACCATTATTATACAATATGGTATGGTAGGTGACCAGTCCAATATTTTATTTCTGAAAACCACACAAAAACATTGAAAAAGTGCCCAGCAGCTAACATCAGGTTTAAGTTATGCCCGGGCAACGTGGTACTTGTTCTGCTCTGCTTTTTATTTACTTTAGTACTCGGGCGACAAGTAAGTGCTTTCTATTCGGGCACAACTTAAACCTGCAAACCATCGGTTCTTTACGATAAAACCTAAAATTATTTTTACCGCAAAGTTTGCAAAGGAAAAGCGTAAAGAACACAAAGCTGGTTGTAAGCATCATCAGTAAAAAAAAGGATAAAAAAATACCTCATTATTTAAGCTCCGAAACTTTAGTATTTAATAAATTTTTATTCTTTTAGGTTTAACTTTGTTAAGTATTTGATATTGTATATATTACAGATAAGATAACAACAAAAAAGGTTTGTTTATTTGTATTAAACTACTAAAGCATTAAGTAGTGGCATAAAAACATATTTTTTATGCCGTTGCATTTATTACTTGAATGTAAGGATTAAGAAAACTGTAAACTTATATTTAAACACTAATATTTTAATTTTCGCATTAAACAATAATGTTTAAACTGCTACACATTGTGGTACAAATTATATCTACCACATTCTATCCAATATTTGCCCGTAATCGGTTTCGTTAAGTGTATAAACCGAGCCATTTACTTTGTTAAGGATAAGATTTGCCAAAATTGTATCTCGCTGGCTTGGTAAAATACCTGCTTGGCTTAATTTTATAGGAGTGCCTATAAGGGTGTAAAAAGTTTCTAATTTTTGTATAAAAATGTTTGCTGCTAGGGTTTCGTTACTGGCATCAACACCAAAAACCTCCTTGGCCAAAAAAGCTAATTTGGCATTTATTTTAGGTTGTTGATGCCTTAACCATGCAGGGTAAACAATAGATAAACCGGCACCGTGGGCAATATCATACAATACACTTAAAGTATGTTCGAAATCGTGTACCCCCCAGTCGCCAGCATTTTTACCTGCTTTTAAAGTTCCGTTGAGGGCATTGGTAGCTAGCCACATTATTTGCTCTCGGGCTTCATAATCTTGTAGGTTTAAAATAAGTTTTTCGCCATATTGGATAGCTAATTTAATAACGGCGGCGGTATATAAATCGGACAATGGCGAATTTCCTTTACCAAAAAATTGTTCTAAAGCATGCGAAATTAAATCCGAAATGCCATAAGCAGTTTGGTTTAAGGGTACAGTAAGGGTTAAAGCGGGGTCTAAAAACGATACTTTGGGGAACATGCAGGGTGCGCTGTAACCTAGTTTCATGCCCAATGCATCATTTTGTAATACCGAACCCGAATTCATTTCGGTACCTGTAGCAGCCAATGTTAAAATGGTAAACAAAGGCAAGGCTTGAGTAGGTTTTGAAGCTTTTTGGGTGTAAAAATCCCATACCGAGTGGTTTACATAATAGCCTATTGCTACGGCTTTTGCGGTATCAATTACCGATCCTCCGCCCACAGCGATAACCATATCTACTTTTTTTTCTTTGGCCAAAGCTGTTGCTTCATCAGCATCTTGTACTATCGGGTTGGCTTTTATGCCTTCGTAAGTGTAATGGCTTATGCCACAAATATTCATTAACGATACTACTCTGGCGTATAATCCGCTGGCTTTAACTGCGTTTTTACCAATTATTAAAAGTGCTTTTTTGCCCATTGGGGTAATTTCGGTACAAAATTGTTCCAATACATCTTTACCAAAAAGTACTTTTGTAGGGTTATAATATTTAAAATTTTCCATAATGTTTAAAACCAATATTTAGGGTTATTGTTTAGCTGTTTTTAAAATAATTATACCCTGTTATTTTTATTTCGAAATTATATATTTAATTATGTAAAATATTATTTTTTATCAGTTATAACTCACATTTATTATGCCGTCATCATCTTATCAAGATAAAAACTTAGTATTATTAATTATAGTGGCTTCGCTGGGCTATTTTGTTGATATATATGATTTGGTATTGTTTTCGGTAATTAGGGTATCAAGTTTAAAGGGTATTGGTGTGCCCGATGAACAGTTACTTACAACGGGTGTTACTTTAATTAATGCACAAATGCTAGGCATGTTGGTAGGTGGGATTTGGTGGGGCATATTAGGCGATAAAAAAGGAAGGCTAAAGGTGCTTTTTGGTTCTATCATCATGTATTCGCTAGCCAATATAGCCAATGGTTTTGTAAGTAATGTGCCCGCTTATATTGTTATTAGGTTTATTGCAGGTGTGGGGTTAGCTGGCGAGTTGGGCGCAGGTATTACCCTAGTAGCCGAAAGTATGAGCAAAGAAAAACGTGGCTACGGTACCATGATAGTTGCTGCGGTGGGCTTGCTAGGGGCGGTTGCTGCAGGCCTGGTGGGCGATAAATTTGCTTGGCAAACTTCTTATTTTATAGGTGGTGGCTTGGGGCTATTGTTATTATTATTGCGCTTGGGTGTTTTCGAATCAGATATGTATCAAAAAACCGAGCAACAGGCTAGGGTACCTAAAGGCGATTTTTTATTGTTATTTAAAAATTTCAGCATCTTTAAAAAATATATTAATTGTATTTTAATAGCTTTACCTGTATGGTTTGTTGTAGGTGTGTTAATTACTTTTGCGCCCGAATTTGGCAAAGCCATGGGTGCCACCGAGCCATTAAGTGCAGGCAAAGGCATTATGTTTACTTACATAGGCATATCGCTGGGCGATGTATTGGCTGGTGTACTAAGCCAAATATTTAAAACCCGCAAAAAAATTATCATCCTTTTTTTAACCGCTACTTTGGCAAGCGTACTGTTATTTTTATTTTCGAGAGGAATTAACGAGGCGCAGTTTTTGGGTATTTGTGTACTTTTGGGGCTTTCAACAGGTTTTTGGGTAATATTTGTAACCGTAGCCGCCGAGCAATTTGGCACTAATTTGCGGGCCACCGTAACCACTACTGTACCTAATTTTGTACGTGGCTCGGTGGTATTAATAACGCTAAGTTTTCAGTGGTTAAAGCAACCTTTTGGGATTATTAATGCTGCCTTAATTGTAGGTTTAGCAACTTTGGCCGTAGCTTTTGTTTCCGCTTATAATTTACAGGAAACTTTTGGTAAAGATTTAGATTATTTAGAACAAAATTAACCATGTTAAATAAACACAGCATTGCTGCACAATACCAGCAAATACAAAACACAATATGCCAAAGCCTACAATTATTAGATGGTGCTGCTGTATTTGAAGAAGAAAACTGGCAACGTAAAGGCGGTGGTGGCGGCTGTAGCCGAGTGATGCAAAACGGTAATTTAATAGAAAAAGGCGGTGTAAATTTTTCGGCAGTGCATGGCCATTTACCCAATGCAATTAAAAAATCATTTAACACCGATAACGATGACTTTTTTGCCACAGGTATTTCTATCGTATTGCATCCGTACAATCCTTGGGTACCTATTATACACATGAATATCAGGTATTTCGAAATGGGTGATGGGGAGCAAAGTTTAAAATGGTTTGGCGGTGGCATAGATGTTACCCCTCATTATGTGATACCCAAAGATGCCAGCACATTTCATCAACATTTACAGTTGGTATGCAATGCGCATCAAAAAACTTTTTATGCAAAATTTAAGGCTTGGGCCGATGACTATTTTTATATTAAACACCGTAACGAAACCCGTGGAATTGGCGGCATTTTTTATGATAGGCTTACGCCCGAAAACACCGATTTAAGCTGGGGGGGCATTTTTGAGTTTTCAAAAGCTATTGGTAATTCATTTATCCCAATTTATAAAAACCTAGTGGCGCAAACCCGCCACCTTGCTTTTACACCCCAGCAAAAACAATGGCAATACCAACGCCGCAGCCGCTATGCCGAGTTTAATTTGGTGTACGATTCGGGTACAAAATTTGGCTTAGAAACCGATGGGCGTATCGAATCTATTTTAATGAGTATGCCTCCCATGGCCGCTTGGGTATATAATTACCAAGCGCAACCCGATAGCGATGAGGCAAATACAATGGGTTTATTACGCAAAGGAATTAATTGGGTGGACTATTAAAATAGGTAATGTAGCCTTAAAATCAACATAGTTAAAATGGTTTTTATTTTTTACCTTGGGCTGTGTGTTTTACAATATTTAACTCGGTATTTACCCTCAACATATCCATAAAAAACCCGAATTTAACCTTATTGCTAACCAATATATTACTAAACTTTAGGAGGAAGTAAAGCTTATAAATATACTTATAGTGCAGCGTATTTATAAAATTAGCTGGGTATAAAAGCAACAGGCTTTGGGTAAATCTTTGTGTTTTTTATGATATATTTTTACCGTAAAATCCTTTTTTTTCTTCCCTTAATACCGAAAACAGCACTATCAATCCTACCACAAAAAACACAACTAAAAACAATGCGGAGTTGCGCATATTGCCAGTAAGTTCTTCAATCAAACCAAAGCTAAATAAACCAGCTACTATGGCTAGTTTTTCGGTAACATCATAAAAACTAAAAAACGAAGCGGTATCGGGTATATCGAGCGGTAAATATTTAGAAAACGTGGAGCGTGATAGCGATTGTATGCCGCCCATAATAAGGCCTACTATGGCTGCTAGGGCGTAAAATTGATATTCGTTTTGAATATAATAAGCGGCTATGCACACACACATCCAAATAGATAGCACCCAAATTAAAACTTTAATATTGCCATAAGTAGCCGATAGTTTCGACATTAAAGCTGCGCCAGCTATGGCAACCAATTGTATTATTAAAATGGTAACTATTAGTTTTGAGGAGCTAAGCAATAGTATTTTTGCACCAAAATTAGTAGCTATTAGCATTACGGTTTGCACTCCCATTGAGTAAAAAAAGAATGCACTAAGGTATTTTTTTACTACCGTCATGGTTTTTATTTGTTGCCATACTTTTTTAAGTTCATCAAAACCGTTGCGTATGTTGCTTTTTTGTAGTTTATTAAAATTGGGGCTTCCCTTGGGTAAAACCGAAAACGGGATGTAGGCAAATCCAATCCACCATATACCTACCAATAAAAAGGATAGCCTTACGGGGAAACTTTTATCATCAAACCATTGATTGTTAAGTACAAATACGAAACAAATAATTTGCAAAATTACACTTCCCACATAGCCGTAGGCAAATCCTTTAGCACTTACGCCATCTTGCTTATCGGGGCTGGCTATTTCGGGTAAGTACGAGTTGCTAAAAACTACCCCGCCGCAGTAACCTATGGCTGCCAATCCAAACAAAATTAAACCTAGTTCTAAGGTGTTTATCTTAAAAAAAAACAAACCCATGCAGGCCAATGCCCCTAGCCAAGTAAAGGCTTTCATAAAAACTTTTTTATTGCCGTGGTAATCGGCAGTAGCGGTTAATATTGGTGTAATAAGGGCAATAATAAAATAAGCCGTTGCTAAGGCGTAATTAGATAAGGCGGTGTTTACAAATTGTATCCCGAAAAAAAGTACTTTATCATTGGTTTGGTTGCCAATGGTTGTAGTTGTTATGGCAGTATAATAGGCTGGGAAAATAGTTGATGTGATTACAAGGCTATAAGCCGAGTTTGCCCAATCAAACATGGCCCAGGCTTTAATGCTTTTTATATTGTTTTTAATGTTCATATAGGTTTTAAAATTAGCTAAAAAAGCCGAAGCATCAAGTTTTTAATTTTACGATTTTAAAACGCGTTTACTTATAGCATTAAACCTGTAATACAGCAATATAGATGCGGCTAATAAGCCCATACTTAGGCCTATCCATACGCCATATACACCCATTTTTAGTACAATACCTAGCACATATCCTACGGGTAAACCCAGTATCCAGTAGGCCAAAAATGTAATAAACGTAGGGATATTTACATCGCCCATGCCCCGCAAAATACCCAGCCCTACCACCTGTGCCCCATCAAATAATTGGAAAACGGCGGCTATTAATAATAAACCAGCAGCAATATTAATCACCAATATATCTTTGCTATACACCATGGGTAAGTACTGGTTAAATAGCACAAATAGCAAAGCCATTATACTCATAAAAGCCAGTACAATATGGTAACTGCTAATGGCCGATAAGCGTAAATTGTTAAAGTTTTTGGCACCAAAGTTATTGCCTATTTTTATGGTTGCCGCTGCGGCAATACCGCTTGCCATCATATAAGTTGTTGATGCTAAGTTTAATGCTACTTGGTGTGCCGCTTGCTCTACCGCACCCAATGTACCTATCATAATAGCGGCACCGCTAAAGGCGCTTACCTCAAAGGTGTATTGCAAAGCCGTAGGTGCGCCCAGTTTAAATATCCGCCTTAAGCGAAATTTATCTAACTGTAAAGCATAAAATTCGCTTATGTAAAGCCTAAAATGTTTCGATTTTAATACGTAAAAACACATTACTACGGCCATTAAACATCTATCTATTAAAGTACTATATCCCACACCTCTAATACCAAACGATGGAATGCCAAATAATCCTTTTACCAGCGTTATACCTATTAAAATATTTAAAATATTGCCTACAATGGTAAT
>RDXP01000209.1 GCA_004292865.1 Sphingobacteriales bacterium
GGCGATACACATTTAGGATAGCGCAACAAACTTTTAGGACTAAAAACTATTAGCGGTTTGCGTATATCGCTTTTAACTTGGCGGCGCAAGGCGTGGAAAAAATTGGCTGGCGTAGTGCAATTGGTAACGTACATATTATACTCGGCACAAAGCTCCAAAAAGCGTTCTATCCTTGCCGACGAATGCTCGGGTCCTTGGCCTTCGTAACCGTGAGGCAGCAACATTACCAAGCCATTGCCACGTTGCCATTTGGTTTCGGCAGCGGCAATATATTGGTCGATGATGATTTGTGCACCATTAAAAAAGTCGCCAAATTGGGCTTCCCAAATTGTTAAAGCATTAGGGTTTGCCATTGCGTACCCGTACTCGAAACCTAAAACGCCATATTCGCTTAGGTGCGAGTTAAAAATATCAAAATGCCCTTGTGTGGCCGAAATGTTGGCTAAAGGGGTATATTCTTCTTCCGAATCTTCTACTTTTACCACAGCGTGGCGGTGCGAAAAAGTACCACGTTCTACATCTTGCCCGCTTATACGCACCTTGTAACCTTCGGCTAAAAGAGTGGCATAAGCCATTGCTTCGCCCATTGCCCAATCAAAAATTTGGGTTTCTACCATATTTAAACGGTCTTTAAACAACCTATCAATTTTGCTTAAAAACTTTTTATCGGTGGGTAAGGTGGCAATGTTTTTGGCTAAGGGTAAAAATGTTTTTTGGGTTACGGCTGTGGCCGGAGAGGTATCAAAATCGGCAGGGGTAGAAAACCTAATTTTAGACCAAGCTCCCGAAAAAGTAGGGTTTGATAACGCTCCTTTACCCGCTTTGGCTTCGGTTAATCGGTCTTGTAAAATGCCTCTAAATTCTTTATCAATTTGTTTGGCGGTGGCTTCGTTAATAGTACCTTGAGAGATTAATTTTTCTAAATAAATTTCACGTGGGTTAGGGTGTGCTTCTATTGCCTTGTAAAGCAAAGGTTGGGTAAACCTAGGTTCGTCGGCCTCGTTATGGCCATATCTGCGGTAGCATAAAATATCTATAAACACATCGTTACTAAAACGTTGGCGGTATTCCATGGCTATATTTATAGCGTACAATAAAGCCTCAACATCGTCTCCGTTTACATGAAAAACTGGCGAAAGTGTTATTTTTGCAATATCGGTACAGTAGGTTGATGAGCGGGCATCTTTAAAATTAGTAGTAAAACCAATTTGGTTATTGATAATTAAGTGGATGGTACCGCCTGTGGTATAAGCATCTAGTTTTGCCATTTGCAATACCTCGTACACCAAACCTTGTCCAGCAATTGAAGCATCGCCGTGAATTAAAATGGGAGCGATTTTTTTATAATCGCCTTCAAATTTCATATCGGCTTTTGAGCGGGTTATACCTTCTACCACAGCACTTACGGTTTCGAGGTGCGACGGATTGGGGCATAAACTCAGGTGAACTTTTTTATTGTTTACGGTAACAATATCGCTAGAGAAACCCAAATGGTATTTCACATCTCCGCCAAAAGGCAATTCATCTTTATATTTCCCATCAAATTCCGAAAAAATATCTTTGTACGTTTTGCCCATAATATTGGCCAGCACATTTAGGCGGCCACGGTGAGCCATCCCTATCACAAATTCTTCGATACCTAAATCGGCACCTTTTTCTATCACAAAATCGAGGGCGGGTATCATACTTTCTGCTCCTTCGAGCGAAAATCGTTTCTGACCTAAAAACTTTGTTCCTAAAAAGTTCTCGAAAACTACGGCTTGGTTTAGCTTGTTAAGAATTTGTTTTTTCTTTTCTACGCTAAACTCGGGTATGCCGCTTACACGTTCAATTTGTTTCTCGAACCATTCTAGTTTTATGGGATTGCGTAGGTAACGATACTCAACCCCGATAGATTCGCAGTAGGTTTCTTCTATCAGTTTTAAAATATCTTTCAGCTTGGCTTTGCCAAGCCCAACCTCGGCACCAGCATCAAAATAGGTTTCTAAATCGCTATCGGCAAGGCCAAAAGTTTCTAACTCTTTACCCGGGAAATACTGCCTACGTTCGCGTACTGGGTTGGTTTTGGTAAATAAATGGCCACGTTCGCGGTAGCCTTTTATCATATTAAGTACATTTATTTCCTTTAAAATATGTGGCGATGAAGTTTCGGAGTTTTGAGATATTTTTTGTTCGCCATTTTGACCTAAATCAAAACCTTCAAAAAATTTTTGCCAACCAAAGTCAACCGACTCGGGATTTGATTGGTACGATTGGTAAAGCGAATCTATAAACGATGGGTCGGCATTACTGAGATAAGATAAATTATCCATTAAAATTAATTCTTTTTTTTATGAGATTACAAAAGTAAAAAAATAGGATTGTAAACTGTTATATAATGATAAAAAATACTAAGTGTAGGCATTCGTAAATTTGTGGTTAAAATTATGCCATTTTTTTGAAGTAGAAACACTGGATTCGTTATTTATTTGCTACTAATACACGAATATAGGCGGTAAATATCCCATTTTTAATATTTTGTTGCGCCGAAACTTTAGCTTAAATTATAAAAACTTTTAATCTATTACTAAACTCACGGAGGATTAAATCATTTAGATGCGTTAATTTAAAGAGTATAAATAGGCTTATAGTGTGGCGTATTTATAAAATTAGCAGGGTATAAAAGCAATAGGCTTTGCGAAATTTGGTAAAACCTAAAATTATTTACCGCAATATTTGCAAAGGAAAAGCGCAAAGCATACATACCTGCCTGCTTACTGTAGGTAGGTAGGTAGGTAGGTAGGGCAGGTGGCGGGGCTAGCAAAAGTTATGAAATACTAGCCAAGGCTTTTCAAAATATTTTTAAAATAATTAGCGCAATGTGTAAAAAACGTATGTAATTGTATTATAATCAGATTATTATAATACTAATACTAAGTTTATATTGCCTAATATAAAATATTTATTATCTCCGAAACTTTAATCTATTATTTATAAAATGGGTGTAAAAGCACAAAATCAATTATTTTTTGGCTTGCGCCGATGTGCCTTTGTATGTAAACCCTTGCTTTGGCACCTGCTTGTGTGCAAAACTGATTATCGGAACTTAGCTTAGCAAAGGTATCGTTTAAATCGGCTTGCTTAACTACCGAAAAAGCTGCTTTAATTTTTATTAAATCTTTGGCTTCGGCAAATTTTTGGTACTTAGGGCCAAAAATTACAGGTAAGCCAAAAGCTGCCGCCTCTAATGTATTATGAATACCCGCACCAAAACCACCGCCAATATACGCAATATGGCCATATTGGTATAGCATCGATAGCATCCCAATAGTATCAATAATAAGGGTTTGGTGGTTTTTTAATGCCTTGTAGGGCAATGGGGATGCGGCAATGCTAGTATATTTTACACAATTTAAAAACCTATTTTCTATTTCATTTATGCGGCTATGGCCGATTTCGTGTGGGGCGATAATGAGTTTCCAATCGGGGTGGTTTTTTAAAAGTTGAGCCAGTAAAACTTCGTCTTTATACCAAGTACTGCCAGCTACTAAAATAGGTTTATCTGTAATAAAATCTTTTATAATGGGAAAAAATTTTACATGGTTAAGCGTATTGCTAACGGTATCGAAACGGGTATCTCCTACACAGGTAGCATTATAAATGTTGATGGTTTTTAAAAGTGAAAGCGATGCTTGGTTTTGTACAAAAAAGTGGGTAACACATTTTAAAATTTTGCGGTGTAAATCACCATAAAATCTAAAAAAACTTTGTTGTGGCCTAAAAATAGCCGATACCATATATAAAGGAATGGTTCGTTTTTTTAGCTCGGTAAAAAAATGATACCAATATTCGTATTTGGTTATAAAAACAATTTCGGGGTTTATTAAATCAATAAATTTTTGTGCATTGGCTTGGGTATCTAAGGGTAAATATAAAACTAAATGTGCTAGGGGCGAGTTTTTGCGTACTTCGTAGCCCGATGGCGAAAAAAAAGTAAGCACAATTTTATGTTCGGGAAAATGGCTGATAAATTTTTCGAGTAAAGGTTTCCCTTGCTCGTACTCGCCCAGCGAGGCAAAATGAAACCAAGCATTTTTATATTTTTTAAAGTTTGGTGGGATTTTATTTTCCCAGTTTTCCCTACCTATAATCCATTTTTGGGCTTTAGATTTAAAAAAAGAAGCTATCCAAATTAATAAAAAATAAATCCGAACACCTGTGTTGTATAAAAAAAGCATTTGTAAAGCTAAAATTATTATCTTTCCCGAAGTTAAATAAAATATCTAATTTTGCTGAAAAGCAGTAAAAAATTATAAAATGGCTAAAAAAATATTGGTAACGGGTGGCACAGGTTTTATCGGGTCGCATACTGTGGTAGAGTTATATAATGCGGGTTATACGCCTATTATTGTTGATAATTTATCAAATTCTAGCATCAAAATATTAGACCAAATAGAAAAAATTATTGGCTACCGCCCCGAGTTTCATAATTTTGATTTATGTGATGATGTAAAAACAAAAAATTTTATTGCACAGCATAGCGATATTGGAGGTATTATACACTTTGCAGCTTATAAAGCTGTGGGCGAATCGGTTGAAAAACCGTTGGACTATTATAAAAATAATTTTTTTTCGTTAATTAATTTGCTCGATGCGTATAAAGGTAAGCCTGTAAATTTTGTTTTTTCATCAAGCTGTACCGTTTACGGGCAACCCGAAATATTGCCCGTAAGTGAGGCTGCACAGGTGCAAAAAGCCGAATCGCCGTATGGCAATACCAAGCAAGTGGCCGAAGAGATATTGAGCGAAACCGCTCAAGCCAGTAAAAACTACAATATTATAGCTTTACGTTACTTTAACCCAGTAGGTGCGCACCATACCGCTTTAATAGGCGAATTGCCTATTGGCGTACCGCAAAATTTAGTACCTTTTATTACCCAAACCGCTATCGGGAAAAGAGAAAAAGTAACCGTATTTGGCAATACATACAACACGCCCGATGGCAGCTGCATTCGCGATTATATACACGTGGTTGATTTGGCAAAAGCACATGTTGCTGCTATTAAACGTATGGAAAGCGAGCTATCGGCAAGTAATTACGAAGTTTTTAATATAGGCACTGGTACAGGTAGTTCGGTGCTGGAAGTAATAGCGGCTTTTGAAAAATCCACTGGCGTAAAACTTAATTATGCCATTGGCGATAAAAGGGCAGGGGATATAGAGCAAATATGGGGTGATGCCACAAAATCATCCGAAGTATTGGGCTGGACAGCCGAGTTAGGCCTAGAAACCATGATGCAATCGGCCTGGGAATGGGAAAAATACTTAAAAAATGGGGGATTTTAGTTGGGTATAATTTATAGGGTTTAAATTTACGTCTAAATTAAGCCGCTTATATCTTTTTATTTGGGCATTTATTATCACGTTGCTTTAGGCTGGTGGTGGGGCTAGCCTTAGGCTATTAAATGCTAGTACGCAACTCCCCCAAAAACCGTACAGGTTGTAAGGTATAATTTTAACTTTAAAAAACTGTAAAAAATAACACCAACACCAAGACGAAAATTTAAGGCAGAATTCAAAGCCAAAGTAGCAATAGCAGCCATTAAAGAGCAGCAAACTATTGAAGAAATTAGTAAGAAATATGAAATACATCCCACACAAGCTAACTTGTGGAAAAAGGAATTTCTTAGC
>RDXP01000194.1 GCA_004292865.1 Sphingobacteriales bacterium
CGGGGTACGCCAATTACCATGTTTTAATTTGATTTTAGTAATGTATAATAAAATTTTTTACTAATTTAATAAAGTATTTAATTTATTAATATGATTATCGAAATTTATTTACAAAATATTAATTTTATTAAAATTGTTGAATCTAATTTTTTTTAACTCTGATTTGGGCGTTTTAACACGCTGTTCGCTTTATCTTTTTTTATTTGTCTATCCCCCCGACCCCCGAAGGGGGAGATTCGGCGTAAAAAAAGGATGCCGCTGCCATCGTTAACGCAATAAAGTGTAAAAAATTAGCTAACATATAAAATTCAAAACCATATTTTAGCATTTCATTTTTAAATTATGATAGCCCAGCAACAATCAATACCTACCCACTATACCTTCCCACCCGAGTGGGCACCGCATGAAGCTACATGGTTAACTTGGCCACATAAAGAAGCCAGTTGGCCCGGAAAATTAGAGGCTATTTACGCACCTTATTGTAAGTTTATAGCCATTTTAACTTTGAGCGAAAAGGTGCGTATAAATGTTAAGGATGAAGAAATGAAATCCTTTGCGCTGGCACACATCAAAAAAACTAATGCAGATATTGCTAAAATAGAATTTTTTTTTAACCCCAGTAACGATGCTTGGTGCCGCGACCATGGCCCAGCTTTTTTGGTAAATAACCATGCCCAGCATAAAAAAGTAATTGTAGATTGGGGCTTTAACGCTTGGGGCGGAAAATATCCACCCTTTGATTTAGACGATGTTATCCCCACCAAAATTGCCCAACATTTTAAGCTACCACTTTACTTGCCCGGTATTATTATGGAAGGTGGCTCGGTTGAATTTAATGGTGCTGGTACAGTGCTTACCTCTAAAAGTTGCTTATTAAATAAAAACCGAAACCCACATTTAAGCCAACATCAAATAGAAACCTACCTTAAAAATTTTTATGGCATACAGCAAATATTATGGGTAAGCGATGGCATTGTAGGCGATGATACCGATGGCCATATTGATGATACCGTACGATTTGTAAACCATAACACTGTTTTAACTGTGGTTGAGGATGATATAAACGATGCCAATTATCACTTACTGCAAACCAACCTGCAAGAACTAAAAGCCATGCGCTTGCCCAATGGCCAGCCACTACATATTATCGAATTACCTATGCCCGATGCTGTTATATATGATGGAGTGCGCCTGCCAGCATCGTATGCCAACTTTTACATAAGTAATAAACACGTAATTGTACCTACTTACCGTTGCCTTAAAGATGCCGTTGCCTTACAAATTATTGCGACCTGTTTCCCCGAAAGGGAAGTCGTAGGGATAGATTCTACCGATATTATATGGGGCCTTGGCAGTTTTCATTGTTTAAGCCAGCAGGAACCAGATGTTGATTTTTGATTTCGGATTGGGGATTTTTGATTTGGGCGAGAGGGAAAGTTTGATGTGTGATTTATGATTTTTGATTTGGCGAGAGGGAAAGTTTGATGTGTGATTTCGGATTGAGGATTTTTGATTTGGGCGAGATTTTGATTGTTGATTTTGGTGTTTTGATAAATGAAACCAACGCATAAAAAAACACAGATTATTTGGATTAAAAAGTTTACTTGAGGCTAGTTTTTTTAATGTAAGCCAAACGCTATAAATTTTTTAGAATTTATAATTTTCTTAATTTCCTCTACCAAAGCTCGTTGCCCGATGCCCGAAGCCCGCCACCAAATTACCCACTGAAAGATTTTTGATTTACCTTTACATTCAACGACTAACTGCCTCTACGATTGGTCATCTCCCTTTCGGGGAGACCGAGAGGGGACTTTCCACCGTTTCATAACTTTCGATAGGTGGGCAGGCGCATACAAGGGTACGGTCGCCATAAGTATCATTTACCCTAGCTACCGATGGCCAAAACTTAAATTGCTGTATGTATGGAAGCGGAAAAGCGGCTGTTTGGCGGCTGTAAGGGTGCTCCCAAGTATGTGCGGTTATGGCTTGTGCGGTGTGCGGTGCGTTTTTTAAAGGATTGTTTAACCTATCGGAGCTGCCGTTTTCGATATCACTAATTTCGGTGCGTATGGCAATCATGGCATCGCAAAAGCGGTCGAGTTCATGCTTAGGTTCTGATTCGGTGGGTTCAATCATTAAAGTACCTGCAACTGGGAACGAAACTGTGGGGGCATGGAAACCATAGTCCATCAATCGTTTGGCAATATCGCTTACCTCTACGCCAAAAGCTTTAAACGAACGGCAATCTAAAATCATTTCGTGGGCGCAGCGGCCATTATCGCCTGTATATAGTATTGGATAATGATTTTGTAAGCGTACTTTGATATAGTTGGCGTTTAAGATGGCTATTCGGGTAGCATTGGTAAGTCCTTCGGCACCCATCATGGCAATATAAGCGTGTGAAATTAGCAGTATTGAGGCCGAGCCATAAGGCGCTGCCGATACCGCCGAAATAGATTTGGCTGTGCCTAAATCAACCACGCTATGCCCTGGTAAATAAGGTACTAAGTGTGCTGCAACGCCAATAGGCCCCATACCTGGGCCGCCGCCGCCGTGTGGTATGCAAAAGGTTTTGTGTAGGTTTAGGTGGCATACATCGGCACCTATATTGGCAGGCGAAGTAAGGCCTACTTGGGCATTCATATTGGCACCATCCATATATACTTGGCCACCGTGTAGGTGCACCAAATCGCAAATTTGGGTAATCGATTTTTCGAAAACGCCATGTGTAGATGGGTAAGTTACCATTAGGCATGATAGGTTATCGGCATGTTGCATTATTTTTTCTTGCAAATCATCTACATCAATATTACCCTGCTCATCGCATTTGGTTACTACTATTTGCATGCCTGCCATGGCTGCCGAGGCAGGGTTGGTGCCATGTGCCGATGAGGGAATAATGGCAATATTGCGGTTAACATTACCCTGGCTGTGGTGGTAAGCCCTTATAACCATTAGGCCTGCATATTCGCCCTGTGCGCCAGCATTGGGCTGTAAACTTATGCCTGCAAAACCTGTTATCTCACTTAACCAAGTATTTAATTGGCTAATAATTTCGATATAACCGCCCACTTGATGGGTAGGTGCAAAAGGGTGTATATTGCTAAACTGTGGCCAAGTTACGGGTATCATTTCGGTAGTTGCATTAAGTTTCATGGTGCAACTACCCAAGGCTATCATCGAGTGGCATAGCGATAAATCTTTAGCTTCTAGCGATTTAATGTAGCGTAACATTTCATGCTCCGAGTGGTAGCTATTAAAAACAGGGTGCGTTAAAAATGCCGATGTACGCTGTAATTGGGCAGGAATATTGGAGCTAACGTTTTGCTGTAATTCGTCAAAGGCAATATCATTAAGGGTTTTACCTTTTACTTTGGCAAATAGGTGTACAATGGTTTCTATATCGGCTATACGTGTGGTTTCGTTTATAGCAATTCCTACTAAATTGTTTTTATAATTAAAATTAAGTTCGTTATTTAATGCTTCGGAATGTATAGGGTTAGTTAACACGCCTAAATCTAGCGAAAGCGTATCAAAAAAGTATTGATTTTTTTGGGTATATCCCAGTGCAGTTAATGCCTTATGCAATAAAATGGTTAAGCCGTGGATACGTTGTGCAATTAGTTTAATACCATTAGGGCCGTGGTAAGCGGCATACATGCCCGCCATAATGGCCAATAAAGCCTGTGCGGTGCAAATATTAGAAGTTGCTTTATCGCGGCGGATGTGTTGTTCGCGGGTTTGTAAAGCCATGCGCAGGGCATAATTACCATCGGCATCAATAGTTACGCCAATAATGCGGCCAGGCATGCTGCGTTTATACGCATCTTTAGTAGCAAAAAAAGCGGCGTGTGGCCCACCAAAACCCATTGGGATACCAAAACGCTGGGAGGTACCTACCACAATATCGGCTCCCCACTCGCCCGGAGGGGTTAAAAGGGATAAACTTAGTAAATCGGCAGCTACTGTAATTTTTATATTTTTTTGGTGTGCCTTATCGGCGAAAGCTGTATAATCATACACTTGGCCATTGGCAGCGGGGTATTGCAATATGGCACCAAACATGGTATCGCTAAGTTGTACCGTTTGGTGATTGCCTATTTGTAAAGTAATACCCAATGGTGCCGATCGGGTTTTTAAAATATCAATTGTTTGGGGCAATACTTCTTCTGAAACAAAAAACACGTTGGCAGCATCGTTTTTGCGTAAGCTATATTGCATAAACATGGCTTCGGCGGCGGCTGTACCTTCGTCTAGCAACGAAGCATTGGCTATTTCCATCCCCGTAAGGTCGGTTACCATGGTTTGGAAATTGAGCAATGCCTGCAAGCGGCCTTGTGCAATTTCGGCTTGGTAAGGCGTGTATTGGGTGTACCAGCCTGGGTTTTCTAAAATATTTCGTTGGATTACGCCTGGTAAAATTACTTCGTGGTAACCCTGCCCAATATACGATTTGAATACTTTGTTTTGTGCCGCTATTTGTTTTAAATTTTCGAGGTAATCAAATTCGCTTTTGGCAACAGGTAAATTCATCAGCTGCTTTAACCTAATGTTTTCAGGAACAGTTTGAGCTATTAAATCGTCTAAACTTAAAGCATTTACTTCTACAAGCATTTGCTCAATATCCTGTTCTGATGGTGCTATATGTCTGTTTTCAAACTGTTCTTGGTATGCGATATTTAATTTCATATTGTGCTAAAACCTCTAAAAATGCAAAACTAATAAAAATGCTTACTATATACGCTTATAACCTTAGCCTTATCCTAATTGTTTATAAAATTTACACCAAAACAGGAGTTATAACAAATAAAAACAGCCACTATACATTGTCCAATTTTGAAAAATTGAAATTATAAACTAAATAGCATTCATATTAATAATTTTAAAACATGCGATATATCTGTTTACCAATACTTGTTTTTTTTACGCTACCTATTTTTGCACAACCCATTGAACCCGAAAATTATAAAAAATATTCTGGTGCTTGTTTAAAAAGTAAATTGTTTTACCAGCCAGGTACTTTTACTTTTAATGTTAAGGCAAGCAATATTACAGGGACAATTTTTTGTGCTTTTTTAACTGATTTCGAAGTAAATAATTCCGACGATTTTTTAAAACATATAGAATTAGGTTTCGAATTGGTAGGTCAAAGCATCAATAGTATAAAATGTGTAGCAGTTTTAAATGGGCGAAAATACCACATCCAAGATTTTCCTTTAGGGTTTGATGCTTCTGAGGATTTTCATAAATACCAAATTACGCAAAGTAAAGATGCCATTAAGTGGTTGGTTGATGGGAAATTAGTTTGGAGTTTAGCTCCCGATATAGCCGTTCGGCTTTTAAAGCCGATGCGTTTATTTATAAATTTTAGGCCTGCTGTTTCGCATTGTGATATTGCCGATGGTTGGGGGTGTATCCGAAAAGCTATTTTACCCGCTTACGCATTTATAAATCAGTTTACATACCATAAAGCCAAAGAAATATCGAAGCCGAAAAATTTTACTTTCATGTTGTGTAAACAAAAAAATATACACGATAATTTTAATACATTAAATTCTACACTATGGGAAATCTCACTATCCGATTTAATCAAAGGCAATAAACCGCTTTATACGCCCGATAATTTATTTTTTGATAATTTTGTACTTAAACTGCAAATTAATAGGCAGCTATAAATTGTAAGTTTGTTAAATTAAATAATTACCTATTAAAAAATTGAAATGAATAAACCCAAGCACCTTCGGCTACTCTTTTTTTTATGTAGCCTATTTTTTGCTTCGGCCACCGTATATGGCCAGGCTATTAACCGTTACAACCCCGATACGGTGCTTACCGTGGTATTAGATAAAGATATTATTATAACCGCCCGGGCAGGTTTATATGTAGAGGATTTTATCAACCAAATTAAAAAAGACACCAGTTTTTATGCCGCTTTTAGAGAAATGAAAAAATATGCTTTTACCGCCGAAAACACGGTAATAACATATAACAGCAATAATAAAGTGAAGGGGAAAATGTACCGTAAAATACGCCATCAAAACGATAAAAAAGGGCATAAAATGATAATTTTAGCAAATGAATCATCGGGCGAACTGTATAAACGCAATGGCAATTACCAGCTATATACGGTAGAAATGTTCGATTATATTTTTACAAACGCTTATAATTCGGATTTTAGCCCACCTAGTGCAGCAGCCACTACAGCCAAAGGAGGTAAAAACCAAGGCTATAAAGATAAATTAAAAACCCTTATTTTTTCGCCAGGTAAACCCATTAAAGGCATACCCTTTATTGCTAGTAAAACCCAAATTTTTGACAACGATATGCGTAAAAACTACACCTATAGCTTTGCTTCGGGTACTTATCTGGATTCGATACCTGTATATAGATTTAAAGTTTTGATGAAACCCGACATTTCGGATTGGACCAAAGATGGCATGATGATAAAAGAACTCACCACAATTTTTGATAAACGTAATTTCCAAATATTAGGTCGCTATATTGATATGAAGATGGATAATTTTGCTTTTAGCTTTGATGTACAAATGAATATCGAGATGGGCTACTTTAACGACACACTTTTACCCACCAAAATTAGCTATCAAGGCAATTGGGATATTCCTTTTAAAAAAGAAGAAAAAGCCAGCTTTTTAGTGTTACATAAGGGATATAGCTTGGCACAAAAATTGGATAAGTAAAATTGTTTTATTGCCTGCGGGCGAAAGCGTTAGGCCTGTTTACCTTTAACTATTAGCTCGGCTACAATAAGCATTTACTTAGCATAAGTATAGGTATGGCGCAACCTCAAAAAAAGAATAAATGCCTCAGCATTTATTGTTAAAAATAGCTGTATTTTTTGTTCACATATTTTGCTTCATAACATACTAAAAATAAAAGTGTTTCCAGTTTTTTCGCACAATTGTTATTAACTTTAACTTTTTTTACAATACTCTATTGTTATTATTGTATTGTTATTCTGCATCGAATACAATAGCACAAAAAAAATCCGCAAACTTAGTAGCTTGGTTAGCAATAACATTGTTTTTTAACCTTTTTATAGATAATAAACGGAGATTGTGCGAAATCGACTTTAAATCGTACCACACTGGAATTGAAATAAAGTTACAAAAGGCATAAAAACCCTAGGAGTAGCCTAGCTTTAGTATGCAATTAATTTAGTTTCGGGCAATGAGTTTTGTAATTTTAGTTTGATTTTTTTTTTAATAGAAATGCAAATAACGTTTTTTTTATCCTATTTAACATATCAACACCATTAAACAAAACACTTACAATGATTAAAGAAACCGAGTTATTACTTAAAGAAAACAAAGACCGATTTGTAATACTACCTATAAATTACCCCGAAATTTGGCAACATTATAAACGCCACGTAGCCAGTTTTTGGACAGCCGAAGAAATTGATTTAAGTGCCGATATTAAAGATTGGGAAAACCTTAACGATGGCGAACGCCATTTTGTAAGCCATATTTTAGCGTTTTTTGCCGCCAGCGATGGTATTGTAAACGAAAACCTTGCCGTAAATTTTATGAGCGAAGTGCAATTGCCCGAAGCCCGTTGTTTTTACGGTTTCCAAATTATGATGGAAAACATACACAGCGAAACCTATGCTTTGCTAATTGATACCTACATTAAAAATCCGCAAGAAAAATATAAACTTTTTCATGCCATTGATACCGTACCTGCCGTAAAGAAAAAAGCCGAGTGGGCATTGCGTTGGATAGATAACGGCAGCTTTGCCGAGCGTTTGGTAGCTTTTGCAGCCGTGGAAGGTATATTTTTTAGTGGGAGTTTTTGCTCGATATTTTGGCTTAAAAAACGTGGCTTAATGCCAGGCTTAACTTTTAGTAACGAGTTAATTAGCAGGGATGAAGGTTTACATTGCGAGTTTGCCTGCCTCATGTATAAAATGTTAGAAACCAAGCTTTCGCAAGATGAAGTGTATGCCATTATTATGGATGCCGTAGCCATAGAAAAAGAGTTTGTAAGCGAATCGCTCCCTGTTGATTTAATTGGGATGAACGCCAAACTTATGCAACAATACATAGAGTTTGTAGCCGATAGATGGCTTGACGAATTAGGTTACAAAACCATATACAACACCACCAACCCTTTCGATTTTATGGAAATGATTTCGCTGCAAGGCAAAACCAATTTCTTTGAAAAAAGGGTAGGGGATTATCAAAAATCGGGCGTGATGAGCAGCCAAGAGGCGC
Source organism: Sphingobacteriales bacterium (assembly GCA_004292865.1). Classification (GTDB taxonomy): domain Bacteria; phylum Bacteroidota; class Bacteroidia; order Sphingobacteriales; family Sphingobacteriaceae; genus Pseudopedobacter. Next base: position 8,235 of record RDXP01000194.1, read on the forward strand.
AGGCTTTTTCGTTAGAGGAAGACTTTTAGGATTTTTGATTACGGATTAGGGCTCACAGATTACGCTGAAGCACACAGATTTTTGATTTAAAATTTAGCGTAAATTAAAAATATAGTTTGTTAACACGATTTTATTGCGTTAACGATGGAAGCGGGCATCCTTTTTTTATCCCCCCGCCCCCCGAAGGGGGAGGAAGGGCGGATAAAAAAAGATACAGCGAACAGCGTGTTAAAACGCCCAAATCAAAAATAATATTACCACACATCAATACAACACATAAATAAAACTATTACTAACAACTAACCACTACCCACTAACAACTAACAAAAATGAGTTTTGTAATAAAAAGAAACGGCAAAAAAGAATCGGTAAAGTTTGATAAAGTAACTGCCCGAATAGAGAAACTATCCTACGGTTTAAGCCCTATGGTAAACGCTATTAGTGTAGCTAAAAAAACTATTGAGGGTATTTACGAAGGGGTACCTACCACCGAGCTGGATAATTTAGCAGCCGAAACTGCGGCATCGTTAACCATAACACACCCCGATTATGCCATACTAGCATCCCGCATGGCGGTAAGTAACTTGCATAAAAATACAGTAAAAAGTTTCTCGGATACGATGCGTAAACTGTACAATTATGTGGATAATGCCAGCGGACATAAACTGCCTTTAATTGCCGACGATGTAATGCAAATTATTGAAGACAATGCCGATTTGTTGGATAGCACCATTATTTACGATCGTGATTTTGCCTTTGATTATTTCGGATTTAAAACCCTCGAAAAATCGTACTTGTTGAAAATAAATGGTAAAATAGTTGAACGTCCGCAACACATGTACATGCGGGTAGCGGTAGGCATACACAAAAACGATGTGGACAGCATTATAGAAACCTACAATTTAATGAGCGAACGTTGGTTTACCCACGCCACGCCAACTTTGTTTAATGCAGGTACACCAAAACCTCAAATGAGTTCTTGCTTTTTGCTAACTATGAAAGACGATAGCATTGATGGCATTTACGATACGCTGAAACAAACCGCAAAAATATCGCAAAGTGCCGGTGGCATAGGCCTAGCCATACACAATATTAGGGCAACAGGCAGTTATATTGGCGGCACAAACGGTACCAGCAATGGCATTATACCTATGCTTAGGGTGTTTAACGATACCGCCCGCTATGTGGACCAAGGTGGGGGTAAGCGTAAAGGTGCTTTTGCCATTTACTTAGAGCCTTGGCATGCCGATATTTTTGAGTTTTTAGATTTACGTAAAAACCACGGTAAAGAAGAAATGCGAGCCCGCGATTTGTTTTTTGCCCTTTGGATAAGCGATTTGTTTATGCAACGTGTAGAAGCAAACGGCGAGTGGAGTTTGTTTTGTCCGAACGAAGCACCAGGCCTTAGCGATTGTTTTGGTGCCGAGTTTGAAGCCCTTTACACCAAATACGAAGCCGACGGTAAAGCTCGTAAAACCATTAAAGCACAAGACCTTTGGTTTAAAATACTAGACTCGCAAATAGAAACTGGTACACCTTATATGTTGTACAAAGATGCCGCAAACGGTAAAAGCAACCAGCAAAACCTAGGTACTATTAAAAGCAGTAACCTATGTACCGAAATTATGGAATACACTAGTCCTGATGAAGTTGCAGTATGTAACCTTGCTTCATTGGCTTTGCCAAGGTATGTGATTGATGGTAAATTCGACCATCAAAAACTATACGAAGTAACCTACCAAGTTACCAAAAACTTAAATGCGGTTATCGATAATAATTATTACCCGGTAGAGGAAGCCCGAACATCGAACACCAAACACCGCCCAGTAGGTTTAGGTGTGCAAGGCCTTGCCGATGTGTTTATTATGTTGCGTTTACCTTTCGAGGGCGATTTAGCCAAAATGCTAAATAAAGAAATTTTTGAAACCATTTACTTTGCCGGGATGACGGCCAGTAAAGATTTAGCCAAACTACACGGTGCATACCAAAGTTACCAAGGCTCGCCGGTATCGAAAGGGATTTTTCAGTTTGATATGTGGGGCGTAACGCCTACCGACCGCTGGAACTGGGCCGATTTAAAAGCCGAAGTACAAAAATACGGCGTACGCAACTCGCTATTGGTAGCGCCAATGCCTACCGCATCAACCTCGCAAATATTTGGTAACAACGAA
>RDXP01000195.1:0-5442 GCA_004292865.1 Sphingobacteriales bacterium
TAAGGATCTGTTTGCCTTCATTTTTATTCATGTTTGGTGTACGCAAATATAAATAAATTATCCTATGTTAGTGCCATTACTCCCCGAAGGGGAGATGCACCGATGCGAAATTTCGCATTTAGATTATGGTGCAAAGACAAATCAAAAAGTAGCTTTGGGCAAATTTTGGGGTCATAAAAAAATCTGTGTGCATCTGTGAGCAAAAAAAATCGTAGCCCCCCCAAATAATTTTTTACTATGTGTATAGCAAAAAAAATCCTACTTTGCGCCTATGAAATTACGCACACTCGTATTTTTAAATGCTTTGGCGGTAAGCTTTTCTATTGGCTGCGTAAACCTATATTTCCAGCATAAACTAAATTATTTTTTTATAGCCTTAGGCATTTCGTTTGTGGTGAGTTATGTTGTTTTTTATTTTTTGATAGAAAAATACGTTTATTCTAAAATAAAAATCATTTACAAAATGATACATAGTTTAAAGCTGGGTAAAGATTTAAAAGATGCGCTGGGCGAGTATGTATCGGCCGACCCAATAAACGATGTAGAGCAAGAAGTAAAAGAGTGGGCAAGAGATAAAAAATCGGAAATCGACGACTTACGCAAGCAAGAACAGTTTAGGCGAGAGTTTCTTTCGAACATTTCACACGAATTTAAAACGCCTCTTTTTGCTATCGAAGGCTATGTAGAAGCCTTAAAAGACGGTGCAATTGACGAGCCCGAAATGGCACAAAAATTTTTAGATAAGCTATCCCGAAATGTAGATAGGCTAAGCTATCTGATTAAAGATTTAAACGAAATATCAAAACTCGAAAGTGGCGAATTACCCATCGAATATCAAAAATTTGAGTTGCTTACTTTAATAAAAGAAGTAATGGAATCGCTAGAACTAAAAGCAAAAAAACACCAAATTACCATGCTTTTAAAAGAAAAATATAACCAGCATACAATGGTAAACGCCGACAGAGAAAAAATACGCCAAGTGCTTGTAAACCTTATTGATAACTCTTTTAAATACGGCAAAGAAGGCGGCACAACGGCCATTACCATTTTTAAACTACACGATCAAATACTTATTGAGATAACCGATAACGGTATTGGTGTAGAAGAAAAATATTTGTCCCGATTGTTCGAGCGTTTTTACCGTACCGATGCCAGCCGTAACCGAAAAATTGGCGGCTCGGGCTTGGGTTTAGCCATAGTAAAACATATTGTTGAGGCACACCAGCAAACCATAAATGTACGCAGTACCGAGGGCGTAGGCTCCACCTTTGGGTTTACCCTACAAAAAGTAACCGAACCATTATTAAACCTGCCCATTTTAAGTAATTAACCTATGCCATATTCTTAATACTATATTAACATTAGGTATTGTAGCTTTGAAAGAAATAAAAATAGCATAACCATAGCAAATGAACAACCTGTTTTCTTACTTCACACCAAAAGATAAAAAATTTTTTCCCTTATTCGAAAAATCTGGAGCTAACTTGGTAGCCATGTCTCAATCATTAGTTGAGTTGGTAAACTCTAACCCACAAGATACCGAGCAAAGAGAGCGCATTTATAAGAAAATTGCCGATTTAGAGCATATAGGCGATGATATTACCCACCAAATTTATATAGAATTAGGTAAAAATTTTATTACTCCGTTTGATAGAGAAGATATACATGCACTAGGTTCGGCGTTAGATGAAGTGGCTGATTATATACACGGCTCGGCCTCGCGAATGAATTTGTATAATGTAATTGAGATGACCGAACCCATAAAAAAATTGGCCGGCTTTATTTTACAGGCCACTAGCGAGGTTGCCAAAGCACTTGTTGAACTAAAAAACTATAAAAGCATACGTATTATTGCTGATGCCTGCATCAGAATAAACAACATCGAAAACCAAGCCGATTATATTTTTGATAAAGCCGTAGGCGAGTTGTTTACCTACGAGCAAGATGCCAAAACCATTATTAAATACAAAGAGGTATTATCAGCTATGGAAACGGCTACCGATATGTGCGAGGATGTTGCAAATGTGTTAGAATCTATTTTGATTAAAAACGCATAAAATAAATTAAACTTTAATAAATGGTTACCACTTTACTTGTTCTGGTTATAATTTTGGCCATAGGCTTTGATTTTATAAACGGGTTTCATGATGCTGCAAACTCTATAGCCACCATTGTATCAACCAAAGTTTTAACACCCACTATGGCCGTACTTTGGGCTGCGCTATTTAATTTTGCCGCTTATTTTGTATTTACCGAGCATAAGGTAGCCAATACTATTGCCAAAACCGTTTTCGAGCAATACATTACTTTAGAAGTTATACTATCGGGTTTATTGGCCGCCATTTTATGGAACTTGTTAACCTGGTATTACGGCATCCCATCTAGCTCATCGCACACTTTAATTGGGGGCTTTGCTGGAGCGGGTATGGCCAATGCCTTAATTTTGGGCGATGGTATGATGCAAGCTGTAAACTTTGGCCCAATAATAAAAGTAGTTTCGTTTATTGTATTAGCGCCATTAATAGGTATGGCTATTTCTATTGTGATTACCCTTATTATTATAAATATTGCTAAAAACGCAAAGCCAGCAGTGGCCGAAGTATGGTTTAAAAGATTACAATTAGCATCTTCGGCGGCATTAAGTTTTACCCACGGTGGTAACGATGCCCAAAAAGTAATGGGTATTATTTATATTGCCATGGTAGCCGCAAAAGTGCTTAACAATGGCGATATAATGCCCGAATGGATTCCCCTTTCTTGCTATGCCGCAATTGCCATTGGCACCATGAGTGGTGGCTGGCGTATTGTAAAAACAATGGGTACAAAAATCACTAAAGTAACCCCGCTTGAAGGTGTAGGTGCCGAAGCCGCTGGTGCTATAACACTTGGTATTACCGAGCATTTTGGCATACCGGTATCTACCACACATACATTAACTGGGGCAATTATAGGTGTAGGTTTAGTTAAACGGGTATCGGCGGTGCGCTGGGGCGTAACCATTAGCTTACTTTGGGCCTGGGTTTTAACCATACCAGTATCGGCCACTTTGGCCGGATTAGTTTTTGCTTTGGTACACTATATTAGCTAAAAAGCTATCTTTTTTATTTACTGATGGAGCTTAGAACCAGCTTTGTGTTCTTTGCACTTTTCTTTTGCAAACTTTGCAGTAAAAATAATTTTAGGTTTTACCGCAAAGAACACAAATTTACGCAAAGCCGATTGCTTTTATCCCCACCTAATTTTATAAATACGCTACACTATAAGTATATTTATGCGCTTTACTTCCTCCTAAAGGTTAGTTTATTAATCTAATTGAGGTTATTGGGAATAAAATTATATTAAATATTTTTGTTTATATAAGGGATAATACGCCTTAAGATAAAAGTAAATGCCCAACATAGATTTTAAATTTACCCAGCCCAATTTTCTCTATCTAAACTTCTAAAATGTATGGCTTCGGCCAGATGTTCCAGCTTTATTTCGTTGCTTGTATCTAAATCGGCAATGGTACGGGCTACTTTTAAAATACGGTCGTAAGCCCTTGCCGATAAGCCTAGTTTTTCCATCGCTTTTTTTAACATTAATTGGCCCGCATCGCTTATTGGGCAAATATCCCTTACCATTTGTGGGCTCATTTGGGCATTGGCGTGTATGGTCGGATGGTCGGTAAAGCGGGTGTGTTGCATTTCGCGGGCTTTAATTACCCTTTTGCGAATGGTTTGGCTATCTTCTGATTTCCGTAGTGATGATAGCTCATCAAAATTTACTGGCGTAACCTCCACATGCAAATCAATACGATCCAATAATGGGCCACTTACTTTGCTTAAATATTTTTGTACTACGCCAGGGCCGCACACACATTCTTTATCAGGGTGGTTGTAATAGCCACAGGGGCAGGGGTTCATAGCGGCAATAAGCATAAAACTTGCAGGGTAATCTACCGATGCCTTTGCCCTAGCAATGGTAACTTTACGGTCTTCCAAGGGTTGGCGCATTACTTCCAGCACCGTTCGCTTAAACTCGGGCAATTCATCCAAAAATAACACCCCATTGTGTGCCAATGAAATTTCGCCCGGCTGCGGGTTTCCGCCTCCGCCTACCAAGGCCACATCCGAAACGGTATGGTGTGGCGAACGAAATGGGCGTGTGGTTAATAAGGCATCGCTTGCCGATAATTTACCCGCTACCGAATGTATTTTGGTGGTTTCCAATGCTTCGTACAGGCTTAAAGGAGGCAAAATGGTGGGTAAGCGTTTGGCCAGCATGGTTTTACCTGCACCAGGCGGGCCTATAAGTATGGCGTTATGCCCACCAGCGGCAGCAATCTCGAGCGATCGTTTTATGTTTTCTTGGCCTTTAACATCCGAGAAATCGGCATCGTATTTATTTAACGAATAAGCAAACTCGAGGCGAGTATCTACTATGGTGCGGGCAGGGAAGGTGCGGTCTCTAAAAATTGCCACTACTTCGTCCAAATGCGTTACGCCATATACTTCAATATCACTTACTATGGCGGCTTCTCGGGCATTTTGCTGGGGCAAGATGATTCCTTTAAACCCTTCTTTTTTAGCTTGGATAGCAATAGGTAAAGCACCTTTTATGGGTTGCAAGGCACCATCAAGCGAAAGCTCGCCCATAATAATATATTGTTCTACTTCGTCATTAGGTATTTGTTTTGATTGCGCCAATATGCCTATGGCAATGGTTAAATCGTACGCCGAACCTTCTTTACGGATATCGGCTGGAGCCAAATTAACCACAATTTTTTGCCTCGGCATTTTATATTTAGCGGTGCTAAAAGCACTTTCTATTCTAAACATGCTTTCTTTTACAGCATTATCGGGCAGGCCAACAATAAAATATTTAGTACCCGAAATAATGTTAACCTCAACCATTATGGTTTTGGCTTCTACACCATACACAGCACTACCAAATGTTTTAACGGGCATAAATTTTTTTGTGTGAAATGTATGAAAAAATATCAATTATTGTAGCTTCAAACTATTTCATTTTATAAGCGTTTATTTTTTATGGCCAATAAGGTAATTTTTTTTGATGGCGTGTGCAATTTGTGTAGTGGCTTTGTACAGTTTATTATCAAGCTGGATAAAAAAAAACAATTTAGTTTTGCCGCTTTGCAATCTAAATATGCCCAAGATGCCTTACAATCTCACAACCTAAACAGCGATGAATTACAATCGGTAATATTTATAATCAACAATAAGGTTTACACCAAATCGGATGCAGCCATAGAAATAGCCAAACAACTTGGCGGCTTATGGTTTTTAGTAAGATGTTTAAAAGTTTTTCCCTTACGCTTTAGAAACTTAGTATATGATTTTATTGGCAAAAACCGGTACAAATGGTTTGGTAAAAAGGAAAGTTGTATGGTACCTAGCGAGGAATTAAAAAGTAGGTTTCTTTAGATTTGTGATTTTTGAT
>RDXP01000195.1:5472-15688 GCA_004292865.1 Sphingobacteriales bacterium
TTGGCAAAAACCGGTACAAATGGTTTGGTAAAAAGGAAAGTTGTATGGTACCTAGCGAGGAATTAAAAAGTAGGTTTCTTTAGATTTGTGATTTTTGATGTGTGATTTTTGATTAGCCTTTTCACTAAAAAAGATTTTTGATTTTTGAGGTGTGATTTATGATTAGCACAGCAATCTACATGCAAAATTTCACTCTCTTGCATCTCCCCTTCGGGGAGACCGAGAGGGGATTTACCCCAATATTTCCTTTATATCCCCTTCTGTTAACGATTTAAAAAAACTTTCTTCGGTAGTAATCAGTGATTGTGCTACCCTTAATTTTCGGTTTTGTAAGGCCAATATTTTTTCTTCAACTGTATCTTTGGCTATAAATTTATAGATAAATACATTTTTGGTTTGCCCTATGCGGTGTGTACGGTCGATGGCTTGCTGCTCTACGGCGGGGTTCCACCAGGGGTCTAATATAAATACATAATCGGCTTCGGTAAGGTTTAAACCCACACCACCCGCTTTAATAGATATTAAAAATATTTTTTTACTGGCATCGTTTTTAAAATCTTCTACCACTATGCCACGGTTTAGGGTGGCACCATCTAGGTAAGCGTAGTTGATGTTATTTTCGTTAAAATAATTTTTGTACAGCGTTAATTGCTTTACAAACTGCGAAAACACCAGCACCTTGTGGCCACCTTCTATCACACTTTGTAGCTTGTGTATCACATCTTCAAACTTACCCGAATCGCCACTGTATTCGCTATCAACCATTACCGGGTGATTGGCTATTTGCCTTAACTTAGTTAATCCCTGCAATATTTGAATGGGCGATTGTCGGTAAGTGCCGTTTTCTAGTGTTTTTAAAATCTCGTTTCGGTATTCCGATTTTGTTTTTTCGTAAAACTCGGCTTGCGTTTCGCTCATCTTACTAAAAAACAAATTTTCGGTTTTGGGCGGTAATTCGGTAGCTACCTGCTCTTTGGTGCGCCGCATTACAAATGGTTTAATTAACACTTGTAAGCGCATGGCTTTATCGTCGTCTTTTTTCTTTTCAATAGGTTCCACAAAATCCTTATAAAAAAAGCTTTGCGAGCCCAGCAAGCCGGGGTTAATAAACGACATTTGCGTCCATAAATCGTTCACTGTGTTTTCTACGGGTGTGCCCGATAGTATCAATTTGTATTTGGATTGTAATTGTTTTACTGCCTTAAACGATTTGGAAGTAGGGTTTTTAATGTTTTGGCTTTCATCTAATATTACATAATGAAAATACATTTCGTGTAACACATCAATATCTACACGGGTAATGCCGTAGGTAGTAATTACAACATCGTAATCGCTAAACAGTGCCACATTTTTAATGCGTAGCGTACCTGTATGTACCTGTATGCGCAGGGCGGGCGTAAATTTTTTAGCCTCGTTTATCCAGTTATAAATGAGCGAGGTAGGCATAACAATAAGCGAAGTAGGGTGCGCTCCCATTAGGCTATGCACCTCTTTTTCTTTTTGTAGCAGGGCCAATGTTTGTATGGTTTTCCCCAGCCCCATATCGTCGGCAAGGCAACCGCCAAAGTGGTATTTTTGCAAAAAATGAAACCAATCATACCCTGCTTTTTGGTATGGCCGTAGCTGGCCTACAAAGTTTGTAGGCAATGCCATGCTATCAATTTCGGTAAAATCCGAAAGTTTTTGCAACTTTCTATCCATGGTAACGGTGGCAAGCTGGCTATTGGCAAAATCGTAAATAAGGCCTACATGGTGTTTTTTAAGCTGCAATGTATCGCTTCCCAAAGTAAAACTTAAAAAATTAGCGTATTGCGAAAACCATTTTTCGGGTATTACGGCTATCTCGCCATTAGGCAATTCAAACTCTCGCTTTCGGTTAAGTATATGGTTGCGTAGCTGTATAAAAGGGATGCGGTAACAGCCAAACTGCACCATGGCTTCAATATCAAACCAATCATTACGTTCTTTAATTTCGAGGTCGATTTTACTACTGCCCAATACATATTGTTTTGAACCGCTATTTTGCTCGAATGCAAAACCTTGGGCAATTAAGCTATCGTGGTGTTCGTTTATCCAATCAAAAACCGAAAACGAAGGAGTGTCATCATTGTTTGCTTCATCGTTTTTAACCGTCAAATGCACAAATAAAGCACTGTTACTTACAAGGCCTAATGCCAGCAAATCATTCAATTTATTTTTTTCCCAAGCTAGCGAGCGTTTAATGCGGTGAAACACGTAATCGTCGCCATTGCGTTCCATACGTACACTTACCGGCCTTTCGCCCCCAGCGGCAAATACATATTGGTTGTATTTAAAATATAGTTGAATTTCGGATGCCCCAACGGGGTTAAATACTACTTTTAAAACAGGTTGTGCTTCGTGTTTTTCGGTATGTACGGTAAAGCCTTCGGCATATACATGGTGTTTTTCTATCAGGGGAGCTATAAATTTTGTAAAATAGGTTTCTTCCGAAGATTTAGGAATAGAGATATAACGTTTGTTTAAAAAAGGTTGTAATTTTTTACCTTCAAGGTCGTCATCAAAAAAATAAAGCGTGTTTTCGAGCAATAAATGAGCGGGAGAGTTCATTATAACTTGGGCATCTTTAAACATAAATTCGATACGGTTTCCTTGGTACTTTATGGTGGGGAAATAGCGGGTTTCGGTTTCGCTACGGCGGAAATGGAACAATATACTTGCGGCTTCGCTTGCTATAAAAATACGTTTTTCAACAGGCCAGCCTTCTTTGCTCATCCAGTAAAAATCTTTTTCTTTTATCAGCGGAAGCACATCTTTTAATTTGCGTTCTATTTTAGGGCGAATGCTGTCGTACATTTTTTCGTCCCATATTTTACTAAAGAATTCTAATGGGCGTATTTGCTTTTTATAGTACCGTTTTATAACAGCATCTTGCTCCACATCTTCCAGTAGCCTAATTAATTTAAGGTCGGTAGCATCTAAAAACTGTGCAAACTCGGCAGCTGTATTGGCAAATACCCGTTGGTGAGTTAACGAAAAATCGCCGTTTTGGTTTAATTGTACCACATGCGGTTCGATTAAATAGCCCAAATACTCATGCTTGGCAAGCGCATATACTAGCTTACAGGGTTTATCGTTCTCTACTCGTAACATTGCGTATGGCTAAAAAAATTATAAGGCATGGTAAAGCAAAAACTTTAAATGTATAAACAGAATGTGGTATTATGAAATTTTAGTTAATTTTATTTTTCGAAATATTAGGCCATGTTGCCCACGTTGTTGTTATAAAAATATAGAAATGCTACAATTGCCATGTATCAATTATTAAAAAAATCGTTAAAGCATCATCAATAAAATAAATACCTTCGCAGTTAATATTAGCATTCCATTTTTAATATGCTCAACAAAACGCTCCCTATCCATATTGTTGTTTTTTTGCTCTTTATTGATGCAAAAGCCCAAACTACCGCTTATTTTACAAGCAATGTGGCGTATAAAAACGCCATTGAACTATTTGAAAACGGCAAATATGCCGCCGCATCGTTTACATTTAGCGAGGTAGAAAAAGCCAATACCATAAACCCTACGGCTGGCAATGCCGAAGTAAGCAACTTAAAAACCAATGCCCAGTATTTTATAGCCCTTTGCGCTTTGGCTTTAGATAATGATGATGCCGAAGAGCAATTTTTACGCTTTATTAGCCAGCACCCCGAAAGCCCCAACACCAAGCAAGCCCATTACCAAGTGGGTAAATACCATTTTAATAAAGGCAATTATGCAGCCGCCTTGTTGTGGTTTAATAAAGTAAACTCGCTAGATTTATTGGGCAAAGAGGCTACCGAATACAAGTTTAAAACGGCTTATGCCTACTTTGAAACCAAAGATTACGAGGCGGCTAAGCCGCTGTTTGGGTTAATAAAAGATAGCCCATCGGCTTACTCGGAACAGGCTACTTATTACTACGCTTACATTGCTTACTTGCAAAAAAACTACAAACTTGCGCTGTTAAATTTCGAGCGGTTAAAAGGATCTAAAAACTACGAAAACAGCTACCCTTATTATATTAGTGCGATTTATTTTTTAGATAAACGATACAACGATGTGCTGGCTTACACCATCCCAATCATAAATAATACCCAGCAAAACCAGCAAACCGAAATGTTGCGCATGGTAGCGGCATCGTATTTTGCCAAAGCCGATTATATAAACGCTGCAAAATATTACGAAACGTTTATGGCCAACGATAAAAATGCCACACAAAATAACCAGGATAGTTATCAAATAGGCTATACCTATTATAAACTAAAAAAGTATAACCAAGCCATTGCCCAATTGGGTAAATTAATTAACGATAAAAACCCTTATAGCCAATACGGTATTTATACACTGGGCGATGCTTACCTTACCACCAAAAATAAACAGAGCGCAAGAAATGCGTTTCAGGTAGCTTCTAAATTAGATTTTGACAAGGCTTTACAGGAAGATGCGTTGTTAAATTTTGCCAAACTTTCGTACGAATTGGCGTTTCACACATTAGCCTTAGATGCTATTGAAGATTTTGTAAAACGCTACCCATATTCTGATAAAAAAAACGAAGCAAAAACCTTGCAGGCAAAAATATTGCTCGGTTCCAAAAACTATAAAGCCGCCATTGATGTACTGGAAGCCATGGCCGATAAAACCGATGAGGCCAAGGAAACCTACCAAAAAGTAACCTATTTTAGAGGGCTCGAGTTTTATAACGAGCGGGCATTTGAAAACGCTATTTCACATTTTTTACGGTCGAACAATAATGCACTTGATGCCGAAACACATGCACTAGCCACTTATTGGTGTGCCGAGGCGATGTACGAAGTAAAAAAATACAACGAAGCTATAGATTTTTTTACCGCTTTTTTAGCCATGCCTGCGGCCAAAAAAACCGAGGTGTTTAATTTTGCCAATTATGGCTTGGGCTATGCCGCATTAGAAGCCGAAAATTATAACAAAGCGGCAAGCTATTTCGATAAATTTTTAAAGGGTAACGAGAAAGACGAAAAAACCATTACCGATGCCACCCTACGCTTGGCCGATGCTTACTTTGGCGCAAAAAACTATGGCAACGCACTGGTAAATTATAACCGAGCCATAAGCCAAAATGTAGCCAGTGAGGATTATGCCCTGTTTCAGCGTGGCGTAATACAAGGCTTGCAAAACCAGCCCGATGCCAAAATTGCCACTTTGGAGGCATTACTGCAACGTTTTTCTACCTCTAATTATGCCGATGATGCGAGTTTTGAAATTGCTTACACTTATTTTTTAATTGGCCAGGGCGATAAAGCAAAAACAGATTTGCAGGCTTTGGCCGATAAATATCCACAAAGTTCGTACCTGCCAAGGGCTTTATTAACCATTGGGCTAATTAATTACGACCAAAAGAAAGATGCCCAAGCACTAGAAATGTTTAAAAAAGTAATTAACGATTATAAAGCCAGCAACGAAGCCCAGCAAGCCCTAAAATTAATTGAACGCATTTATGTAGATGGCGGCAACGCTACCGAATTTATAAATTACGCCAACAGCACAGCCATAGGTAATTATACCACCGCCGAGCAAGATAATATTTTGTTTAAAGCAGCTTACAATCGTTTTACCCAAAATGATTGGGCGGGTACTGTGCTGGCCGTAAATGCTTATTTTGATAAATTCCCCAAGCCTATAAAAGATAAGCAAGCCAAATTTATACGGGCCGAAAGCTATAATAAACTGGCAAATTATACTGCCGCCATTGCCGATTACGAATATATTTTAAACGACTGGACAAGCGAATATACCGAGCGGGCTTTGCTAAGTATATCTAAAATTTACATAAACAATAAGCAGTATAATGAGGCTGTTGTGCACCTTAAAAAACTCGAAATAACATCCGAATATAAGGCTAATTACAGCTTTGCCATTAATAATTTAATGCTGGCATATACAGGTATTTTAGTGCCCGACCAAACCCTTAAATACGCAGATTTGGTAAAAGCCTACGAGCAATCGTCGGACGAAGACCGTAACAAAGCAGCACTATATGCCGGCAAAGCGTACTTGCTTAAAAGCGATACTACCAACGCCCTAAAACAGTTTGATGCCGTAATAAAAGCTACCAAAACTGTTACAGCAGCCCAAGCCAAATACGCCCTTGCCGAAATACAATACCATAAAAAGGAATACAAACTATCGCAAAAAACCTGTTTCGATTTAATAAACAATATGCCCAATTACGATTACTGGGTAAGCAAAAGTTTTTTATTACTAGCCGATAACTATGTGGCCTTAAAAGATAATGTACAAGCCATTGCTACCTTAAAAAGTATTATTGACAACTACGAAGGTAAAGACGAAGTACTAGAAACAGCCAAACAAAAATTAGCGCTATTAAATACCAAATAAATTATGATTAAGAAAAACAAAATAGTACTTATTTTTTCTTTAATAACAATGTTTGGTGCCATAACACTACATGCCCAAACGCAAAAAAATGCTAAAAAAGCAGCCGTAGCCGATACCAGCAAAACCGAAGTAACACAACAAATAGAAGTAGTGCGGGCTTATAAGCCCGTACTGGCCGATGCCCTAAAAATTAGGCGCAACCCCGATTTAACCGATATAAAACCCACCACACCAAAAATCACCTATAATTTATTAGATAAACGCTTAGAGCTAAATACCGATATTAGGGAATTACAAATACAAAAAATACGTAAATTAAGTACCGAAGAATTAAAAAATAATTATGCCAAAATTGGCTTAGGCAACCTAGGTACCACACTGGCACAACTAAACCTAGCAACCGGCCAAGACCAAGCCTTGCAAGCAGGGTTCAACTTTAACCATTTGGCACAAAAAGGAAAACTGAACCAACAAAATACCAGCCAACAAACGGCCAGTGTTTATGGTAAATCCATAGGCGATAAATTAGTGTTGTTGGGTAATTTGCAGTATAACCGCCGCACCAATTATTTTTATGGTATTGATGAGATGCAAACGTTTAGCAACCTAAATCCGCAGCAGCAAAAAATAAATTTATTTGAAGCTAATGCCCAAATTTATAAACGCCTATTTGCCAGCGATAGCAATCAACTCGCATTTGCATCCAAAATAAATGCCTATCACCTTAATAATATTTTTAATGGTATTGAAAACAATGTTACCTTAAGTGCTGGTGCGAGTAAAAACTTACAAAAGTTTCAAGGAGGGGCAAATGCAGTGGTAGATATTACCAATACAAAAGATATTAACTACCAATTAGGCAATCACTTAGTTAAATTAAACCCCTATATAAAACTAGATGGCGATAGGTTTAAGTTAACGGCAGGGTTAAATTATGTAAACGAATTTGGTACTAACCAGCGCATCCATATTTTTCCAAATGCAAGTATTGATTATGTTTTAATTGCCGATTATTTAACGCTGTTTGGCCAGCTTAATGGCGATGTGTATAAAACTAGGGTAAAAGATTTAGTAGCCCAAAATCCGTTTTTAAACGTAAACCCCCGCATTAAAAACACCGTCGAAAAATTAAATATATCGGGTGGGGTACGTGGCACTATTTTGCCCAATGTGGGTTTTAAAGCAATGGTAAAAAGCACATCAGTTTCCGATTTTCAATACTTTTTAAACAATATTGACGAAAAACAAAAATTTGATATTGCTTACGATGATGCCAATATATTAAACTTTACAGGCGAAATAAATGCTAAATTTTCGGACAATTTTAGCCTCGATACCAAAGCCGATTTTAACCAGTACACGCTTAGCAAGCAAGCCTATGCTTGGTTTAACCCAGCATTAAAATTAAATACAACCGCTAGCGTTAAAATCACCGAAAAGGTTAAGCTCGAGGCCGATTTTTATTACCAATCATTAACCAAGGCATTGGTTTTAAATTATCCCGATCCTTTAGCTTTTTCGCCCCCAGGATATAATCCCAATACCATTACTACCTTACCTAGCTTTGTGGATATTGGCTTAGGGATAAATTATGCGTATAATAAAAAGTTTTCGGCCTTTGCAAAAGCCAATAATTTATTAAATAAACAATACCAACAGTTTTTATATTATCCTAACTTTGGGTTAAACGTTTTGGGTGGGATTTCGTATTCGTTTTAAAACATACTCTTTTAACCCAGCATATTAACTCAAAACAAGATTATTTAGCGTGATTTAGAAATACAAAATCAAGAACCAACATTTTACCACACTTGGTGAGCAATTTTAGGAGTTAGGCGAAATCATAACCTAACAACAATAATAAAAACGAAATGAAAATTACCCTTTTAAGCATCAGTAAAACCGAAGAAAAATATATTAAAGAAGGCATTGATATTTACCTAAATAGGCTAAAGCACTATATAAAATTTGAAGTTATTGAACTACCCGAGCTTAAAAATACCAAACATTTAAGCCAAGATTTGCAAAAGAAAAAAGAAGCCGAAATATTGCTTAAAAGCATTTTAAACACTGATTATGTAGTGCTTTTAGACGAACGAGGAACCGAATTTAACTCACTTTTATTTGCCGATTTTTTAAACAAACGGATGCTTGCTAGCACCCAAAACCTAGTTTTTATTATTGGAGGCCCCTATGGTTTTGATACCAGTATATATGAGCGAGCTACCGCAAAAATTTCCTTATCAAAACTTACGTTTTCGCACCAAATGGTGCGTTTGTTTTTTGTAGAACAAGTATATAGAGGCTTTACAATTTTAAAAGGCGAGCCGTACCATCACGCATAAAAAAAAAGCCACCCAAATTTCTTCGGGTGGCTCAACCATAAACAAAAACCTAAAATTATTGCCCAATTAAAAGTGGCGCCTTTCCATCGGTAACAATAATTTTAGTATTGGGCGAAACCGATAAATCTTTAAAGGCTTGTATGGTATTGTACTGTATTATTCGGTCGGTAAGGCCTTCCGAAATTATTTTTTGAGAAGCACTAATCCCCTCGGCTTCAATTTTTTTTCTGTCCGCTTCTTGTTTTTCTTTTAGCAACACAAATTCCATTCGCTGCGATTCCTGCTCGGCCTGTAGTTTTTCTTCGATAGATTTGCTTAAACCCGCAGGTAAAACAATGCTTTTTAGCAATACAGCTTCAATTACAAAACCCCTATCGCCCAGCATGCTGGTCATTTGTGTGGTAATTGCTTTTTCGATTTTACCACGTTCGGCGGTGTGCATGTCTTTTGCCATATATTTCGAACAAATATCGGCAGCGGCCGATCTAAATACGCTTACTATTACCACGTCTTCGTAATTCATACCTATTTTTTCAATCACATTGGGTACCTCTTTGGGTATGATGTGGTATAGTATAGAAATTTCGGACTGCACATTTAAGCCCTCTTTTGATGGAAGTGATAAGCGTACCTCCAAGTTAACGGTACGGGTAGGTACTTTTATAATAGTAGTTGTAAATGGGTTAAAGCCTACTACACCAGCATTGTAAGTGGTGGGTGTAAGTACGCCCAATGTACGTTTTACGCCCACTTCTCCTTGCCTAATTACAGTGCAAGCGCCTAGGGTAATGCATACATACATGATAAAAATTAAAAATAAGGGTTTCATAATTATTGGGGGTGTAAGGTTAATAAATTGCTAAAGGAACTGCCCACAAGGCAATACCTTAAAAAAATAATTACAATTAAAAATCTTGAGAATAGATTTTTGTTATTGAACGTCTAGTTTAAAAACGCACCATACAAAACTTGCCTACCATATTTAGAAATTGTTGGTAAGATGTTGTTGATTTTATACAAAAAATAACTCTTTTGCGCACAAGTATAAAAAAGAGTAGAGCAGCAGTACTTTATTGTTTTTAAAGTGCTGCTTTTTTTATGACTAATAATGGAGGTGGTAGTGTAAATTTCGGACAGAGAAACATCTTCAAGTTGTTTCTCTATTTTGCTTAATGATGTATTTTCTTGACTATAATAAGGAAACAAGCCTACTAATAAGCTAACAAACAATAAGAGTATAACTACGAAGTTTTTCATTTATAACTTACGGATAATTGTTTTATTATTATCGCCAAAAGTAATACTATCCAAACATTCTATTAGTCATTAAATGGTAATTTTAAAAAAATATTTTTGGCGTATTTTGTAATGTTATAAACTAAAGTTTCGGAGGTAAATAATGAAGTGGTTTTTTATCTTTTTTATTTAAGATGGTGCTTACAAGCAGCTTTGTGTTCTTTGCGTTTTTCCTTTGC
>RDXP01000196.1 GCA_004292865.1 Sphingobacteriales bacterium
TCGGGGCCAAACCGCATTGGCCAAGGTATTGAATTTGATTATTCGTGTGTCCACGGATTGTTGGCGGCAAAAGAAGAAGGCTTCGAATCAATAATGATTAACTGCAACCCCGAAACCGTTTCCACCGATTTTAATATGGCCGATAAGCTGTATTTTGAACCCGTATTTTGGGAACACGTACGTGAGATTATAGACCTTGAGCAACCCGAAGGCGTAATTGTACAACTGGGCGGGCAAACGGCTTTAAAAATGGCCGAAAAACTGTACCAAAACGGCATAAAAATTATTGGCACCAGCTATAACAATATGGATATTGCCGAAGACCGTGGCCGTTTTTCGGATTTGTTGAAAGATTTAAACATCCCTTACCCTAAATATGGCGTTGCCGAAACTGCCGAAGAAGCCATTGAAGTAGCACAAAAAGTAGGTTACCCTGTATTGGTTCGCCCCAGCTATGTACTTGGCGGACAAGGGATGAGCATTGTAATTAACGATGAAGATTTAGAAAAAGCGGTAGTAAAATTATTGGGCGATTTGCCGGGCAACCGTGTATTAATTGATCATTTTTTAGATAGGGCCGAAGAGGCCGAATCGGACTGTATTTTTGATGGCGACCAAGTGCATATTATTGGTTTAATGGAGCATATTGAGCCAGCGGGTATCCATTCGGGAGATTCGAGTGCGGTACTGCCACCTTTCAACTTATCGGCCAGCGTGATTGAAAAAATGGAGCAATACACCGAAAAAATTGCCCGAGCCTTAGATATTAGAGGATTAATGAATATGCAGTTTGCCATTAAAAACGAGGAGGTTTATGTGATTGAAGCCAATCCGCGAGCATCCAGAACGGTGCCTTTTATAGCCAAGGCTTATGATGTTGCGTACATAAACATTGCCGCTAAAGTAATGCTAGGTACTAAAAAATTAAAAGATTTTACTATTGAGCGCAAGCTAAAAGGCTATGCCATAAAAGAGCCTGTTTTCTCGTACGATAAATTCCCCGAAGTAAACAAAGAACTAGGCCCCGAAATGAAATCGACTGGCGAAGCCATACGTTTTATTGATGATTTACAAGACCCGTATTTTATAACTTTGTATAAGGAAAAATCGATGTATTTGAGTAAGTAATTTATAGGATTTTTTATGGAAAAGCGGTTAAGGAGAAAAACGTGACAGTTCACCTTAATTTTTGCATTACAGTAAAGAAAGTTGAATGATTAACAATTCGCTGTAACAGCATTATGTGGACAATGAAAAATAGCCGCTTAAACGCAATCCCATTTTTTTAAGCCTAGCTGCGTTTTAATAAGGTGTTAAAAGATGCTTACGGAGCCATCAAACAACACAACAACCAACATAAAAAATCACAAATCATATAATAATCAAAATATATTAAAACTTAAATTAACTTTGGCGGTTTAACAAAGAACCGTTTACAAACAATATGTACATTCTCTTATTTTTCCTTACCCATTGGTTTTTCTCTTTATTTTCACAAACATTTTTTTTACACCGATACGCATCGCATAAAATGTTTAGCCTAAGCAGGTTTTGGGAAAAGTTTTTTTATACCCTAACCTATGTTTCGCAAGGTTCATCGTACTTAAACCCAAAGGCTTATGCCATTATGCACCGTATGCACCACGCCTTTAGCGATACCGAAAAAGACCCACATTCGCCACATTTTTTTGAAGATGTTTTTCAAATGATGTGGAACACACGTGGTATGTACGTAGGTTTCGAGCGTGGCACTATGCAACCCGAAAAAGAATTCGCCGGCAATTATCCTATATGGAATAGTATGGATAAGTTTGCAACTTCGTACTTCTCTCGCATAACTTTTGCCTTGGGTTACATCTCATTTTATGTGTTTTTCGCCACCCATTGGTGGATGTTTTTGCTACTACCTATCCACTTTATTATGGGGCCATTACACGGTGCTATTGTAAACTGGTGCGGGCATAAATACGGTTATGCTAATTTTGATAATAACGATAAATCTAAAAACACTACGCCACTAGGCTTTATGATGCTGGGCGAATTATTTCAAAATAATCACCACAAGTTTCCAAATAGCCCTAACTTTGCAAAAAAATGGTACGAAATTGACCCTGTTTATCCGATACTAAAAACCTTACATTTTTGTAGAATAATTAGGTTGAGGAAAGCGTGAGAGCTTCGGGCTTTCGGGCTTCGAGCCTCGGGCTTTCGGGCAACGGGCTTTCGGGCAACGGGCAATATGAGGTAGGCTAAATCAAAAATCAACAATCATAAATCAAAAATCTAAAATATGGGTTTATTTTCGAGCCTTTTGGGCAATGCAGGTGTGGCTAATGCCGATGATTTGCAAAAAGAATGCGGTAATTTATTAACCGATAACGAAACCATCGAAATTGGTTTTAAGCTAATACGAGATGTTTTTGTGTTTACCAATAAACGTTTAATTTTAATTGATAAACAGGGTATTACAGGTCGAAAGGTAGCGTATCTTTCGATAGCTTACAAAGCCATATCACGCTTTAGTATCGAAACGGCGGGTAGCTTCGAACTGGATGCCGAATTAAAAATTTGGATATCGGGCGAGGCCGAACCCAGTATTTCTAAAAAGTTTGATAGAAACGTAAACATTTACGATTTACAAAAAGTATTGGCGCAACACGTATTGTAAAGCCATTTTGGCTATCCGAGGCAAGCATAAAAAACGCTTTAAATAGTACGTTAAATTGTAAAGTTTCACAACGTTGTTGATGGTGTTTTCTTGTTTTAAAAAGATTTAAGAAATGTATTTTAATGGGATGTGTGAGGCTAAATAATGGTGCTAAAAAACAAGTACCAAGGCTAAGCTAGTGCCGATGGCGCATAAAGTATCCTTTTTTTTCGGGGAAACATACTTCCCTCAATAATACTATCTTTGCCCCCTTATGGTTTCAATAATATTAAAAAGAGGAAAAGAAAAAGCGGTACTACAACGCCACCCTTGGGTGTTTTCGGGTGCATTACAACAGGTAAATGGCAAGCCCGAAAACGGACAATTGGTTAGCGTATTGGCTTTTGATAAACAATTTTTGGCCTATGGGCATTACAACGCACAATCGAGGGTAGCCATAAGGTTATTAGAGTGGGACGAAGCACACACACCCAACGAGGCCTGGTGGCGTAAACGCATACAATCGGCTATAGCCAACCGTAGCCATATTTTAACCCCCAAAACCAATACTTGTAGGCTGGTGTACAGCGAATCGGATTACCTACCGGGATTAATTGTTGATAAATACGCCGATTACCTTTCGGTACAAATTTTAACCACTGGTATCGAACGCAACAAAACCATAATTATTAATGAGCTACAAAAACTTACGGGAGCCAAAGGGATTTACGATAAAAGCGATTTAACGGCCAGGGCGCATGATGGCTTAGAAGCCTCGAGCGGTATATTGTGGGGCGAGTTTCCGCCCGAGTATGTAGAGGTAATGGAAAACGGCATAAAATACCATATCAATATTGCCGAGGGGCAAAAATCGGGCTTTTACTGCGACCAACGCCACAACCGCAATAACGTAGCCGCTTACCTTAAAGGCAAAACCGTATTAGATTGTTTTAGCTATAGCGGAGGCTTTAGCTTAAATGCCTTGGCTGCTGGGGCAGCACAAGTTACAGCTGTTGATAGCTCGGCCTTAGCCATCGAAACCTTACAAAAAAATATCGTTTTAAACGCTTTTGATGTTACCAAAACCAAAACCATACACAGCGATGTAAACAAACAACTGCGCCTTTTTAAAGAACAAGAAGTTGTTTTTGATGCAATCATTTTAGACCCGCCAAAATATGCCCCCTCCCGCTCAGCACTAGATAAAGCCGCCCGAGCGTATAAAGACCTTAACCGTATGGCCATGCAATTGCTCCCCACAGGCGGTTTATTAGCCACCTTTAGCTGTTCGGGGGCGGTAGATATGGAAACTTTTAAACAAATTATAGCTTGGGCAGCACTTGATGCTGGCAAAGAAATACAAATTATACAACAATTACACCAGCCCGAAGACCATCCCGTAAGGGTTTCGTTTACCGAAGGCGAGTACCTAAAGGGCTTATTATTGCGGATAGTTTAAATTACAATAAGCTAAAAATTAGTGGATTTATTTAACATTTTATTACGTAAACCTATTTATAAAAAGGCATTTATAAAGCCATGATGTAATGCTTTTTTATTTTTTAATCCCAATCCCCACCACATTCCCAATCACAATTAAAGCAGGGTAAGTAATATGTTTACTCTCGGCCAGTGCCAATAAATCTTTTACCATACCTTTTGCATTTTTGCTATGCGGTAACGATGCGTGTTGTATAATTGCGGCAGGCGTATCGCCACGGCCAGCTTCAAGGTAAGTAGCAGCAATTTCGTCCATTTTTTTCATCCCCATATAAATTACCACCGTTGCATTGCTTTGCATAGCTAACTTTAAATCATTAGAAAGTGTGCCATCTTTTTTAGTACCAGTAACTATCCACACGCTCTCGCTTACAGCCCTGTGTGTAAGCGGAATATCCTCAAAACCTATGGCCTGCATACTGCTAATACCCGGTATAAAATGGGTGGCAATACCGTTTTCACGGGCATATAAAATTTCTTCGAAACCACGGCCAAAAATAAAAGGGTCGCCGCCCTTTAAACGCACCACCAAGCCTTTTTCAAAAGCTTTTTCTTTTATTAATTCCTGTATTTTTTCTTGTGGTGTATATTCGCCGTAAGGCTGTTTGCCTACGTAAATATGCTCGCAATGCGGAGGACAAAGGTTTAACAGTTCTTTATTAGCTAAATTATCGTACAATACTACATCGGCTATTTGTAAAATTTTATATGCTTTTACGGTAATCAACTCTGGGTCGCCAGGGCCGGCACCCACCACATACAATTGGGGTATAATTTCTTTTGCGCTCATTTTAGGATGCTAAACATAAAAGGAATTTCCGATATTATTAAGAAAATAGCTTAAAATTGCTTTTCAATTTTTGATAAAAACTTTAATTATGGCAAACCCTTACTACCAAAGCCACCAAAAACTTCCCTTTATTTCCTACTTTGGGCAACCAATAATTACCGATGCCAAGGTATTGGTTATTGGTGCAGGCGGTTTGGGTTGCCCCTGTTTACAAGCTTTGGCGGGTGCTGGGGTGGGTAATTTGGCTGTGGCCGATTTTGATACCATAAGCCTAAGCAACCTACACCGCCAGCAATTATATTCTTTTAACGATATAGGTAACCAAAAAGCGATAACTGCCGTAAATCATCTGCGTAAGCTAAACCCTTTTATTGAGATACAATGGCACCAAATTTTAGTTGACGAACAAAATATTTTAGAACTGCTAAAACCTTACGATATAATTGTTGATGCTACCGATAATTTTGAAACCCGCTATCTCATCAATGATGCTTGTGTAGTACTAAACAAACCATTGGTTTACGGGGCTATACACCAAACCGAAGGGCATTTTACTGTTTTTAATTACAATGGCTCGGCTACTTTACGTTGTTTATTCCCCGAAACTGATAGCCAAAACACGCTGCAAAGCTGTGCCGATATTGGCGCATATAACATTACCACCAGCTTAATTGGTAATTTTATGGCGGGCGAAGTGCTTAAAATTATCCTCGAAAACCCCGAAGTAGCCAGCAATAAACTGGTGTGTATTGATGCGCTATCGGCAACAACCACCCAATTTTTATACACCCAAAACAAAGACAATAGGGTTAAAAGCAGTAAAAAATTTACATTAAAATCCGCCCCAAGCGTATTAACGCCGCTCGAAATTATTGCTAGAGCCAAAAATCAAGAAGTTTGGTTGTTTGATGTACGCACTATGGCCGAACGTGAGGCTTTTAATATTGGTGGTGTTCATCGTTTTTTAGATGATTTTCTTAAAACTAATTCATTAACGTTTTCGCCCTCCAGTTTTTATGTTTTTTACTGCCAAAAAGGGTTAAGAAGTAAAAAAGCCGTAGATTTTTGTAAAAAAATGGGTGCACCTAACTGTTTCTCTTTAAAAAATGGGCTAAATTGGGATAAAAACCTATTAGATAAACTAAGCATGTTATAATATTGGTAATTTTTATTCTAAATTTTCTTTATTTTATGATTTATTTAAGGTTTTAAATTATAAATTTAATAAAAATAAATACTTTATATGATTTTAATCACATAAATATTTTATTCACATTCTAATTTTTGTATTATTGTTTCACAAATATTATTTTTTTAATGTTTGCTATAAATTATAGATATAAAAAAGTTAGATATGATAAAGCCAATTGTAATAGTAGTAGGAAACGGTATGGTAGGCTATAAGTTTTGCGAAAAACTAAGGGCAAAATCAGCCGAGTTTGAAATCATAGTTTTTGGTGAAGAACCCCGTAGGGCTTACGACCGTGTACACCTAAGCGAATACTTTGCAGGCAAAACCGCCGAAGACCTTTCGATGTGTACCGCCACTTGGTATGCCGAAAACAACATCACCCTGCACCTTGGCGACCCAATTACAGAAATTATACGTTCAACAAAAACCATAAATTCTCAAAAAGGAATAGTATTAAAATATGATTATTTAATTATGGCTACGGGGTCGGCTGCGTTTGTACCCAATTTGCCAGGCGTAGAAAAAGAAGGCGTTTTTGTGTACCGCACCATCGAAGATTTAGATTTGATGAAAGCTTGGGCTGCAAAATCTAAATCGGGAGCCATAATGGGCGGTGGCCTATTAGGTCTCGAAGCCGCAAAAGCATTAATAGATTTAGGAATTGAAGAAACCCATGTAATAGAGTTTGCACCAAGGCTAATGCCTAGGCAAATAGATAGTGCTGGAAGTGCTATTTTACAACAAAAATTAGCAACATTTGGCTTAACAGTACACCTAAACAAAAACACAAGCTACATTGCAGGCGACCATAAAATTGAAGCCCTAAAGTTTAACGACGATACCGAATTACCGCTTGATATGTTGGTGATTTCGGCAGGTATTAGACCCCGAGATGAACTTGCTAAACTTTGTGGGCTTGAAGTAGGCTTACGTGGTGGTATTGTGGTAAACCAGAGTTTACAAACCAGCGACCCAAGTATTTTTGCCATAGGCGAGTGCGCCCTTTACGACCAAATGATTTACGGCCTTATTGCCCCAGGTTACGAAATGGCCGAGGTAGTTGCCGCTAATTTGTGCAATGCCCAAAAACAGTTTAATGGTTTTGATATGAGCACCAAACTAAAACTAATTGGTGTTGATGTAGCCAGCTTTGGCGATGCTTTTATTACCGAACCCGATTGCCGCACCATAATTTTTGAAGATACACACAAAGGCGTTTACAAACGCATAAACATAAGTAACGATGGGCAACAGCTTTTAGGTGGCATTTTAATTGGAGATGCCGAAGCATACAGTATGTTGTTGCAAACCGTTAACAACAAAATTGTATTGCCACCCAACCCCGAAGACCTTATTTTAGGTAGCCGAGGCGGAGCCACCGCCGAAGGTGCTGGCGTAATGAACCTACCCGATGAAGCCCTTGTGTGTAGCTGCGAAGCGGTTACCAAAGGCGATATTTGCAGTGCCGTAATGGAACAAGATATTACCACCATTGATGGGATGAAAAAATGTACCAAAGCAGGTACAGGTTGTGGCGGTTGCATACCTATGGTTAAAGATATTATTACAGGTACGTTAAAAGAAAACGGCAAATACATTAAAAACGTAATATGCGAACATTTTGATTATTCTCGTCAGGAATTATTGGATTTAATACGCATTAATAAAATAAAAACCTACGACCAAGTTTTAGATACCTTTGGCAAAGGCGATGGTTGCGAAAGCTGCAAACCACCCATTGCCAGTATGTTAGCTGGCTTGTGGAACGAGGTAATTTTAAAACAAGATACCATACAAGATAGCAACGATAGGTATTTGGCCAACATACAAAAAGGGGGCACCTACTCGGTAGTGCCACGCATACCCGGCGGCGAAATTACTGCCGATAAACTCATTGTAATAGGCCAAGTAGCTAAAGAATATAACCTTTATACCAAAATTACAGGTGGCCAACGTATAGATTTATTTGGTGCCCACGTAATGGATTTACCCGCAATATGGGAGAAACTAATTGATGCTGGTTTCGAAAGTGGCCACGCTTACGGAAAATCGTTACGTACCGTAAAAAGCTGTGTAGGTAGCACCTGGTGCAGGTTTGGCTTACACGATAGCGTATCGTTTGCCATTGAAATTGAAAACAGGTATAAAGGGTTACGCTCGCCACATAAATTAAAAGGTGGCGTAAGTGGTTGTGTGCGTGAGTGTGCCGAAGCCCAAGCAAAAGATTTTGGTTTGATTGCTACCGAAAAAGGTTGGAACCTCTACATCTGCGGTAACGGAGGTAGCAAGCCCCAACACGCACAACTGTTAGCTACCGATATAAACGAAGCTACTTGCATACAATACCTCGATAGGTTTTTAATGTTTTACATTAAAACCGCCGATACCCTAACCCGTACCGCTACGTGGTTAAACAAAATGGATGGCGGAATGAGTTACCTTAAAAACGTAATTGTAAACGATAGCCTAGGTATTTGCCAAAGTTTAGAAGAAGAAATTGCCCAACTAATACAAGGTTACACTTGCGAGTGGAAAGAAGTGGTGGACAACCAAAATTTAAAAAAGAAATTTAACCATTTTGTAAACGCCCCCAACGAAAAAGACCCAAGCATAAAGTTTGAACCTTTGCGAGAGCAGAAACAAGCAGCAGCATGGTAAGATAGCCACGGGCTTCGGGCTTTCGAGCCTCGAGCTTTCGGGCTTCGGGCTTTCGGGCCACGAGCCTCGAACGCATTACCACATTATAAACAATTGTTAAAAAATTAAACAAGAAGCCCGTAGCCCGAAGCAACTAATACAACAAACAAGAAGCCCAAAGCCCAAAGCCCGTAGCCCGTAGCCCGAAGCAACTAACACAACAAACAAGAAGCCCAAAGCCCGAAGCCCGACAGCCCGAAGCATTAAAGAAGCCCGTAGCCCGAAGCCCGAAAGCCCGAGGCCAAAAAATATGACACAAACACAATGGATTTTAGCCTGCAACACTACCGATATACCCGAAAACGGTGGTGCTTGCGTAAAAATAAACGACGAGCAAATAGCAGTATTTAATTTTACCCGCCGTGGCGAGTGGTATGCTACGCAAAACCTTTGCCCGCATAAGCAACAAATGGCCTTATCGCGTGGGATGATTGGTAGTGCCGGCGATGCCTGCGAACCTAAAGTGGCTTGCCCGTTTCACAAAAAAACTTTTTCGTTACTAACTGGCGAGTGCCTTAGCGGCGATGAATGTGCCATAAAAACATACCCCGTAAAAGTGCTTGATGGAGAGGTATGGCTAGGGGTGTAATATCAAATTTTTAATACACCACCTTCTCTACAAGGAAGCCTTCGCTCTAAGCGAAGTCTTCCTTAACAAATCCCACACAACCCGCTGCCCGAATAAACAAACATTTTACAAAGTATCTCAGCATTTTGGCTATTTTTGCAAAAAAGCATTTTTAGTGGCTAACAATTTACCCCCAACCCTGTTAAAAAGCGATTACTATTTTGTATGATTGAAAAAAATATAGATTTAGGCGAACAAACCGCCGTAGAAGTTTACGGAGCTAGGGTACACAACCTAAAAAATATTGATATTTCGTTTCCACGAAATAAGCTGGTGGTTATTACAGGTTTAAGCGGTTCTGGCAAATCGTCTTTAGCTTTCGATACCATTTATGCCGAAGGCCAAAGGCGGTATATGGAAACTTTTTCGGCATATTCTCGCCAGTTTATGGGCGGTATGGAGCGGCCAGATGTGGATAAGGTATCGGGCCTTAGCCCAGTAATAGCTATCGAACAAAAAACAACCTCTAAAAATCCACGCTCAACGGTAGGCACCATCACCGAAATTTACGATTTTATGCGCCTGCTTTTTGCCCGTACAGGCAACGCTTACTCGTACAACACCGGCGAGCTGATGATAAAAATGAGCGAAGACCAAATTGTAAACGAGGTATTAAAAAAGTTTGATGGCGTGGCGGTAAACATTTTAGCTCCCATTATAAAAGGCCGTAAAGGGCATTACCGAGAGCTTTTTGAGCAAATACGCAAACAAGGATATTTAAAAGTAAGGGTTGATGGCGAGATA
>RDXP01000197.1 GCA_004292865.1 Sphingobacteriales bacterium
AACACAAAGATTTACGCAAAGCCTGTTGCTTGTATAACCAGCTAATTTTATAAATACGTTGCACTATAAGTATATTTATGAGCTTTACTTCCTCCGATAGTTTAGTTATTTATTAATATCACTTCCCAAACGATTTAAAAAACCTAATTAACACCGCATTTACACCACTCACCGCTTTACGCACATCCCAATTATCGGTATTGCGTTTTTCTATAAAATTAGATATGCCACGCAGCTGTACACATGGCGTTTGGTTTTGCTGGCAAGCGTAATAAAAAGCGGCACCTTCCATGGTTTCAATATCAGGGTTTAAGCGGTGTATCGTTTTTTGTATATTTTTAAAGTTACCACTTACCTTATTTACCGTTATGGCATTTGCAGGTTTTAGGCTAGCTAACCATTTGCTAATAACCTTATTTTCTTTATCAATTAATGGTAAAGTAAGTGCTTGGCCAAAGCCTAAATCATCGATAGATAAAAACTTACTATCATCTTCGGCACCTAGTTCGGCAAAAATATCTTGCTTTACCCACACCACATCACCCAGATTAAGATTGCCGGTAAAAGTACCCGCAATGCCAGCATTAATAGCCAAATCGTACTTTTTAGAAGCAAGTTTTTGTGCCAACGCAAAAGCCGTAGCCACCATACCCACACCTGTAATCAATACTTCTACATATATCCCCTCGGTAGTAAACGATGAAGTATCTTCTTTAAAATGAAAAAAAGAAATTACGTTTTTAAGCTCGGCTTTAGTTGCTGCAACCAATAATATATTCATAAGCCAAACTTACGCACAATTAGCCTAATTATAGGTTTTAGCTTGCAAATGCTTTGCTTATATTTGCGCTTTATTTTAACAACAATGATTTACATTACAAGAAAAGAGCATTTTAACGCCGCACATAAACTTTGTAGAAACGACTGGAGCGCCGAAAAAAACGAAGAAGTTTTTGGCCGTTGTGCCAATGCCAACTGGCATGGCCATAACTACGATTTGTATGTTACCATAAAAGGCGAAATAAATTACGAAACAGGCTTTGTAATGGATTTAAAAGAACTAAAAGCGATTATAGTTAATTACGTTACCGATAAACTCGACCACCGAAACCTAAACCTCGATGTAGATTTTATGAAAGGCAAAATGGCATCAACCGAGGTTTTAGCCATAGAAATTTGGAAACAATTAGCCCCACACATACAACAACGTGGCGCAACCTTGCACTGTATAAAACTGTACGAAACAGCCAATAATTATGTAGAATATTTTGGCGAATAACACATCACACTCAGGGTGTATTTTTATTTATATACCCCTTGTGGTAATTTTTTTTATTTGAAAAACCAAAGTTAGCATTTTGTTACATTAGCTAGCCCCGCCACCTGCTTACCGCAGGTAGGCAGGTATCCGCTACTGTCGGGTTTAGGTACGCAGGGCTGTGCTTTTTAATGCGGGTTTACCTTGCACTGTTTTTTTACATCTAGCTTTGTGTGCTTTGCATTTGCTGTTCTTTGCAGTAAAAATTATTACATTTGAATTTTTGCTTCAATCCTCAAAAAAAAAACCAATATGAATAAATTTTGTGCTGCCTTATTTTTATTTACCCAGCTGTGCCTATTAAGTTTTGGGCAACAAAGTACCAACAATAATTATAAAGAAGTAATACTTACACCCAAGCGAGCCGAAATAGTGCTCAACAATAAATGGCTTTTTCAGCCAGCTATAAACCAAGCCACCGAAAAACCCTTAGCCGCTAATTGGGATAGCATACAAGTACCTTCATCTTGGTACTCCAAATTCGAGGTCGATTCTTTTAAAGCAAGCAACATCCAAAACAAGCAACAACTCAAAAACCTTTCGCGGGCTTGGTACCAAACTACCGTATTTATCCCAGCCAACTGGAAAAATAATAGCACCCTTTTACAACTATGTAAGGTTTCTACCGATGCCATTATTTACATAAATGGCCAGCAAGCGGGTACAATACAATGGTACACAGGCCAAGTTGATGTTTCTAAATATGTAAAATATGGCCAACAAAACCAAATACGCATATTGGTAATAGCCACCGCCAACGAAGGCGAAATCCCAGTATTAATGGGTACGGCCACCACACAAGTTACGTTTACCAAAGCAACTTTAGAAACTAGGGGCATTACGGGCGATGTTATTTTATCATCCCACCCAAAAAATACGTTTATAAACGATGTATTTGTACAGCCATCTGTAAGGCAAAGTAAAGTGGCTTTAGAGGTAGAAATTATTGGGATTAAAAAAGCCTCCAATGTTTCGGTTACTGCGCAAATGTGTAACCAACAAGGCCTTGCCGAAAAAACATTTACAACAAATATCAGCCTTATGGCGCAAGATACCCAAACCGTAAAACTAGCCTTCGATTGGCAAAACCCCCGCTTATGGGATTTGGATAAACCCGAACTTTATACCCTAAAACTTAAAATTATAGGCAAAAACAGTATTGATGATGAATATGCACAAGCGTTTGGCTTCCGCGAATTTTGGATTGATGGCAAACATTTTTTTCTTAACGGAAAAAAAATAAACCTTAGGCCGCATTTATTTGTAGGTGGTAATGGGATGGACGAATTGATTGATGCCAGCATAGACGGTATCCGTAAAAACGGTTTTAACATTAGCGAAATATGGCCAAATAACTTTGATAAACGAGGTTTTTTAGAACACTCGGAGCAAATGATGGCTAGGGCCGATAAAAAAGGCTTTTTATTAATGGGTGTAGCCCTGCCTTTTATAGATTATTTGTTAGATAAAAGCTGGAAATTTCAATGGGATAAACCCGAGGTAAAAATAGCTTACGAAAAACGTATGCGTATTGATTTACGCCGCAACCGTAACCACCCATCGGTAGTAATGTGGACTACATCGGGCAATTTTTTCGGCGATACGCAAGATCAAAACCCCTTTAATATAGGCCGTACCAATTGGATAAAAAATAACCCACCGTTTCAAAAAAATGCCACTGCGGGCATCGAAGCCATCAACATTATCAAAAAAAACGACCCTACCCGCCCCGTGTTTACCCACCACGGTACTTACGTAGGCGATGTGCATACGCTTAACTTTTACCTTGGTTTTTCGCCACTGCAAGAGCGGGAAGAATGGATGTCGTTTTACGCACAAAACGGGCAAATACCTTTTATTGGGATAGAGTTTGGCACACCTTTGTATTGCGATTTTTTGCGTGGCCGCAATGGCTTTGGCAGCAATATTAAAACCGAACCGCTGATAACCGAATTTACAGCCGCTTACCTAGGCGATAAAGCCTACCAAACCGAGCCTTCGTATTATAAAAATTATATCAAAAATAATTTTATCTCGGGGCAAACTTACCGAGAAATGGGAAGTTCATCTATCGAAAAAATATGGTCGTTTCAGCAATTACAAGCCCTATTTACTAAAAACACTTGGCGCAGTTGGCGGGCGTATGATATGCCTGGTGGTATGCTTCCTTGGGCAAGCGGACACGGCTATACCCGTACCGATAGTGCCAATACGCAGGTAAAAATGCCGCCTTTTGCATTAGGGCGCAAAGGTTGGTATTACCCTACTGCCATATATGCAGATATTTATGATAAACAACCGCCAGCCTACACCATACAAGAGGGTGGCAAGGCACTCGTTCAAAATAACAACGCTACACTGGCTTATATTGCAGGTGCAAGCGAGGCTTTTACCGAAAAAGCACATTCGTTTAGCCCCAGCCAAGTGGTCGAAAAACAATTATTCTTTTTTAACGATACCCGCCAAGTGCAAAAATGTGTATGGAATTACAGCGTTTCGGTGGCCGATAAAATTATCTCCCAAAACGCTGGCGAATGCTTGGTGCCTGTGGGCGATAAAAAAGCCGAACGTATTTTATTTACTATTCCATCTCAAATTACTGGCTTTAAAGCCGATGGCAACGTAATATTAAATGCACAAATTGGAACCATAAACCATACCGATACTTTGCATTTTAGGGTTTTTAATAAGCAAGCCATTACTGGCGATAAACAAGTTTATATTTACGACCCTGTGGGGAAAACCAGCCAAATGCTTGTAAATTTGGGATATAGCCTAAAAACTTGGGCCGGCGAAGCTAATATTCCGTTAGTAATTATTGGCCGAGAGGTGCTTTCCCAAAAATATAAATTGCCATTGCCCTTGCAAGCATTTATACAAAACGGAGGCAAGGCAATTGTATTTAACCAGCAAGATAGCGTGTTAGAAAAAAGCGGCTTTAGGGTAGCCAAATATGTTTCTCGCTACGTTTTTCCTATCAAAAACAACCCCATTACCCAGCAGCTAGATGAGCTAGATTTACGTAACTGGGCAGGTATAGGCACTATAAATACCGCCTATCCCGATTATATGAACAATAGCTACCAAAAATCGCCCGACGATTCGCCCATTTACGGCTGGCACTGGGGCAACCGAGGTAGTGTAGCTACCAATGCAATAGAAAAACCACATCACAGCGGCTGGAAACCTTTATTAGAATGCGAATTTGATATGGCTTACTCGCCTTTAATGGAACTAAATTACGGCAAAGGAAAGCTAATATGGTGCAGCTTAGATGTAGAAGACCACGCCGATAAAGACCCCTTAGCCCAAATACTTACCCAACAATTAATAACGTACGCACAAAAAACCATACCAGCCGTACGTAACCGAAAAACGATTTTTATCGGCAACAGCCAAGAGAATAAATCGCTGGATGATGTAGGCCTTAACTATACCCAAAGCAATACCGTAGAAACCGATGCCGATTTAATTATCTGCGGAAGCGTAAACCCCCTACAACAAAAAAACCTGTTATTATATGTACAAAACGGCGGCAAAGTTTTTATAATGCCACAAGCAAAGGCGGGTAATTATTTTGGTGTTGATTATAGCTTAGAAAACAATTTTGATGGAGGTAAAAGTATTCCTAATTGGCCACTAACCAATGGATTGTCTTTATCGGATATTAGGTACCGTACCCAAACGCCATCAATACTATTAAACAAAGGGTGTACTGTCGCTTTGGGCGGATTGTTGGGCGAAAAAAAGATAGGCAAAGGCCAATTGGTGTATTGCCAACTAAACCCCAACCACTTTAATGCCGATACACTTACCTATAACCGTTATACCCGATGGCGACAAACCCGGGCCTTTAACCAAATATTAAGCAATATGGGTGCTTCGTTTGTGTGCGATAGCAATATTTTTAGCGAAGAAAAAAAAGAAATTTACAGCATTGATTTAGATAAAACCGTGTGGAAGGCAAAAATGACCATTACTTTACCCGCCGTAAAAGACGTGGCCGATAAATACAAAGACCCCGGCATAAGCCCAGCAGCACTCGAACTTATTAAAACCGATGCCGATGAAACAGGCATGATAAATACCAATATACCACTTACACCTGCCGATGAGTTGTATAACGATTTACAATCTAAAGATGGCGAAGCCGTGTTTAGAAAAACCATAACCCTGCCCGATAATATGGCGGGTAAAGATTTATTGCTACACTTAGCCGTAATTGATGATTTCGATAATACCTATTTTAATGGTGTATTAATAGGTTACACCGATGATAAAACCACCGATACCTGGAACTTTAACCGAACGTACACCATACCCGCCAAACTGGTAAAGGCAGGCAAAAACGTACTCGCTGTTCGGGCTTTCGACTGGTACGGTGGTGGCGGTATGTTAAGTGTATCGCCCAAGCGAGAAATTATTTTAAAAGATACAAATGTTAAAAAAGCCGTTGGCTTATACCATAACGATTATAGAACCGATTTCGAATTGGGCGATAACCCGTTTAGGTATTTTAGGTGGTAAATGCTACCATTTTTTTAAAACAAAGAAATCTCAAAAGAAATCATTAGCACCAACAAAAAAATAAAGAGCGAAAATTAAAATCCCATACATAATGAAAAACACTGCATTGTATCAAACACACATTTCATTAAATGCCAAAATGGTGCCTTTTGCGGGATATAATATGCCAGTACAATATGCTGGCATAAATAAAGAACACGAAACTGTGCGCAATGCCGTAGGCGTATTTGATGTGAGCCACATGGGCGAGTTTATAATTACTGGGCCTAATGCCTTGGATTTAATACAACGAGCTATATCAAACGATGCCTCAAAATTATTTGATGGCAAGGTTCAATACGCCTATTTACCTAATTTAACGGGAGGTATTGTAGATGATTTATTGGTGTACCGTATTAGCGAAAACGCTTATATGCTGGTAGTAAACGCATCAAATATTGATAAAGATTTGGCTTGGTTACAAAGCCTAAACAGCCGTAATGCGGAAATTAAAAACATATCGGACCGCACCACTTTATTGGCTGTACAGGGGCCATTGGCCACCCAAGCCCTACAAGGTTTAACCGAAATAAACCTGCAAGCCATGGACTATTATACTTTTACCAAAGGCGTTTTTGCGGGCATAAATAATGTGTTAATTTCGGCAACGGGCTATACCGGTGCTGGTGGGTTCGAAATTTATGTGGATAACCAACACGCAAATACCTTATGGGATGCTATTTTTACCGCAGGCCAGCCCTACGGCATAAAGCCTATAGGCTTGGGTGCCCGTGATACATTGCGCCTAGAAATGGGCTTTTGCTTATACGGAAACGATATTAACGATAATACTTCGCCCATGGAAGCTGGCTTGGCTTGGGTAACTAAATTTACCAAACCATTTACCAATTCGGTAAACTTAGAAGCACAAAAAAAAATCGGCCTAAGCCAAAAACTAGTCGCTTTTGAAATGATAGATAGAGGAATACCTCGCCACGGTTACGAAATTGTAACCGCCGATGGCCACAATATTGGCTGGGTAACATCGGGTACACAATCACCATCGTTACAAAAAGCTATTGGATTGGGTTATGTTAAAACCGAGTTTAGTAGCTTAGGTGCCGAAATTTTTATCCGTATAAGAGAGAGTAACATAAAGGCAAAAATTGTAAGATTGCCTTTTTATAAAACACAACCTTAAATTTATTATGTTAAAAAAAGTTGAAGTTTGCTTCACTCCTTCCTTATTGCCATTATACGAAATCGAAAACGCCATTGTGGTAGTTATCGATATTTTTAGAGCCACATCATCTATTTGCTACGGTTTCGAAAACGGAGCCAAGGCAATTATTCCCGTGGCAACGGTTAACCAATGCTTGGCTTACCAAAACCAAAATTATTTATTAGCCGCCGAGCGGGATGGGCAAGTGGTTGATGGTTTTGATTTTGGAAATTCGCCTTTTTCGTACACTAGGCAAAAAATAGAGGGTAAAACCATTGTATTAACCACCACCAATGGTACTTATGCAATTAACCAATCTAAAGCCAAAGCATATCAAATTATAATAGGTTCATTTTTTAATTTAGATGCCGTATGTAATTACTTGTATAAGCAGGATAAAAATGTGCTGTTACTTTGCGCTGGCTGGAAAAATAAATTTAACTTAGAAGATACCCTTTTTGCGGGTGCCGTTGTTTATCAATTAAAACAAAATGGCTACACTAGCGATGATGCCGGTACCGCAGCTCAAGATTTGTACAACTTAGCAAAAACTGATTTATACGCTTACACCTCCAAAACATCGCATAGCGAACGCCTAAAGAAACTAGGCATCGAGGAGGATATTAAATTTTGTTTGAAATTAAATATCACCCAAGTTATTCCAGTGTTAACTGGCAATACGTTGGTTAAATTAAACGTTTAAATAGGCAAAAAAAAAGCTTTTCAAATTAATGAAAAGCTTTTTTAATTTATTTTTTTAAGGATTAAGGTCTTCCTACTTTACTTCTTTTTTTCTTAAATTTTGGTGTATCGCTAGGGTCTATCTGAGGGTCGCCTACGCTGCTCATTGCGCAACGGAAGCCAATTTCAGATGTTGATTCTCCTTGGTCTAAAAACCTACGTGTACCAGGGTTTAACCAATAAGCCCTATCGTTCCACGAGCCACCTTTAAATACTTTCGAGCGGTCGCTTACCATTGTAATTCTACCGTAAAGGTCAAGGTTTTGAGGGTCTAATGCACCACGTTGGTCGGCTTTAAAAGTTACCTTTTGTAAAGCCATTAAAGTATCTTTTGGTTCTGGTGTTGATGGGCTTTGGGTCGATTGGCTTTGAAATCTTGCACTTTGGCTTAAATAATCTTCTTTTTTGCCCGATCTTGCAGCCTCGGTCATAGGTATATTGGTAACACCCATGGTTTGAATTTTACCTTGGCTATCATATACATTGTTTTTAAAATTATTCCCTCTAAATGGTGCAAAATCTTCTGTTTGGTCAAATGATAGCTGGCGATAGGTATCATACACCCATTCGTTCACATTACCTGCCATATTGTATAAACCAAAATCGTTGGGTAAATATTTTTTTACAGGTGCGGTAATATCGGCTGCATCATTTAAGTAACCTGCAACTCCCATGTTATCGCCTGCCCCTAGTTTAAAGTTGGCATAAATTTGCCCACGGGTTTTTCTGTCGGGCGAGCGTACACCTAAACCATACCAAGGATATATTTTATTATTGTTAATGTTATTTTCACTCATATTGCCCAATAAGGCCAATGCTGCGTATTCCCACTCGGCTTCGGTAGGTAAACGGTACCTGCCTGGGGTAAATAAGCCATCTTCGATTTTAGCAGTTCGGCCATTGCTAGCGGTGCCACTAGTACCACGTTTGCCAGCGGCAGCGGTTTGTTGCGCATTTAAGTTTTTAGGAGCTCCTTTGCCTATATCGTTATACTGGCCTTGTAAGTATAAATCTAAATCGAAAGGTTGTGTATTAGGTGCAGTTCCTTTACTGGCAGTTTTGCTTGATTTCCCACTTTTACCATTGCCAGCCGTAGCTGCCGAGTATGATTTCCAATCGTTCATCACGCCTTTGGTACGTAAAGCGTTTTCGTTTACTACATTGGTTCGCCACTGGCAATAAGCTACGGCTTGCTCCCAAGTAACACCTACCACAGGGTAATCTCTGTAAGCTGGATGCCTAAAATAATTGTTTACATAAGGTTCGTTAAATCCTAGTGGGCTTCTCCACACTAGGGTATCGGGCATAGCTTCATAATACCACCTTAAATCTTTACCTACTTGTACTGTCCAGTTAAGGTATTCTAACCAATCTACGTTTGAAACCTCGGTTTCATCCATATAAAAGGTAGCTACAGTAACACGGCGTTTAGGTGCTGCAAAATCGTAGCCTATATCATCTATATTTGAACCGCCCATTACAAATGTACCGCCTTCAATATGTACCAAGCCTGGGCCAGGTGCTGGTTTTGTTTTTTTAGATATTTGTAAAGAACCCGGACGCCTTTGGTTATAAGCCGCACCCGTTTTGGGCGATGCCCCAGTTCTGTTTTTACACGATGGTAATACTAAAGTTATGCCTAATATTATAGCACAAAGAATTAAAAGATTTTTTTTCATTTTTTTTATTGATGTTAACAACGCCTAAAAATACAATAAATTATTCTATTTTATATAACTACAATTGTACAGATAAACGCTGTAAATAACAAAATACTTACACAATTTTCATTTTTTTTTTTACATTTTTTATTTTACCTTTTGTTTAATCCTGTTTATAGGATTTTACACCATTGCGATTATGGTAGTTTAATAACTTATTTTACAATTTTAAAAACCGCTAAGGCTTGCATTTTTTGTATATTATTTATAAATATGATACCAATATCGCAAAAGTTTCGTTTAACCATCAAATTTGCGCAAGCAAAAAAAATACTTTACTAAATAAATTTTAATTTAGCACCAACCAATTTACATATCATTATTAATTACTTTTTGTATGAGATTTAAAATAGTCAATGTTTTTATATTAACTACCTTATTGTTAAGCCTATCATCAATTGTACTTGCACAAAACCAAACAGATGGCCGTACAGGTAACATTATTAATACCGCAGTACCTATACTTGGGGTTTCGCCCGATGCCCGTTCGGGTTCTATGGGTGATGCGGGTGTAGCCATAAGCCCCGATGTAAATGCCATACACTGGAACCCTGCTAAGTTGGCTTTTTTGGAAGACCAATATGGCTTTAGCTTATCGTACACCCCTTGGCTTCAAAGGCTTGT
>RDXP01000198.1 GCA_004292865.1 Sphingobacteriales bacterium
GATTATTTTAGCGGAAAATTATGAAAAAAGCCTTGCTTAATTATGTTAAGCAAGGCTTTTAGGTTTATTGTAAATATGGATTAGTACCCTGGATTTTGCACCAAATTGGGGTTTACAAGTTTATCGTTAAAAGGAATTGGGAATACCCAAGCCTTAGAGGACGGATCGATAGTACAGGTGGTTGAAAGCGAAAACTGCGCAGTACCACACTCTCCGCGAACAATGTTTCTAGTTGTTCGCTTTAAATCGAACCAACGATGACCTTCTCCTATTAATTCAATTCTACGTAATAATAGAATTGCATCTAATAAAGCTGAGCCTGTTTCAGTACCTTCGTCTAAACCTCTTTTGGTTCTTAGTTCGTTTAAAGTTGCCAATGCTGCAACATTATTACCTAATTTTTGTTCGGCTTCTGCTTTTATTAACACCATTTCACCTGCTCTAAAAACCTTAAAACTTTTTATAGAGGCATATTTTTGGAGTCTTCTTCTTCTAAAACCAACACTATTTGCTGCGCTGGAATTTATTATTGATGCATCCATGTATACACCGCCTAAATTATTCATCTTTTGGTATAAGCTTTCTGTAACCCTAAAAGCAGGTGATCTTCCGTTTATTCCTGCACCAGGGGTTAATGCATTATCTGATGGTATTGCCCAAACAAGCTCGGTAGGTGGGTTTTTTTCGCCATCGGCGCTGTACATAGCTAAAAACTGGCTTTCATTTGCTAGTCCGTTGTTTTCTAAAACTATTTCTGCTTGCTTTGCTGCTTCAGCCCAATTAGAAGTATAATAATTAACTCTTGCTAACATGGCATGTACAACAGTACTATCAATGTAATTACGTATAGGATTTTCATCAACGTCACCAGCTTCTCTAAACAAAGTAAGCGAAGCATTATAATCTGAAAATATTGCATCGTAATTCTCTTTAACAGTATTTCTTGGAGGCAAATTTGCTAAAGGGTTTACAGGATTAAATTTAGTAACATAAGGAATCCCTAAATTAGTAGAATTTCTTCCAAAATCTACTGCAAAATATCTAAGCAAATCAAAATGAGCGTGTGCTCTAATTGCTAATAATTGAGCTTTGATTATCTGCGCTTTTTCTTTTGTTAAATTATCTTGAATATATGGGTCGATAACTTGTAAAATATTATTGGCTCTAGAAATTACCTCATAGGCCGACCCAAATACATCGAGAACAATACCGTTATCTGATTTATATTTCATCTCGCCAGCCACTCTCCAGTTCCCCAAACTTTGCATAGTTTCAACCATATCATCACCCATTAAATCAGGAAGGGCACTCCAGCCACTACCAGAACCAGAAGAGGCTGGATTGTTGTAATAACCATCGGCTTTAAATCCAGCATAACAACCTATTAATGCGTTATTAATAGCCTTAAAATTAGTTAATTCTATAACTGTATCTTCGGGCGTTAATTCAAGTTGTTTTTTACAAGATAATGCAGTAATAACTACAAAAACAAGTATTGGTATAAATTTATATGTCTTTTTCATATTAATAATTTTAAAAAGTTACGTTAAACCCAAAATTAATCCTTTTCATTACAGGGTATTGTGCGCCAGCTACCGATGCGTTTATGCCGTCAGAGTCAACAACAGAAGAAACCTCTGGATCCCAACCTTGGAATTTGAATTTGGTGTATAAGTTTTGTCCTTGCACAAATACTCTAAAACCTTGGATTTTTAATTTTTGTGTAACTGATTTAGGTAAGCTATACGCTAGTTGTACGTTTCTTAATCTAAAAAAATCGCCTTTTTCTAAAAATCTAGTTGTATTAGGTTCAGTAGTTTCATCTAACGAAGGAAAGTTTGTAATTTGTCCAGGAGTTGTCCAAGCTGTTAAACCACTTTTTGCATATCCAGAACTAGTGTACTGGTTGTTTTCTACATTTAATCTCGCATTGTTATAAATGTAGTTTCCCATTGTTAAAACGCCAAAAACTTGTAATTCTAGCCCTTTATAATTCCACGTAGATGTAAAGCCTGCATTGTGAGGGGCGTCACTTGTTCCTACAATTACCCTATCGTTAGGGTCATAGGTTTCGGTAACAGTAACGCCATCAGCTTTTAGAAATTGAGAGCTTCCATTTTCTGGATTAACTCCTAAAAACTTAACTAAGTAATAGCTTCCTAATGGTTGACCAACTTGCAATGCTTGCGTACCGAAATATAATTGAAAGTTTTGGTTATTGGGTAAAGATAGAATTTTGTTTTTATTATAACTGTAATTCGCGTCAATAGCCCAAACAAAATCTTTTGTTTTTAATACTTTAGCACCGATAGTTGCTTCAATACCTCGGTTTCTCATACTACCTGCGTTTGTAAGAAAATTACCGCTACCCCCACTTGTACTTGGTACAAACGGGTTAAAAAACAAGTTTGTGGTAGTGTTGTTATAATATTCTACACTTAATTTTAAACGACTTTCAAACATATCCATATCAAAACCAAAGTTTGCTGTTGTTTTTTTCTCCCATGTTAAACTAGGATTACCCAAAGAAGAAATAGCTAAACCTGGTAAACCAGCATACAAGCGTTTAGAATATTGTTGTAAACGAGGAAACTGACCTATTCCATTTTGATTGCCTACTGTACCATAAGCGGCTTTAATTTTAAAATAGTTAATGGGTTTAACTTTAAAAAAGTCTTCTTCGGTAATTACCCAACCTGCACCAATTGAAGCACTTTGTGTCCATCTTTGCTCAACACTTAATTTAGACGAACCGTCTGTTCTTCCATTTAACGTTAAAAAATATTTATCCTTAAAGGCATAATCTACGTTTGCAAAATATGATAATAATGCACTGTTTAAAGGAAAACTACCATTTACTGTCGGCACAAAACCATTTTCAGGAGTCCCTGTTACCAATCCGTTTTCGTAAGGTATAGGTAACAATTGTCCATAGCCTGTAAACCCATAATTACGTCCTTGACTTCTAACCAATTCTGAAAAAACAGAAGTAGATAACATATGATCACCCAAATCATCTAATTTAGTTTTATAATTAATGCTATTTGTTACGGTATATTTAAATCTTCTATCAAATAAATTATTAATTTCTCCCCTTGCTCTAAAGGGACGGTCTTCGCCGTTTTGATTCGCACTTTGTGTCCCATCTTTTATTAATCTAAAAAACTCTCTTTGGCTATAATCACCCCCTGCATTTACTTTGTAAGTTAAGTTTTCTATCCACGGTAGTTTGTACTCTAAAAAAACATTCCCGGTACTTTTTAATTGTTTTTCTCCACGTTTATTTTCAATTAAATCTTCAACTGGATTAATCCAAAATGGAAACTGTACAGAAGTGCCATACCCTCCTATACTATTGTAAGGTTTTTCATAGGGTAAAGCCCAAATTACAGTGTTTAAAGCAGAGCCTACACTTTGGTTACCCTCTGTAGTTCCAGCGTAATCAGACCAACCGCCAGAAACGTTTGCGCCAATTTTAATGTTTTTGTCTGTGTGCCTTATGTTTACTCTGCCTGTGTATTTTTTAATCCCTGTTGCAATAGTTACTCCTTCTTCATCATAATAACCTAAAGATGAATAAAAAGTAGTTTTATCGTTACCGCCCGATAATGATAAATTATGTGACTGTGTTTTCCCTTTTCTAAAAACGTAATCGTTCCAATTAGTGCTTACTTGACGTAAATCAGCAAAATCTGCTGGTTTCCAGCCATTTGGATTACCTGCAATGCCCTGTTCAAAATCTAGCTTTTCGGTAGCATTCATTAACTCAAGCTTGTTTTTAGGTAGGTATGAGTTTCCTACTAAACCATCGTAAGAAACTTTAAGAGCACCAGATTTACCTTGCTTTGTTGTAATAACAATTACACCACCAGCACCCCTAGAACCATAAATAGCTGTTGACGATGCATCTTTAAGTATAGAAATACTTTCAAAATCGTTTTGGTTCATTGCATTGAAATCCTCGCCTCTAACCTCAATCCCATCAACTATATATAAAGGAGTATTAGATCCGTTAATTGAGCCTTTACCTCTTATTATAATATCGGCACTACGCCCAGGTTGTCCAGAGCCAGTTTTTGCGTTTAAACCTGCTACCTGCCCTTGCAACATTTGATCGAAAGATGCATTGGGCTGTGACATTGCATTATCTACATTTACATTAGATATAGACCCAACGGTAGATCTTTTAGATTTTGTGGCGTAACCAGTAACCACTACTTCTGATAAAGATTTATCATTTTGGGTTAAAACAACATTAATATTAGTGCCTTTTACTGACACCTCCAATACGTTGTATCCAATGTAAGAAACTACCAAAACAGGGTTACCCCCAGTTACTTTTAATGTAAACACTCCGTTTCCATTGGTTTGTGTACCTTGTTCAGTACCTTTTACCTTTACGCTTGCGCCCGGTATGGGCAAGCCGTCATCCTTTGCTGTTACTGTTCCAGTAACTGTTTTTTCTTGCGCCCACGCCATAGTGGTTAGCAGCATTAGCAAGAAAAAACTTTGTACAATTTTTTTCATTAATGAGTAATTTTAGTGTATGTTAATTATTGTTAATTAATATAAATATAACGTTACCCAAACGGTGTTTCCAAATATTTTTGCGTATAAATTTTTAATATTTTTTAAGTGTTTGTAAATCAAATGTTTAATTTTTCAAAAAATCATACGCCTATTTTTATCAATTTAACACCAAATAGTTCATTTGGTTAAAATATTTAAAAGTATATTGGCGTATTACAAGCAAATTTGAAATATAAAGGTTTTGCTTTTCGCTAAATTGGGGGGTATCGTTACATGTAGGGGCATCCCATTTTTTAGATGCGTTTGTAGCGTTTCGGCGCAAATAAATATTTGATATAATAGCAAGGCTATAAAATAGCTATACTTTACAAAAATGTTTGGTGCCAAAGCTTATAAATTAGTGGCAAATAAAGGTGAAGATTTTTGCGGGTTATTCAAAAAAAAACATAATTATAGCTACAAATACATAAGTATAGGCACATAATTTATACATAAAAAATATAAACTAAAACAAGCGGTTAAAGTTTAAAAATACAGAAAGCATTACTGCTTCGAAACTTTAATTAATAGTTAATTTAGGTATGTGCTATTTTTTTATTGGTTTGCTGGTATTTACTCGGCGTTTAATTCATTTTTAAACGAGGCTAACATGCGGCCTCCTTTATAAAAATACCTATTCCAGTAGGGGTCTTGTAGGTTACTTATCATCACCCCTTTGCTAGAGGAGGCGTGTGCAAATTTACCATCACCTATATAAACACCCACATGGCTAATTGCTCTACTATGTATTTTAAAAAAAACTAAATCTCC
This sequence comes from Sphingobacteriales bacterium, assembly GCA_004292865.1. Taxonomy (GTDB): domain Bacteria; phylum Bacteroidota; class Bacteroidia; order Sphingobacteriales; family Sphingobacteriaceae; genus Pseudopedobacter. The sequence goes on from RDXP01000198.1 coordinate 5,341, forward strand.
TTGTTCTAATTCGGTTTTATTTATTGGGCTAACCATGCTAAAAATATTGCGAGAGTTATTGCCTATAATGGTGCTAAAAGCCTTATCGTATAATTTATAGGCAAAGCCCGAGCAGTCTATCCCTTTTTTCGAATCGCCTCCTAATCGGTAGGGTGTGCCTAGCCAATCGTAAATAAATTTATACATTTTGGTATTTGATGTGGCCGAAATAGCCACGCCCATTATTTGCGAAAAGTATTGTGAAGCTAAATTATCGGGGTCGTTTGTTTCTTCTTTTTCAGACGAAATAGGGTTCTTATTTTTTTTATTTTGCGCATTTGCCGTCAAGAAAGTGGTTAAAAAAAGTGTTAAAAACAATATTCTCTTCATTAATTCTTGATTTAATGTTACATTCTAAAAAAACTTTACTATTAATCACAAAATATAATTTTGTAGGATTACAAAAGTAAAGTTTATGTTTGTTATACGCAACATAAAAGTTTATGTTTTGGTTATTTTTGGGCAAAACACAATTTTAAACCTTTTTAATATGATTAAGGTTTCATATTTAATTAGATATTGATAGATTTGTTTTCAAAATTAAAAAAGAATAATTACTAATGAGTTCAGTTGCTATTACTAAGGATACCTACTTAAATTGGTACGAAATTATGCTTTTATTAAGGCGGTTTGAAGAAAAAGCTGGCCAATTATATGGGCAACAAAAAATAAGGGGTTTTTGTCATTTATACATAGGCCAAGAAGCTGTAATTGCTGGAACTATTTCGGCTACAACAAAATCGGATAGCATGATAACCGCCTATCGGGACCATGCACACCCATTGGCTAAAGGTATGTCGCCTAATGCGGCTATGGCCGAGTTATATGGAAAAGCCACAGGTTGCTCGAAAGGTAAAGGTGGTTCTATGCACTTTTTTGATAAAGAAAATAAATTTTTTGGTGGCCATGGTATTGTTGGCGGCCAAGTACCGCTAGGTGCAGGCATTGCATTTGCCGAGCAATATTTAGGAACCAAAAACGTAAATGTATGTTACATGGGCGATGGTGCTGTACGCCAAGGTGCTGTACACGAAACATTTAACCTAGCCATGCTATGGAAAATACCCGTAGTATTTGTGTGCGAAAACAATGGGTATGCCATGGGTACATCCGTAGCCCGATCATCAAATATTACAGATATTTATAAACTAGGCTTAGGCTTTGATATGCCCTGCCAACCAGTAGATGGCATGGACCCCGTGGCGGTACATACCGCTATGGACGAAGCCGTACAGAGAGCCCGAAACGGTGATGGCCCAACGTTTTTAGAAATAAGAACTTACAGGTATAAAGGGCACTCGATGTCGGACCCACAAAAATACCGTACCAAAGAAGAGGTAGAAGAATATAAAACCAAAGACCCTATCGAAATTGTTAAAAAACACATTACCGAGCAAAATTGGAAAGATGAAGATTGGTTTGATGAGATAGCTGCCAAAGTAAAAGCACAGGTAGAAGAGGCAGTAAAATTTGCCGAAGAATCACCATACCCTGCACCCGAAGAGCTGTTTAACGATGTGTATGCCGAAGCTAACTATCCTTTTGTTAAAGATTAATACTAAAAATTTACTTAAAATATAAAATGGCCGAAATAATTAAAATGCCCAAAATGAGCGACACCATGACCGAGGGTGTATTGGCAAAATGGTATAAAAAAGTAGGAGATAAAATTAAAGCTGGAGATGTAATTGCCGAAATCGAAACCGATAAAGCAACCATGGATTTCGAATCGTTCCAAGAAGGTACATTGCTATTTGTGGGCTTAGAAGAGGGCAAAGCTGTACCCGTAGATACCATAATTGCTGTAATAGGCAATGAAGGCGAAGATTATAAAGTAGCATTAGCTACCGAACAAAGCAACGATACCGCCGCAACAACTGCCGAGGAAACTAAAACAGCTCCTCAAAAAGAGGCTGTAACGGAAACAATCGACACTTCGGGCATCCCGGCAACGGTAATACGCATGCCCGCTTTAAGTGATACCATGACGGAAGGCGTTATTAATAAATGGAATTTTAAAGTGGGAGATACTGTAAAAGCCGATGACTCGCTGGCCGATGTAGAAACCGATAAAGCCACCATGGAAGTAGTAGGTTACGAAGATGGCACTTTGCTTTATTTAAGCGTAAACGAAGGCGAAGCTGTACCTGTAAACGGTATTATTGCTATTGTGGGCAAGGCTGGCACCGATATTAGCCCGCTGCTAAATCAAAGTGTTGCAGCTGTAAAAACTGATGCTGTTGTAAGCGATACTAAATCGGCGGAAGCCAAACCTACAACAACTGAAAAACTAGTTTCGCAGGACGATAGCCGTGTAAAAGCATCGCCACTGGCCCGCAAAATAGCACAAGATAAAGGCATAAATTTAAACGATGTAAAAGGCAGTGCCGAAGGTGGCCGTATTGTTAAAAAAGATATTGATGCATTTACGCCTACTACTAAAAAAGAGACTAGCATTGCCCCTATTGCAGCAAGCACCGAAAAAAATACTACCCCTTTGGTTACATTGCCACAGGTTATAGGCGAAGAAAAATATACCGAAAAACCGGTTTCGCAAATGCGTAAAGTAATAGCTAAGCGCCTAGCCGAATCGCTATTTACTGCACCTCATTTTTATTTAACCATGAGCATTGATATGGACCAAGCCATAACTGCCCGAGGTAAAATAAACGAATACGCACCTACCAAAGTTTCGTTTAACGATTTGGTTTTAAAAGCCTGTGCGGTAGCTTTAAAACAACATCCCAATATTAACTCATCGTGGTTGGGCGATAAAATACGCTTTAACGAGCATGTAAATATTGGCGTAGCTGTAGCTGTAGAAGATGGCTTGCTGGTGCCTGTTGTACGCTTTGCCGATGGCAAATCGCTTACGCATATATCGGCCGAGGTAAAAGATTTTGCAGGCCGAGCCAAAGCCAAAAAACTACAACCCGCCGACTGGGAAGGCTCAACTTTTACCATCTCTAATTTAGGTATGTTTGGTATTGATGAATTTACGGCTATTATTAACCCGCCTGATGCCTGTATATTGGCGGTGGGAGGTATTTCGCAGGTTCCTGTAGTAAAAAATGGGCAGATAGTGCCTGGTAATGTAATGAAAGTTACCCTAAGTTGCGACCACCGTGTGGTAGATGGTGCCATGGGAGCGGCCTTTTTACAAACCCTAAAAGCATTGTTAGAAGAACCTGTTAGGCTACTTGCCTAAGTTATTGTAGTACTAAAAAAAGCAAAATGTTATTCTGTAAAATTTAACAGAGTAACATTTTTTTATGCATATTAACTTTGGTATTTATTGGCAACGCCTTAGTTTTTAAGTGGTGTGTTGCATTTTGTAAGATAAAAAATATAATCTCCTATGAATAAAAACGACAAAATTTACATTGCTGGGCATCGAGGAATGGTGGGTTCGGCTATATTGCGTAAACTACACACCGAAGGATTTACCAATTTGCTTACCCGTACATCTGCCGAGCTTGATTTGCGAAATCAAGCACAAGTAACCCGTTTTTTTGAACTCGAAAAACCGAAATACGTTTTTTTAGCCGCCGCAAAAGTAGGCGGTATTATAGCCAACAATACTTACCGAGCCGATTTTTTATACGAAAACCTACAAATTCAAAATAATGTTATACACGCAAGTTACCTAAATGGTGTAAACAAGTTGATGTTTTTAGGTTCTAGCTGTATTTACCCTAAACTTGCCTCACAGCCTTTAAAAGAAGATTATTTATTAACGGGCTTACTTGAACCCACCAACGAGCCTTATGCCATTGCAAAAATTGCGGGCATTAAAATGTGCGATGCCTACCGTAGCCAATATGGCTGCAATTATATTTCGGTAATGCCCACCAACCTGTACGGATATAACGATAATTACCATCCCGAAAATTCACACGTATTACCTGCTTTAATTAGGCGTTTTCACGAGGCTAAAACACAGGGTGCGCCACATGTAACTATTTGGGGTACCGGCTCGCCAATGCGAGAGTTTTTGTTTGCCGATGATTTGGCCCAAGCCTGTTATTATCTGATGTTGCATTATGATAGCCAAGGCTTGGTAAATATTGGTACAGGTACGGATATTTCTATTAAAGATTTAGCCCTATTGATAAAAGAAATTATACAATACCAAGGCGAACTAAAATTTGATACCAGTAAGCCTGATGGCACACCTCGTAAACTTATGGATATAAGCAAATTAAGCGCATTAGGCTGGCAAGCTACCACCCAGCTTAAAGATGGAATTGCGCTAGCTTACCAAGATTTTTTATCAAAAGTACAATAACATTTGCTTTGCTTGTACGCGATGCTAAACCGGCAATAAGGATTGGCCGATGAGTGTTTATACGCCTAATTATGTTTTTTTTAGAAGATAAAATAATGCGCCACTTAAGTAACAAGCATACAGGGCTTGTGGCCAGGTTGGGGTTTTTAAACTCGTTCGCCCGAACGCATGTAAATATAAATTATTAATAATCAATTACTTAAAAAGGTTTAATGGGTTTCCGTTTGGCAAACAAAAGTACAAAAGAATTACTAATGCTCAATTACGTAAGCCCGCCCCCACTTGCTATAAACCCATGTTAAGCAGTACTTATTTCTCGCCCAGTCTGCGTTTTAGCTCTTCAAGTTGTCTTGCCATTTCAGTTAAAGCCTTCTTACTGTCGTTAAGTTCTTGAATTAGCTTTTCGGCCCTTTCTTCATACATTGCATCTACTGTTCGCCATGCTTCTTGCTCTAGCTTCTTGCTCTATTTCTAATTTCTTTTTTTCAACTGGGTCTGTTCCCGAATAATGTAAAATATCTGTTATTATTTTTACTTCTTCAATATCAGTATCGTGTTTAAATTCCTTAGTTATTTTCGTGTCGTCAAGAAAATTAGTCTGCTCGAAAACACTCAATAATTTATCTAATCGAGTTTGGTATCTATTTGTAATGCGTCCAACTTGAACAATGTAACTATCGTGTGTAAGTTTTTCAACAAAGTCACTTTTAGTGTCAATTATCTTTTTACTGATTAAATCTCTATAATTTCTCTCAACTTTTATACACGCTCCCTTGATTTCTGGAAGCGG
>RDXP01000210.1 GCA_004292865.1 Sphingobacteriales bacterium
TTTGGTATCCCACAAAAAATAATCAACTACATTTTTATATGCATTTAATTGTTCCCAATCAAAATCATCGGCTATGCCAAAAGCTTTTATTAGGGTTAAACCCGATGCTTTTATGGCGGCACAAAACGCTGGCGACTCGGTTCCGTGTAGTTGTACGGCCTGCATCCCATATAAATGGGCAAATTCTAATACTTCGCCCTCGGTTGCGTTTACAAAAACACCAGTTTTAATAATTTGGTTTTGCACCGATGCTAGTACGCTTTTATCAAATTCTAAACCTACAAAACGTTTACTGGGTGGGTAAAAAATAAAGCCCATCAAATCGGGTTGTAAGGCGTTTAATTGCGATATGTTGTCTGGATATTTCATCCCACACACTTTTATTTTTAAGGGGGTTGATGTTGGTTGCATTGTTTTAGTGTTTTGAGAGGGTTAAGCTAATAAAGTATCCATACTTAACAACCTATTACCTACTTAATTTTTTAATTTCTTTGTCTAAATCAGATAAGTATTTTTTATCCTGTATAATCCTAAATTGCTCATATTCTAAATACGCTTTTTCAACAGCTTGTTCGTGGCTAATATTCCCTGCATTGGGTAAAATATCCAAACTATTACTTTCCAAAAATTTATTGGTACGGTCTAGCCAATCATTCATATTCATTAGTTGGTTTCTTCGGGCACTAAACTCGGCTAAATCTAAAAAAGCACTCACCAATAAATTTAAGTCGCCAATTTCATTTTCGGCTAAATAATTTTTAGCAATACTTACATCGCTTTTCAATATTTTACCTTCTGGCGAGTTTTTCCAAGATGTTAAACCCATAAAATCTTTAGATTTATCTATCCTATCAAAAATTAGTTCTGCAGCGGTTTTACCCGTAATAGCAAAATGCAGTTTGTTTTGCACCATTTTATAAAACAGTTTGGTTTCTTCTGCATTTTTATTGTAGTCGGCACTGCATTGTTCAAAAATATCTCCTAACTTTTGGTATAGCCTACGTTCGCTATTTCGTATTTCTCTAATACGCTCCAATAGTTCATCAAAATAATCATTTCCAAAGGGTTTACCATTTTTAAGCATTTCATCGTTTAACACAAATCCCTTTATGATAAATTCTTTTAAAGTTTGAGTAGCCCAAATTCTAAATTGAGTAGCCTGTTTTGAGTTTACACGGTAGCCTACGGCTATAATTGCATCGAGGTTATAAAACTCAATATTTCTTTTTACTTGTCTGGCACCTTCTTTTTGAACAGTTTCCAGAATGGAAATAGTTGCTTGTTGTTGCAATTCGCCTGTTTCATAAATATTTGCCAAATGTTTACTTATCGCAGGCACTTCTACGCCAAACAATGTTGCAATATCCTTTTGACTTAACCAAAAGTTTTCATTTTGGTAAGTAACATTTATATTTACGTTACCTGTTTCGTTGCTATAAAATATTATTTTATTCTCCATTATTACGCTAATTATATGGCTTTCGCCGATTAATTACACCTTACTAAACCGCCAATAAATCAGTAAAACTTTGTTTGGCTTTACCGCTTAGCAAGGCTTCTTCGGCTATATAAAAGCAATCGGCAAAGGTTTTTGCTTTCTCAATGGTTTGTATGGCTAGGGCAGCATTGCACAAAACCACATTATTTTGCTGCGTGGTAGCGGTATTGTTTAACACTGCTGTAAATATTTGTGCACCTTGGGCTACGGTGCTGCCACCAGCAATGGTGTTGGCGTTTATTTTATCAAAACCTAAATCTTCTATACTATAAATTTGTTCGCCACGGTTGCTAAAAGTTTTAAAATCGCAGGTCATTGATACCTCATCGTAGCCATCTAATGCGTGTACAATGGTATAATTTTTATCGCTTTGCTGATATAAATAAGCGTATAACCTGGCCAACTCTAAACTAAAAACACCCACCATTTGGTTTTTAGGTTGCAAGGGGTTTACCATTGGCCCCAGCATATTAAAAAAGGTTTTTACGCCCAGTTCTTTACGTATAGGGGCTACGGTTTTCATAGCGGGGTGAAAAAGTGGAGCGTGTAAAAAGCAAATACCAGCTTCGGTAAGGCTTTGGTTTAAAACGCTTTCATCGTTAGTAAATTTATAGCCCAAATATTCCATCACGTTTGATGAACCACAACCAGATGATACACCGTAGTTGCCGTGTTTGGCAACTTTATAGCCTGCACCCGCCACCACAAACGATGCTAGGGTAGAGATATTAAAAGTGTCTTTACCATCGCCACCAGTACCGCATAAATCAATTAAATTATAATCGTTTGTTAAGTTTATGGGCAAGCAAAGTGCCAGCATTGCATCTCTAAAGCCTGTTAATTCTTCAACGGTTATGGTGCGCATACAATAAGCCGTCATAAATGCGGCAACTTGTGCGGTGTTAAATTTACCTTCGGCAATTTGGGTTAAAATATCTTTTGATTGGCTTGCGCTAAATGTTTTTTGGCTAAATAAATGGTTTAATATATCTCTCATGTTGTTGATTTTGTGTAAATAAAAAAGGGTAACCTAATGGCAACCCTTCTTTTTATCATATCGATTTTAAAATATACAGAGGTTTGCCTACAATTTAATGTAAAGCCACCAACTTATATTTGTATAATTTGTTTTCATTTTTTTATTAATGCAAATATGGTATTTTTTTTTGGAATTGGGGAAGAGGAAATTATTTTTAATCCCCCTAGCCCTTAAAGTAATGGCACTAACATAGGATAATTTATTTATATTTGCGTACACCAAACATGAATAAAAATGAAGGCAAACAGATCCTTAGCGATAAGCAATAAGA
>RDXP01000199.1 GCA_004292865.1 Sphingobacteriales bacterium
TGTTTTTACAAACGCGTATAGGGGTAGAGTCAGCAAAAGAAATACCCGTACAAGTACCTAAACAACACGTTTTTAAAAAAATAGTTAGGGGCAAAATAATGCTTTGACTAAGCTCAACAAAACGATTATAGGAAACTTAAGGAAGACTTCGCCCCAAGCGAAGGCTTCCTTATTGCCTAGGTTCGTGTCCCCACGCACCAAAAAAATTATAACCCTAAAAAAACTTTCAAATCCGTATATTTTTATATTTCCTCGCCTTAGTGCTTTGTCCACAAACCATACTTTTTAATTACTTTTATTTATTAATAAGGAAGACTTTGCCCCAAGCCCCAGACGTGGTACATGTCCCCACGCACCTAATAAACAAACTCAACAATCCTTTACACTATTAACCCCAATATCTCGCCCAAAGGCTGGTCAATCTCAATTAAAATACCATTTACCCCAGCGGCATCGGCAGCTTCCACATCGGTAGTTTTATCGCCAATAAAATAGCAGGCGGCAGGGTCTAAATTAAATTTTTCGATACCACGCAGTAGCATCCCAGGCTTAGGTTTTCGGCAATCGCAATTGCCTGTAAATAATGGATGGTGCGGGCAAAAATAAATATCGGCAAGTTCAATTCCTTCATCACGGTAAACGCTTATTAAATGATTATGCATTTTATTTAACTCATCCAAAGTGTACCATCCTTTGGCAATACCACCTTGGTTGGTAGCTATAATTAATAAATATCCCTTTTTTTGTAAAGTACGCAATGCCTCAAAATTATGCTCGTGGATAATAAAATCCTCGAACCGGCACACATAATCGCCCAATTCTTTATTTATTACCCCATCTCTATCCAAAAAAATTGCTTTATTCATACGCTTATATTTTTTTCAAAACTAATTTTTTTTGAGATTAAATTAGCTAAATAACACTTTAAAATATACAAATAAGGGAATATATTTTAGGTTTTATGCAAACATTAATTATTAAAATTGTTATACATTAATAAGCATTAAATAGGCAAATTTTACCTCGGGTATAAAATAAAGCATTTACGCTTTTTAGAATTATAAGGCAATAAATTTAAAATAATTAATATTTTCACTCAAAATATGCTTATTATTTTTTAATATTTTAATTTTTTAGCAAGGTTTATAAATTTATCTAAAATATTTGTACTTTAGTAGTTAATCATAAATTATATTATTTATTTTAATGGATCAATTAGAAAACGTAGCAGAGGGTTTGTACAACCCTAATTTTGAACATGATGCATGTGGTACAGGATTTATTACCCATATAAACGGAAACAAAACACATGATATAGTTCTAAATGCGCTTACCATACTAGAAAATATGGAGCATAGGGGAGCCTGTGGTTGTGACCCTAATTCGGGAGATGGCGCAGGTTTATTATTACAAATTCCTCATGAGTTTTTTTTAGAAGAATGTACAGCCTTAGAAATAAATATTGGCGAGCCAGGCGATTACGGTGTAGGAATGGTATTTTTCCCTAACGACACATCGTTAAAAAAAGCACTCAAAAAAACCATTAGCCTGTGTGCACAAAAATTAGGTTTACATATTTTGGGCTACCGCAAAGTGCCTGTAAATTCATCAACTATTGGCGTAACCGCACTAGAAGTTGAACCTAATATCAATCAAATTTTTATTCAAAAACCAATATTTATTACTAATGACCAAGATTTCGAAAGAAAACTATATATATTTAGGCGCTTAATTACCAAAACCGTTAAAGAAAGCTATAAATCACCAGCCGATTACTGCTACTTTGCTTCTTTATCATGTAAAGTAATTGTATATAAAGGGCAATTAACCACCTACCAAGTACGTCAGTATTATACCGATTTGGCCGATAGCCGTGTAATTTCTGCTTTTGGGATGATTCATTCACGTTTCTCTACCAATACTTTTCCATCTTGGAAATTAGCCCAGCCATTCAGGTATTTATCGCACAATGGTGAAATAAATACATTAACAGGAAACCTAAACTGGTTTTTTGCAGGCGTAAAATCTTACGCATCGCAATATTTTACAGGCGAAGAAATGGAAATGTTAATGCCCGTAATTGATGATAACCAATCCGACTCGGCATGTTTAGATAATATTGTTGAATTATTAATGCACTGCGGCCGCTCGTTACCACACGTAATGATGATGCTAGTACCCGAAGCCTGGGACGGTAACGAATTAATGGATCCTTTGAAAAAAGCATTCTACGAGTTTCACGCCACATTGATAGAACCTTGGGATGGCCCAGCCGCTTTAACTTTTACCGATGGCAAACTTATAGGTGCCTTGCTCGATAGAAACGGCTTACGCCCACTACGTTATGTAATTACCAGCGAAGGAACCGTAATTGTAGCATCCGAAGCTGGCGTACTGGCTATTGATGAAAAAACAGTATTGAAAAAAGGCCGCCTACAGCCAGGCAAAATGTTTTTAATTGATACCGAAAAAGGAAAAATAATTACCGACGAAGAAATAAAGCTACAAGTAGCAAGCCGCCAGCCGTATGGCCGATGGCTCGAAAACTATAAAATAAAAATCGAGCAATTGCCCGAGCCCAGGGTTTCGTTTACTGGCCTATCAAAAGAATCGGTTTACCGCTACCAAAAAGTATTTGGCTACAGCCGCGAAGATTTAGAAACCATTGTAAAACCAATGGCCGTAGATGGTAAAGAACCTATTGGCTCTATGGGTACCGATGTGCCTTTGGCTGTTTTGTCTGATCGTCCGCAACATATATCTTCGTACTTTAAACAATTTTTTGCACAAGTTACCAACCCGCCCATCGACCCAATCAGAGAACGCTTGGTAATGAGTTTGGCAACTTTTATAGGTAATAATGGCAATATATTGGATGAAGATAAAATGCACTGCCACTGCGTAACGTTAAAGCAACCTATACTAAACGATTACGAATTAGAAAAACTACGTAGTATTGATACCGGTTTGTTTCATTCCAAAACTTTACAAACTTACTTTAAAGCCGATGGTTTACCAGGTTCCTTACAAAAAGGAATCGAAAGATTGTGTCGCTATGCCGAAGATGCTGTAAACGATGGTTTCCAAGTATTGATATTATCGGACAGGGCTATCGATTCAAACCATGCCCCTATACCCTCATTATTAGCCGTTTCGGCAGTACATCACCACCTTATTAAACAAGGGTTTAGAGGGTCGGTAGGTTTAGTGGTAGAAGCTGGCGACTTATGGGAAGTACATCATTTTGCTTGTTTATTAGCTTTTGGTGCTACCGCAATAAATCCTTATTTAGCACTTGCTTCGATAGATACGATGCATAAAGAAGGCAAATTAGAAACCACACAAGACATAAAAAATCTTACCAAAAATTATATCAAAGCTATATGCGATGGATTGTTAAAAATATTTTCAAAAATGGGAATATCAACCTTACAATCATACCATGGCTCACAAGTATTTGAAATATTAGGTATCAATAAAGAAGTAGTAAAAAAACACTTCACAGGTGGTATTACCCGTATTGAAGGGATGGGTTTAGATGACTTAGCCCGCGAGGCATTAATGAAACATGTTACAGGTTTTGCAGGGGAAGATAGCAACCAACATTTATTAAACGAAGGTGGCATTTACCAATGGAAACGCCGTGGTGAAGCACATTTATTTAACCCCGAAACCGTACATTTATTACAACACGCCACCCGTACCAATAGCTACGAAGTATATAAAAAATACGCCAAAGTAATTAACGAACAAACAGATAAGTTATACACTATCAGAGGGTTGTTGTGTTTTGCGCATCACCGCGAATCTGTTTTGATAGATGAGGTAGAGCCCGCCGAAAACATTATGAAACGCTTTGCAACAGGTGCCATGTCGTTCGGTTCTATATCTCATGAAGCGCATAGTACCTTAGCTATTGCCATGAACCGTATTGGTGCAAAAAGCAATACAGGCGAAGGCGGCGAAGATGAAATGCGTTACGAAACGATGCCTAATGGCGATTCGATGCGGTCGGCTATAAAGCAAATAGCATCTGCAAGGTTTGGCGTAACCATTAATTACCTTACCAACGCCGATGAACTACAAATAAAAATGGCGCAAGGTGCAAAACCAGGCGAAGGTGGGCAATTACCTGGCCACAAGGTAGATGATTGGATTGCAAAAACCCGCCACTCCACCCCAGGTGTAGGCCTAATATCGCCACCACCACACCACGATATTTACTCTATTGAGGATTTGGCACAGCTTATATTCGATTTAAAAAATGCCAATAGAGCCGCCCGTATTAACGTTAAATTAGTTTCAAAAGCAGGCGTAGGTACCATTGCCGCAGGCGTAGCCAAAGCCCATGCCGATGTAATATTAATAGCCGGTTACGATGGTGGTACAGGCGCATCGCCCATAAGTTCGGTAAAACATGCTGGCTTACCTTGGGAGCTTGGCCTTGCCGAAGCACACCAAACGCTAGTAAAAAATAAATTGCGCAGCCGTGTAGTATTACAAACCGATGGGCAACTAAAAACAGGTAAAGATTTGGCCATTGCCGCCTTATTAGGTGCCGAAGAATGGGGCGTAGCTACCGCAGCATTAGTTGCTGGTGGTTGTATTATGATGCGTAAATGCCATTTAAACACTTGCCCAGTAGGTGTAGCCACGCAGGACCCCGAGTTGCGTAAACTATTTAGCGGCAAGCCCGAACATGTGGTTAACTTATTTAAGTTTTTGGCCGAAGAGTTACGTGAAATTATGGCCGAACTAGGCTTTAAAACCATCAACGAAATGGTGGGTAGGGTTCAGTTTTTGAAAAAACGGGATAATATCACCCATTGGAAAGCCAAAAAAGTTGATTTATCGGGCATATTGTATCCAGTATTTAACCCCAAAGGTTTAACACTTTACAATAGCGAAAGCCAAGACCACGGCATGGCCGATATTATTGATTGGAAATTATTAGCACAAGCACAAGCGGCAATTGAAGATAAAACACCCGTTTTTGGTTCATTTACTGTTAAAAATACGGATAGAACTATTGGTACACTTTTATCGAACGAAATTGCCAAAAAATATGGTTCGTTAGGTTTGCCCGATAATACCATTAACTATAAATTTTCGGGTTCGGCGGGGCAAAGTTTTGGTGCATTTGCATCAAAAGGAATATCATTTGAGCTGGAAGGTGAGGCAAATGATTATGTGGGTAAAGGACTTTCGGGTGCTCAAATAGCCATTTATCCTGCCAAAGAAAGCACTTTTGCTCCCGAAGAAAACATTATTGTAGGTAACGTGGTATTGTATGGTGCCACATCGGGCGAGTTATTTATTAGAGGCCTTGCCGGCGAACGATTTGCGGTGCGTAACTCGGGTGCGGTAGCTGTGGTAGAAGGTGTGGGCGACCACGGCTGCGAGTATATGACAGGTGGGAAAGCCTTAATTATAGGAAAAACAGGCCGCAACTTTGCCGCAGGAATGAGTGGTGGTATTGCTTGGATTTACGATGTGGATGGCCACTTTGTAGAAAACTGCAATATGGAAATGGTAGATTTAGACCCATTATCGCCACAGGATGAAGAGCAAATTATAGCCTTATTAAAGAAACATTATACTTTAACAGGAAGTAATGCCGCCGAATATTTAATTAACAACTGGGCCGATGAATCGGTTAAGTTTATAAAAGTATTTCCTAAAGAATACAAAAGGGTATTATCAGAAAAAAAACAATTTCAAAAAACAAGCTAAATAGAAATGGGAAAAGTTACAGGTTTTATGGAATATGGAAGAGAGCTTCCAGAAAAAGTATCTCCGCAAGAGCGTAAAAAAAATTATAAAGAGTTTGTAGGGCTTTACAGCGATGAAAAACTAAACCAACAATCGGCAAGGTGTATGAATTGTGGCATACCTTTTTGCCATTCGGGTTGCCCGCTGGGCAATGTTATACCCGAGTTTAACGATGCTGTGTATAAAAAAAACTGGGAAGAAGCTTACGAAATATTAAGCTCGACAAATAATTTCCCCGAATTTACTGGCCGTATTTGCCCTGCACCCTGCGAAGCTGCTTGTGTGCTAGGGATAAATAAACCAGCCATTGCCATCGAAGAAATCGAAAAACATATTATAGAAATAGCTTTTACCAAAGGCTTGGTAAAAGCAAACGCTCCTATTTTAAAAACTGGCAAAACCATAGCCGTGGTGGGTAGTGGGCCAGCGGGCTTAGCTGCTGCAGCGCAATTGATAAAAGTGGGCCATGAGGTTACGGTTTTCGAGCGTGATGATAAACCTGGAGGCTTGTTACGTTATGGTATTCCGGATTTTAAACTTGAAAAAACCGTAGTTGAACGCCGTATTAAAGTAATGGAAGATAGTGGTATTGTGTTTAAATGCAATACCGAAATAGGTAAAGATATAGAAGCTAACGATTTGGTAAAAGATTACGATGCCGTAGTTTTGGCTGGGGGTTCTACCATTCCACGCGATTTGCCCATCCCCGGAAGGGAATTAAAAGGCATTTACTTTGCCATGCAGTTTTTAAAACAGCAAAATAAGAGGGTAAGTAATATAGCTGTAGAAACCGAAGATATTTTGGTTACCGATAAAAATGTGGTAGTAATAGGCGGTGGCGATACTGGCTCAGATTGTGTAGGCACATCCAACCGCCAAGGGGCAAAATCTATTTTACAATTCGAATTAATGGTGCAACCACCAAAAGAACGTAATTTGGCTATGCCTTGGCCACAATATCCTATGATTTTAAAAACTACTAGCTCACACGAGGAAGGTTGCCAGCGCCATTGGGGCGTAAATACCAAAGAATTTATTGGCGATACCGAAGGAAATTTAAAAGGTTTGATGCTGGTAGATGTGGAGTGGGAAACCGACTTTTTAGGCCGCCCTACTAAATTTAAAGAAGTGGAAGGCAGCATCAGAGAAATACCATGCGAACGTGTATTTTTAGCCATGGGTTTTGTAAACCCACAATACGATGGTATGCTGGCACAGCTAGGTGTAAACCTTGATGCCCGTAAAAATATAGATGCCCAAGAAGGTGATTTTAGAACCAATGTAGGCAAGGTTTTTGCAGCTGGCGATATGCGCCGTGGCCAATCATTGGTGGTATGGGCAATATCCGAAGGCCGTGAAGCAGCCCGCAAGGTTGATCAGTTTTTAATGGGGCACTCGGTACTAGAAAGTAAGGATAATGTAGATATGTACGAAAATAGTTATAGCTAATATTTTTATTTTGTTGCAACTTTAATCCTCCATTGCTATTAGCGATGGAGGATTTTTTATAATATAATTAGCTATTTTTACCCGTATTGTTTCGATAATAAAACCCAAATCAAAGCAATTTCAAAATCAAAAAAAATGAAAGCAGTTATAGATATTGGTACCAATACTTTTCATCTTAATATTGCCGATGTTTTGCCTGATGGCGAAATTGTGTTTCATTACAAAACCTACCAAGCCGTAAAGCTAGGCGAAGGTGGTATTAATAAAGGTATCATCGCCCTTGAGGCTTATAAAAGAGGTGTAGATACACTTATAAAATTTAGCGAAATAATTGCACAATACCCTGTTAAACAGGTTACTGCTATTGCTACATCGGCGGTTAGAGATGCTATAAACGGGCAAAATTTTATAGCCGAGGTGTTCCAAAAAACTAATATAAACATACAAACTATAAGTGGCGATACCGAAGCCGAGCTTATTTACCAAGGTACAAAAGCAGCCTTAAACCTTACAAATAGCATATTTTTAATTATGGATATTGGCGGTGGTAGTATTGAATTTATATTGTGCAACCACAGCCAAATTTACTGGAAACAAAGTTTTAAACTAGGTGCAGCAAGGCTGATGGATTTATTTATGCAGCAAAACCGCTTAATTTTTACCGATATTAAAGCCATCGAAAATTACCTTGAAAAAAATTTAAGCGATTTAATTGAAGCCTGTAAAATATTTAAGCCACAGGTTTTGGTGGGTACGGCAGGCTCGTTCGAAACTTACGCCGAAATAATAAGTGTAAAAAAAGAAATTATTTTTAACCCAGATAGCGAAAAAAGTTTTGAATTTAACACCCAAGAATTACAGCAATTATTAGATTTTTTTAAAACATCAACCCAACAACAACGCCTACGCACCCCAGGTTTAATTGCTTTTAGGGTTGATATGATTGTGGTAGCTTCGGTTATTACATCGTATATTTTACAAAAATTAAATATAAATAAAACGTTATTAAGTACTTATGCGCTTAAAGAAGGGGCTTTGTTACGTTTATAAAATTTTGATTTAGAAAGCAATGCCAACATTACCCAATTAAACAATGCTGCATATATATAGCCAATTCCAAAATTGTTGCATTATTTTAAAACAAGTGCGGGCTACGCTTAAAAAAACGCAATAAAGCCCTTTGTTGATAAATACCGCATTGGGTAGCAAATGGTAGGAAACAAAAAACCATTTTAGCGGAAATCTTAGTGGGTAAAATCCCATCTACGTAAGCAGGGTTAACGCATGTAAGATTTTGGTGAATAATATTTTTAATACAACGCTTGCAATTCTCCACTTTGTTAAGAATCATAAACTTTGCGTATAATAAAAACAGAATGTTTTGAGACTCTTCACTTCGTTCAGAGCTTTGCGTATAATAAAAACAGAATGTTTTGAGACTCTTCACTTCGTTCAGAGTGATAATTTTTTCAAGAAAATAATTTTACAATTTTTAAATGCGTTAACCCCATCTACGTAAGGCCTGAACTAAGGATATGGAGAAAATTTTTGTTTCAAATAAGTAGGTGTATCATATATTAATTTGTACCTAATCTTTAGTTTTTGTTAATAAATTTAAAACGATTACGCAATTTAAAAAATGCTATTTTTGACTTTTGCCATAAAAGCACCTTAATGAAATTTAAAATTAACGCACAAGACCCTTTAAGCAAAGCCCGAGCGGCCACCCTAAGTACCGACCATGGTGATATACAAACCCCTATTTTTATGCCCGTGGGTACGGCCGGTACGGTAAAAGCTGTACACCAACGTGAGCTAGCCGACGATATAAAAGCACAAATAATTTTAGGAAACACCTACCATTTATACCTGCGGCCAGGTTTAGAAACTATTGAAAAAGCGGGCGGTTTACACAAATTTATAGGCTGGGATAAACCTATTTTAACCGATAGCGGCGGTTACCAAGTATATTCGCTGGCACAAGTACGCAAAATTAAGGAAGAAGGCGTTACGTTTAAATCCCATATTGATGGTTCGAAACACCTTTTTACGCCCGAAAACGTAATAGATATACAGCGCACCATAGGAGCCGATATTATTATGGCTTTTGATGAATGTACGCCTTACCCTTGCGAGTTTCATTATGCCCGCCGTTCCATTGATATGACCCACCGCTGGCTAAAAAGGTGTATTACTAGGTTTGATGAAACCGAGGGTAAATACGGCTACACACAATCCTTTTTCCCAATTGTGCAGGGCTCGGTGTATAAAGATTTACGCATAAAATCGGCCGAGTTTATAGCCAGTTGCGAGCAACAGGGTAACGCCATTGGTGGCCTATCGGTAGGCGAACCTGCCGAAGAAATGTACGCCATGACGGAGGTAGTGTGTAACGTATTACCCGCCCATAAACCACGTTACCTAATGGGTGTGGGTACGCCTATTAACCTGCTCGAAAACATTGCTTTAGGTATTGATATGTTTGATTGTGTAATGCCCACCCGCAATGCCCGCAATGGGATGCTATTTACCCAACACGGTTTTATAAATATTAAAAACGAGAAATGGAAAAACGATTTTTCGCCTATTGATGCCGATAGCACTTTGTTTTCGGACCTTAACTATTCTAAAGCATATTTACGGCATTTAATACATTCGAAAGAAATTTTAGGGTCGCAAATTGCTACCCTACACAACCTACATTTTTATATTTGGCTGGTACAACAAGCCCGAGAAAAAATTATAAGTGGCGAGTTTTACGATTGGAAAAACAAAATGGTAAAACAATTAGCAACAAGGCTTTAAATGAATATTTTAGATAAATATATTAAAATAATCGACTGGTATATTATCAAAAAATACTTGGGCACTTTTATTTTTACCTTGGGTATTTTTACGGTTATTACCGTAGTTTTTGATATATCAGAAAAGCTAGACGATTTTTTAAAAAACGATGTTACCACCTACAATATTGTTTTTCAATACTATGCAGGTTTTATACCTTTTTACCTCAACTTTTTATCGCCTTTAATAAACTTTATTGCTGTAATATTTTTTACAGCAAAAATGGCCGACCAAACCGAAATTGTACCCATACTGTGTGGTGGTGCAAGTTTTAACCGTTTTTTAAGGCCTTACATTATTGCATCAACCTTAATATTTTTGGTAAGTATGGGTTTTAATCTTTTTATTATCCCCGAAACCAATAGGTTAATGACAACATTTGAAAACACGTTTTTAAAAAACCACGAAAACTATAAAAACAATGTTCACTTACAGTTAGATAGCAATACATATATATTTTTAGAATCGTTTGATAACACCAATAACACAGGCAATAAGTTTTCGCTCGAAAAATTTAATGGCGATGAGCTAAAAACCAAAATAATGGCCGATAGAATAACCTTTGATACCATAAGCCGTAAATGGACGATAGAAAATTATACCAAACGCAGCGTTGATGGCTTAAAAGAAAACATGAGCCGTGGCGCAAAAATAGATACCCTTTTAGATATGCGCCCCATTGATTTTGATGCCCGAGATAATATATACTCGGCCATGAATTTTTGGGAACTAAACGAAAAAATTAAAAAAGAAAAAATACGTGGGTCGGGCATTATGGTAAACCTCGAACTGGAAAAATACAAACGCTGGACTTACCCTTTTTCGGCTTATGTACTTACGCTTATAGGTGTTGCGCTATCATCCCGTAAGGTGCGTGGCGGCGTAGGCTTGCCCCTAGGCTTAGGCATTTTATTAAGTTTTGTATATATTTTATTTATCCAATTTGCTAATACATTTGCGCTTAAAGGAGGCTTACCGCCCATTGTAGCGGTGGTTATCCCGAATGTTATTTTTGGATTGTTGGGCTTATATTTGCTTGTAAAAGCACCAAAGTAAAATATGAACAGTTTACAAAAAAGTATTATTACGCTTCATATTACGGTAATGGTATGGGGGTTTACAGGTGTTTTGGGCGCATTAATAAGCGTAAACGAATACCAATTGGTGTGGTATAGGGTATTGATAGCTGCTGTATCGTTAGCTATATTTTGTAAAATAAAAAATATTTCGCTCAAGGCGGATTTTATGCCCATACTTAAATTGCTAGGCACTGGCTTATTGCTAGGCTTGCACTGGATACTTTTTTTTGGGGCTATAAAAGCCTCAAATATTTCTATAACAATGGTTTGCTTATCATCATTAACCTTGTTTACATCTATATTAGAACCTATTTTTAATCGGGTTAAAGTTTCGAAACTCGAAGTACTTATAGGCATGGTAATTATTTTTGGTATTTACCTTATATTCCAGTTCGAAAGCCAATACACCAAAGGTATTTTAATGGGATTAAGCAGCGCATTACTGGCCAGCATGTTTACCATTATTAATGGCAAACAAATAAAAAACCGTAGCGCCATTGTGATAAGTTTTTACGAATTAGTAGGGGCTTTTTTAGGCGTAACAGTTTACCTGCTATTTAAAAACGGTGTACACCAAAACCTTTATTTACCTGTAAACGATGTAGTTTACTTGCTACTGTTGGGAACAGTATGCACATCGGTAGCGTATGTATATGGCGTTACTGTAATGCAACATTTATCGGCTTTTAGGGTGGTGTTAATTACTAATTTAGAACCCGTTTACGCTATTATTATGGCCCTACTATTTTTTGGTAAAACCGAGCACATGAGTAACCAATTTTATATAGGTGCGCTTATTATTTTAATGGCAATATTTAGTTATCCTGTTTTAAAGCGAAGAATGAATTGAAACAATTAAACTTAAAAAATAGAATTAATTTAGAATAAAAATTATGAAAACTAAATTTAAAACCATTCCCTAAATACGTTCGCTAGTAGATTTAATTATCGAAAAAAAGCCGATAAAGAGGCTAATGAACGCTAGTATTTAGACTTAAACAACCAAGCCCATAATAACGTTACTTACTTATAAATTGTTATGCTTTGCGATACAATTTTGTTAATGGCTAAAACTAAAAACCGAGTTATTAGATATATTGAAGATGATTTTTGGAAACCAATTTTGATACTGTCTTATTTTCTTATTGAACAAAGCGATACAGAAGTTACTATTGATGAGAACGAAGAATTATTACCCAATGAAGATTATGCCAATGAACCAAAAAAAAATATTATCATATTAGGCTTATGTTATCAAATATTAAACTCAAAAAATGATAGAGCCAAAAACTGTAACCAACGCCGCTCGAACGCATTAGAAACCATTGCAACGTTGCTTGATTATTATATAATTAAAGATGCTAAACCCTTGTTTTTACAATCAATATTAAGCAAAGGTAGGAACCAACAGTACTCGGCTTTTGAAGCTTTAAGCAATTATTATGAAATAAGTGAAGACGAACTTGATGAAGGCTTACTAATAAAACTAGATACCATTGCTAAGGAAACCGATAATCAAGATATTGCCTCCACATGCTTGGAAATTTTAATTAATGCTGGTGTTATAGACGAAATGGAGGCTATTTGCAAAATGGACGATTGGAAACATGAACATTGGGGCTTATAAAAAGAAGACTATGATAACGAATTTTAAGTTTAGCTTTTTTTAATTTAAAAAACACCACATTAAATAGATTTAATGTGCTAAATGATAGATAAGCTCCCAAAACATATCCTATGTAACAAAAATATTACTGTTTTTGCGTAAATAAATTACAATAAACATGTTATAACATCTAATTTTGTGTATTTTTGGTAAAAAAAATAATCAAATGTCGAAAAATCAACATAAAGATAGCGAAAGTGCTTTACCAATAGAGAATAATATTGAAGCAAGTACGGCTACTAATCATCCAGAATCAGCCTCGAGAATTGAAGCAATAAAAAATCTTATTTTTGGAGAAAATATCCAACAAATTGATAGCGATTTTCAAACTTTAAGAAATGAAATAGATAAGAAGAAAGAGGATTTAGAAAATTACATAGCACAGGTAAACAAAGAACTATCGCAAACGATTGATAATTTGGAAACAGATTTGAATATTAGAATTACCGAACTAGATTCAAAAACGAATGATAACGTTGCCATGTTAACCCACAAAAAGGTAGATAGAAAATATTTGGGTGAATTATTGGTTAACATGGGCGAAAATATTTTAAAGGATTACTAAACCTTTAAAATGACTGATGCCGAAAAATTAACCTTATTAAGAGATCTTCTGTTAGACGAAGACCGAAACTTTGCTAACAAAATTTTAGAAAAAGTAGATACGCTTACTGATACCGTTAATATTGATGAAAAGCTATCACAAAAAGTTGAGCCAATAATTAGCCGAAAGCTAACCAGCTTTGTTGAAGAAATACCAGTAAAACTAGGCCCAACAATTACCGAGGCACTATCCGAGCAAATAAAAAACTCGCAAGATGAGGTAGTAAACATCTTATTCCCATTGTTGGGTAAAATGATTAAAAAATATATCCAAAGCGAGATGAAAACGCTTTCGGATAATATTAATGCACAAATAAATCAAAAACTTTCATTCAAATATTGGTATAGAAAGATAATGTCGTTTTTTAGTGGCGTAAGCGAAATAGATTTTGTATTGGCCGATATGGCAAAATCAAAAATTTTACAACTTTTTATTATCGAAAAAGGATCGGGACTTATAATTGCCCGATACTCTAATACCGACACCATAGATGAAGATTTGCTGGCAGGAATGCTAACTGCCATAAAAAGTTTTGTAGAAGATGCTTTTATAAAAGGCGACCAAAATTTAGAATTAATAGAGTACGAATTATATAAAATATACCTTCAAAATTTTCCAACATATTATATATCAGCGGTAATATCGGGCAAGTTTGATGCTGTTTTTAAAAACAGAGTAGAAAACGATTTATTTGATTTTGCAAATAAACACATCAAAAAAAATATCGGAAATAAACAATATATTGAACAAAAATTAAAGGAATATTTTATAAATGCTTAGTTCAAAAAAAATTGTTTTAGTAGGCCATTTTGGTGTAGGTAAATCATCGCTAATTAGACGGTTTGTTAAAAACAGTTTTTCGGATGACTATTTGGTAACCGTAGGAGTGCATATTGTAAAAAAAACAGTGCATATAGATAACGATGAAATAACTTTAATCATTTGGGATATTGAAGGCAAAGAAGATATGCAAAAATTACGCCCAAGTTTTTTACTAGGTACATCAGGTTTTATTTATGTTTTTGATGCTACCCGAGAATCAACCTATATTAATTTATCAGATGAAATAAATTATATAGAAACCCATTACCCAAAAACAAATTTACTTACCGTAGCGAATAAAATAGACCTTATAGAAAAAAATATCTTCATAAAAATTGCAGAAAACTATAAATTAAAAATTGATTATTATTCGAGTGCAAAAACAGGAGAAAATGTAGAACTCATTTTTAATGACTTAGCAAAAAACTTGATAAAATGATAACCGAGTTTTTAAAAGAAAAATATATTACCAGCAAATGCCAAATTATAGTAATTGGCCACGATGGTAATATAACCGAAACCGATAACTACTTATTTGAAACAAACAATGGCACTCAAATAACTAATTTACACCCATTTTTTGAAACCATAAGCCACCTTTTACCCGATAAAAATAAAGAACATGTTTTTCATTGTGTAAACTTGGAAATTAACGAGGTAAAAGGAAATTACAATATCGTGTTTTTTTCGGGAAGCGATACCTTAAATCCATACCTTATTTTTTATGATTTTACCGAAAATTGCGATTATTTACAAACCATTGTGCAGCGAAGAAACGACAGTGTTATTGCCCTTGAAACACAACTACTAAAAGAAAAACAGCACATTAGCGAAAAAAAATTTAAAAATAAGTTTCTTGCAAATATAAGCCACGACCTAAAAACACCTTTGGGCGCAGTGCTAGGGTTTTTAGAAATTTTGAATAAAACCCCGCTAAATAACGAACAAAAAGATTTAATAAACACAATCAGAAAAAGCGGTAACCATATTAAATCATTAATTGATGATTTGCTAGATTTATCAAAAATTGAAGCAGGTGAATTAAAAATAAATTATAGTACTTTTTCGGTTTACGATTTAATAAATCATATTCAAAAAATATACACGCCTATTTTAGCATCCAAAAACTTGCTGTTTAACCCAGTTATACAACAAAATATACCTCCATTTTTAGTTTGCGATAAAACAAGGGTATTGCAAATATTTATAAATTTGCTGGATAATGCTTTTAAATTTACCAACGAAGGAAGTATTAGTTTAAATATTGCATGTAAAACTATAAATAAAAACTCGGTTGAATTTAATTTTAGCATTACCGATACAGGTATAGGTTTCCCAGAGGCTAAACGAAACAGCATCAACAGTTTTACAAAATTCCATCAAACAGATATAGAAGGCTCGGGCTTGGGGCTTTCAATTGTAAAAAAACTGGTTGAAAACATGAACGGTAAAATGCAAATTTTACCAGGAGTAAAACAAGGCACTTGTGTACAAGTAGCAATCCCTATGCAAACAGCAAATGGCATTGTAGAAAATCTATCAAACAATCAAAAAATACCCTTAACCGAAACCCACTTACAGATTTTAATTGCCGATGATAATGAAGTAAACATTAGGCTAATAAAAAAAATGTTGAAAGATTACCCCAATTTAACTATAGAAACTGCAAAAAACGGGGTGGAGGTATTGAAAATAGTTGAGCAAAAATATTTCGATTTGATTTTAATGGATATAGAAATGCCAGAAATGAATGGCCTTGAGGCGAGCCTAAAAATAAAAACACACCCAAACCCAATCATTAGTAATATACCTGTAATAGCTATAACTGCCAATGCCACTGAAATTGAAAAATACACGCTTGCAGGTATAAGTGGTTATGTAAGCAAACCTTTTTTAAAACAAGATTTACTTATAGCAATCGAAAAAATATTTGTTGAAAATTTACAGAAGATGAATATCTAATTACCTGTAAATAAACTATGTGCAAAGCAATGCTTGGCTGTAAATACAACACATTTTACAGCCAATAAAATGGCTATTTATGGCAAATAACAATAAAGCCTGCTGTTATTTTACCATACACTCACCTCATCGCTACAAATAGCTGGTTTTTTGCGGCTGTTTATGCGCCATTGTGGCAATTGGCTGGGGCATATTGCCGTTAACCTAATGTACCTTGCCGTATAATTGGGTAAATTAAAACTTACTTTTTTAATGCTGGCGGTATAATCCTCATCCGCTGGGGCAATGGTTTGATTGCCCACGTTTTTAAAATTTATGCCATCCAGTGATGTTTCTAAAACAACCTCGGTTGGTAAAAAAATGTAATGCCTTGGGTCTAACAAAAACTGCGTTTGTATTTGGTTAAAGGGTTTTTCCTGCTTTAAATCTATGGTGGCTATTAAATTGGTATCGTAAAAAAACAGCCAATTATAACTAAAATCTAAATAGCCGTTAACATTATCAACCAAGGTTCTTTCTTTTTTTGCGGCAAAATCGGGTGTAAATGGGTAGGCTAATTTTACGCTGGCATTTAAGGCTTTGTTGGGTACAAAAGGCGTGGCAAATATTTGTTCCCACTCTGCTAAGTAGGCTTCGGGGCTTTGGCCGCCTTCGGCAAGTTCAGTAACGCCGGCAAGTTTACATTGGGCAACAATTTTTTTAACTTTTGCAGGCCAGTTGGGGTTTATGGTAACATTTTGGGTTTCTATATTTTTTATTTGGTAGCCAAATTTTTCAGAACCAAAAAATTTAGCTTGTTGTAAAACCACAAAATCTAAACCTAAACGCACATTTGCTACACGTTGTAAAAAACTGGCTTGGGTTTCAACCGCCGCCTCGGCTTTATCTAATATTTGCGAGTAAGTATCCAATAACTCGGGCGATAAATAATCGGAATAGTTGTTTATCGGGTTACCATAAATATCTAAATTTACTTTTGTTGCTTGTAGGTTTTGCTGTAATTGGTTTAAATAATCGATTATAAATGGTGCCGCTTTACCGTAATAGCCGTTTAAAAAATCTTGTTTTATTTGTATAATATCGGCATTGGGGTTCCATAATAGTTTGGCTTGTAAATAGCTATTATACTCGACCATATCGCTATATGTATAACCGCTGCCCTGTACAAATACGCCTTTAACATCGGCCTTAGCCAAATAAATTAGGTTGGGTTTTAGATTATCGTAATTTGGGAAAGGGCATAAATAACTGGTAAACTGTGTGCTATAATCCCATACAAAAATATTTTTGGTAAGTGCAGCCCAGCTATTTAGGTTTTTACGGAAAGCGGCGGCACTGGCTTCGGTAGGTAAAGGATTACTTCGGTAGGCATCAATGCTGCTTAAAATGGGGTAAACGTTTTTTAAGGGTTTTGTTTTGGGAGGTTTTGAAGTGTATGAGTAGGCCAAAGTGGTAAATATTTTATCGGGAAACTGTTTGGCCACACTATTTACAAACCGTATCAAGGAGCCTTGCGGGCCACCTTCTTCGCCATCAATTTTTTTACAAATAGGGCAAGTACAAAAACCTTCATCATCATTTGCCGCAACGGACCAGTATATCGCATCGGGATTATCGGCCATAGCCAATTTAAAATATTCGACAGTTAGTTTGTAAACCTCGGCATTGCTTAAACACAACTGGGTGGCTTGCCTTTGCCCGTTTACCTGTGCAAAATAGTTGGGCTTGGTTTTAAAATATTTTTTTGGTGGGATGATTTTAAAATACGAATGCCCCCAAACACCCCATAAATCCTCAAAATTTTGCAGCTTGTGCCAGTCCATATATTCGGCATCAAGCGATGCTGGGTAAAATGATTGCCTATATATAAATTGTGGGTTTTGCAAATCCCATATTGGTGAAGATACGCTGATTTGGCTATCGGTTTTTACGCTTGCAGGTATGTTTGCATATTTACGGCAGCCCAAATAGTTTTCTAAAAAATGGTAAACACCATACACCACGCCTTTGCCACTGCCGCCACAAATTACCAAACTATTGGCCGTGGTGGCAATAAAAAAGCCATCATTTTTTATTTTGGTGAGATTGTAATTTTCGGCCACTTGGGTACGCCCAATAAATATGGCCGTGTTTTTATTCCAGTTTTTTTCGGTGCTTATGGGCAAGCTGGCCTTGCTTATTTTATTGATGTACGATTGTAAAATTAAGGCTGCTTTTTGCTCGGCAATGGTGGCGTTTGCTGGGATAATTATTTGGGTTTTAGCCGCTGCATTTGCCACCAATACCAAAGTTTTTTCGGTAGTTTTACAAGCATCCGCGGTAAGCGAAAAAAGTAAAAGCAGTATAATTTTTAATGCTTTTTTCATTTACAATACCATTAAAATTTACGTAAAAAGGTAAAGTACAAATCGTACTGGTTGCGGTAATTGGTATTATTTATTTTTTGGTTTATCCAGTTTGCGT
>RDXP01000211.1 GCA_004292865.1 Sphingobacteriales bacterium
GAATATGCCAATAATGGCGTTTATAATGGCTATTACCACCAGCCATATTTGGTATTGCGCTACGGCGGATGAAAACATAAAAAACTTGCCTATAAAGCCTGCGGTTAGCGGGATGCCTGCCAAGGATAGCATAGCAATAGTTAATGTAAAAGCTACAAAAGGGTTCATTTTGGCTAGGCCGTTAAAGCCTTCGTAATTATCGCTGCCGGTTTGTTTTTTTACTAAAATTAATACAGCAAAAGCAATAATGGAAGCTATGGTGTATGCCGTGGCATAAACCAAAACGGCGTTTATAGCTGCATTGCCTAAACCTATAATGGCAAACAACATATAGCCAGCGTGTGAAATGCTAGAATAAGCCAACATACGTTTAAAGCTGCTTTGGTACAATGCGGTTATGTTGCCAATAAATAAAGTTAGGGCGGTTATTACAATGATGGTGGGTACCCAAAAATCGGCAAGGGGTGCAAAACAAGTAATAAATAAACGTAAAAATGCGGCAAAGCCTGCGGTTTTTACTACGGTGCTCATAAAAGCAGTAATTAAAGTAGGCGAACCTTCATACACATCGGGTGTCCAGAAGTGGAAAGGTGCTGCACCAATTTTAAAACATAAACCTATCAGCATTAGCGATAAACCTGTGTAAAACATTGGGTTTATACCGCCATTGGCGTTGTTCAATACATATTGTTTAATTACTTCTAAATCAAACGAATGTGCGCTGCCGTAAATTAGTGTGATACCAAACAGCAAAAACCCAGTAGAAAAAGCACCCATTAAAAAGTATTTCAATGCGGCTTCGTTCGAGGCGAAATCTCGGCGTTTTATACCTGCCAATATGTATAAACTTACGCTCATAATTTCCACACCAATAAACAGCATAGATAGGTTATGGTACGATACCATTACCATTATCCCTGCCAACGCAAACAAAATAATGGTATAATATTCGGCTACGTGTTCGCTAATTTTTTCGAAATAGTTTTTTGATAATAATAAGATGAGTATGGTACCCAAAATGGTAATGGCCGAAAACGCAATGGCAAAATTATCGAACAACATCATCCCTTTGTAAATGGGTGCAGGGTTTACATTCCACTCGGCAACAGCCAAACCTAAAGCCAATAATAAACCTATTACCGATACCGGCAACAAGCTTTTACCTGCTTTAAACAAGCCTAAATACAGCACCACAAGGGCTAAAACCGATATTACAATTAAGGTATTCATAAATTTATATCTATTAACTAAAAGCCCTTGGGCTTATAATTTTGCGTTTACAGTTGCTATTAAATTAGTGATGGCCGCTTCGGAAATGTGTAAAATAGGTTGCGGATATACGCCTATTACAATAATTAAAAACGTGATGATAAATAAGGTAACCATTTCTGTTCCCGAAATATCTTTAAAGTTTACCGTTAAATCATTGGTATTGCCTTGCATAATTGCCTTGTACATGCGCAACATATACCCCGAGCCAAAAATGATGGTTAATCCCGCCACAGCGGCATAATAAATGCAATATTGGTACACACCGTTTAGCAATAAAAACTCGCCAATAAAACCGTTGGTTAATGGCAAAGCTACCGTACCCAAAGTAATAATTAAAAAGGCAATGGCTAATTTTGGCGCAGGTTTGGCAACACCGCCTAGCAAAGCTAATTCTCGGGTTTGGGTACGATTGATGATGATATCGGCTATAAAAAACAAACCTACCACGTTTATACCGTGGCTAATCATTTGTACCATTGCGCCTTGCAAGCCTTGTGCATTCCATACAAAAATACCTGCGGCTATTAAACCTACGTGTGCTATAGACGAATAGGCGATTAAACGTTTCATATCTTTTTGCGTAAACGCGATGATAGATGCATACACAATCCCGGTAACGGATAAAATTATGGCTAGATGCCCCCATTGTTGAAAGCCCAAAGGCACCACGGGTATTAACCACCTTATTACGCCATAAATACCCATTTTTAGCATAATGCCCGATAGCAACATGGTACCTGCCGTTGGCGCTTCGGTATAGGTATCGGGTTGCCAAGTATGAAACGGGAAGATGGGCATTTTAATAGCAAAGGCTAAAAAGAAACACCAAAACAACCACGATTGCGTTTGACTATCTAGCTGTAAAGCGTAAAAATCGGCAATATCGTAACTGTTATTTGGCGTTTGTAAATGCAGGTAAATGATACCTAGCAACATAAAAAGCGAGCCAGCAATGGTGTAAATAAAAAATTTCATATTTACTTGTATGCGATTTTCGCCTCCCCATAACGAGCAAATAAAATAAATAGGAATTAAGGCTGCTTCCCAACCTATGTAAAATAAAAAGCCATCTAAAGCTGTAAAAACTACTAGCAAGCCGCTTTGCATAAACAATACCAAGGCGTAAAATGCGCCCGAGTTTTCGTATTTGTGTTTAAAGGTTGATAAGATAATTATGGGTAATAAACCTGCCGTAAGCAATACCATTAGCATACTTATGCCATCAATACCCGCTTTAAAGTTGATGCCCATTTCAGGAATCCAAGGGTAGTTTACCAGGTATTGTGTGCTGGCATCGGGCGTAAAGCCGCATAATAAAAAACTTGCAACCGCTAAGGTTAATAACGATGATAGCAATGCCGTTTGCTTAGCATAGTTTTTGGCTACTAATGCTAGCAGCGCACCCAATAAGGGCATAAAAATTAAAATCAATACGTTCATCTATTTTATTTATCGCTAACCTTAAAATTAAAATAAGCTATATAACAACACGCTAATTATACCTATAACCATTGCAAAAATGTAGAAACC
>RDXP01000200.1 GCA_004292865.1 Sphingobacteriales bacterium
AAGAACGCAAAAGAAAAGCGCAAAGAACACAAAGCCGCTTGTAAGTGCTAACTGTAAACAAATAAACTAAAAAAGCACCTCTTTAAATTTACCTCCGAAACTTTAGAAACTTATAAATATACTTGTAGTGCAGCGTAATTATAAAACAAGCTGGGTATATATTTATAGGCTTTGCGTAAATCTTTGTGTTCTTTACGGTAAAACCTAAAATTATTTTTACCGCAAAGTTTGCAAAGGAAAAGCGCAAAGAACACAAAGCTGCTTGTAAGCATCATCAGTAAAAAAAAGGATAAAAAAACACTTCATTATTTAAGCGCCGAAACTTTAGTTATTAATTTAGGCTTTTGCTTTTTAATATGGGTTTGCTTTTTTTGAAATAAATGTAACCCTCAATAATACCTGTACACACCCATTATTTATGGCAATATAAAATCTTTATCTTACCCATAAAAAAAACTATTTTTGGCCAATGAATGTAGCCCCCCACATAGCCCAGTATTTAATGCTGCACCAGCAGGTAACTATTACAGGCTTGGGTGTTTTTACGCTGAACAAAAAAAGCGGCTTTTTTGATTCGCTCAGCAATACATTTTACCCGCCCTACAATGAAATCACTTTGGAGCATACAGCCGTAAGTAGCCCCCATCTGGCGCAATACATTGGCTCGCAATATAATATTGAAGCACAAGAAGCGCAACAGTATATCCAAAACCTAGCCAACAGTATATTGCTGGAATTGGATAATAACCGCAGCTATGCCTTAGAAAACATTGGTACACTGCAATATATTGATAAGCAAATTACGCTTATACAACAGGAGCCAAATTATTTTAACAAACCTTTTTTTGGTTTACTAGCAGTTAAAACAGATGGCATAACCGCTACAAATACCCACCCTACAATAAAACCCGATAACACTATTTACACAGCTGTTGCTTTGCCTGAAACCACCAGCAATAACGATTTTCCGCTTACTTACCAGCTAGCCGAACAAGCCTTAAAAACGGCCCGTTATCAAACAAATTATAATAAAAGCGATAGCCAAATTCCGTGGTTTTGGCTGTTTGCTTCGTTTATTGTGGCATTAACAATTTTAATAATTGTAGCTACATTGAATTATTTTCCGCCCTTTGCAACTAACCATGCTATAAAGGTTATACACCAAAACGTTACAATACCCGTTAATACACCTAATAAAAAAGCCAAAGCCATTGTGTCGCCACCATTGCAATTCGAGGTTATTATGTGTGAAAACATAAGCCCCACCAAGGCACAGCGCATTGTTAACAATTTAAAATCAAAGGGAATAAATGCGCATATTTTGTTAGATAGCATGGGCAAGCTAAGCTGGGTAAGTGCCGCCACGTTTTATAATGCCGACTCGGCGCAAGCCCTACTTAAAACTATACAACAAAAATATTATAGCAAAGCATACCTTAAAACCATTGCACAAAAAAAATAAAGAAATATGTTTTTATTACAGATTGATACCGTGAACAAACTGGCCGATAGCCTATCGCAAACGTTAAGCGCAGCCACAGCTCCACAGCCCGAGTTGCGCCTGTTTGATTTATTATTTAAAGGCGGCTGGGTAATGTTACCCTTGGCATTGCTGGCTTTATTGGGTTTAATTATATTTTTCGAACGCTATTTTACCATCCGTAAAGCCGGCCGCAATCAGTCGCAATTAATTACCCAAGTAAAAGAAAACATAAAAGCGGGCAAGCTGGAATCCGCCATAGCGATATGTAAAAATAGCAATACACCCATAGGCCGTATGTTGCAAAAAGGATTGCTACGCATAGGCAGGCCAATAAAAGATATTGAAGGAGCTATTGAAAACGTAGGCAAACTGGAAGTATCAAAACTCGAAAAAAACATCAGCATTTTGGGCATTATAGCGGGTATTGCACCAATGCTGGGTTTTGTAGGAACTATTATTGGGGTTATAACCATTTTTCACGATGTATCGGTGAAGGGCATTATCGAAATTGGTACCATATCAGGCGGTTTATATATTAAAATGATATCATCGGCTACGGGTTTAGTAACGGGTATTATTGCTTATGTGCTGTACAATATCCTTAATATTATGGTAGATAGGGTAATTTTACAAATGGAAACCGATGCCATTGAGTTTATTGATTTATTGGAAGAGCCCGAAAGATGAATTTAAAAAAACGCCAACGCCCACACGTTGAGGTGCATACATCGGCACT
Source organism: Sphingobacteriales bacterium (assembly GCA_004292865.1). Lineage (GTDB taxonomy): Bacteria > Bacteroidota > Bacteroidia > Sphingobacteriales > Sphingobacteriaceae > Pseudopedobacter. Next base: position 2,220 of record RDXP01000200.1, read on the forward strand.
TAACGATATTATGTTTTTTTTGCTGTTGTTTTTCCTGCTGGCATCGGCGGTGGTAAACCCTAATGTGGTAAAATTGTTTTTACCACGGTCTAACTCGGGGCAAGCCATCCCACAAAAAACCATAACAGTATCTATAAATAAGGAATTAGAATACTTTGTGGAGAAACAAAAAGTGCCTTTTGAGGGTTTAGAAGCCAAAATTTTACCTTACCAGCAAGCCAGTCCCGATCTTACCATTATCCTTTACGCCGATAAATCTATAGCGATAGAAAACGTGGTAAACCTTACCGATATAGCCAATAAACTAAAAATAAAGCTGGTATTAGCCACCGAAACTAAAAAATAATGCCTGCCCTAAACCAACCCGATAATAATTATCCCAAAGCCATTGCCTATTCGGTAAGTATAGTGGTGGGATTGTTGGTATTGAGTCTTTTTTACATCATAAAGCAAAACCAAACGCCGCCCGAGGAAGTAGGCATAGGAGGTATAACCGTAAATTATGGTACTACCGATGAGGGTATGGGTACCGATTATATGAGCATAAAAGAGCCATCAACAGCCCCAAACGCCAACCAAAAAGCTCCCGATAAAGTTAGCCTCGACCAAAATACACCCGTACAAAATTCTACTAACCAAGCTACTGATGAAAATATACTCACCCAAGATATGGAAGATGCCGTGGCATTAAACACTAAAGCAAATAGCAACAATAACCCGCCCACCCCAAAAACCGAAGCCAAAGAAGCCAAACCTGTGATAAACCAAAACGCCTTGTACAAGGGCAAAAAAAATAACGGAACAGGCGAAGGCGATGGCAATGGAAAAGTAGCTGGCAACCAAGGCAAGCCCGAGGGCGACCCACTAAGCAATAGTTACACAGGTACAGGAAGCGGCAACGGTGGTGTAGCATTAACTTTGGCCGGAAGGCGATTTGTAACCGCACCCTTAATTAAAGACGATGGGCAAAAAACAGGCAAAATTGCCGTAATTATTACGGTTGATAAAAACGGAACAGTAATAAGTGCCGAAGCACCAGGCCGAGGCTCCACACTTACCGACCCGCTTTTGTGTGATAAATGCGAAAAAGCCGTTTTAGGAGCTAAATTTAACAAGCTCGAAACCGCCCCTGATGAGCAACGTGGCGTGGTAGTATTTAATTTTAGGGTTAATTAACATAACCAAACGTACTTGTTGCTTTAATTAAGCTATAAATGTTACCAATAGCTTCAGGCAAAAAAAAACTTGTAAGCCCTAAAATAAACCGCTATTTTTACCTTATGAAATTTGTAGATGTAACCAACGATATTGCGTTTCGTAAAATTTTCGGAAATGAGAATAAAAAAATCTCTTTAATTTCATTTTTAAATGCGGCCATAAATTTCCCCAACGGTAACAAAATAACCGAGGTTGATATATTAACCCCCTACCAATTAAGCAAACTATCGGGCGGTAAATCAACCATTGTTGATGTTAAAGCTAAAGATAAAAACGGCAATACTTTTATTGTAGAAATGCAAATTGCCGAATCGGAGTTTTTTCACAAACGTATTTTATACTACACATCGCAAAGTTATACCAGCCAAATTGCCAAAGGAAAAGATTACAGCAAACTAAATCCAGCATATTTTATTGGTATTTTAGAATTTGAGATTAGCAAAAATACAAACTACTTGAGCTGCCATAAAATAATGGATATTGAAACCAACGAACACATTATACAAGACATTGAATTTAACTTTATAGAATTACCTAAATTTAGCAAAACGCTAAATCAACTGGAAACCAGTATAGACCAATGGACTTATTTTATTAAAAATGCTGAAAATTTAGATGTAATTCCTGAAAACATACTCGACCAAGGCTTAAAAGAAGCATACCAAGAAGCAAATAAAAACAGTTGGACACAGATTGAACTAGACGATTACGAGCGAGCAAGTATAAAAGAGCAAGACGAAATAGGAAGAGTTACATTGGCTACAAAAAGAGCCGAAAAGTACGCCGTAGATAGCACATGTATAGAAATTGCTAAAAACTTAAAGCAATTGGGCGTTGATATTAGTGCAATTACACAATCAACAGGCTTATCAATATTCGAAATGCAGAAGCTGTAAGTATTAAATTATTCTCTACAATAATTTTATTGGGAAATTTCCATGACCTACCCACAAACCCTAGCTTACCTTTACGCACAATTGCCTATGTTTACCCGAGTAGGCGAAACCGCCTACCGCAAAGATTTGCACAATACCCTGCAACTTTGCGCCGCAATAGATAATCCACAGCATAAATTTAAAACCATACACGTTGCAGGTACTAATGGCAAAGGCTCGGTTTCGCATAGCTTGGCCGCTATTTTACAAACAGCAGGCTATAAAACAGGTTTATATACATCGCCACATTTAAAAGATTTTAGAGAGCGCATACGCATAAATGGGCAAATGATACCCGAGCAAAACGTAATAGATTTTGTGGCGCAAAACCAGCATTTATTTGGCCAATTATCGCCCTCGTTTTTTGAGGTTACAGTAGCCATGGCTTTTGATTATTTTGCTAATGAGGCAGTTGATATTGCCGTTATAGAAGTAGGCCTTGGCGGCAGGTTAGATTCTACAAATATTATAAACCCCTTGCTATCAATAATTACCAATATAGGGTACGACCATGTAAATATATTGGGCAATACCCTGCCCAAAATTGCTTTCGAAAAAGCAGGTATCATAAAACATAAAACCCCCGTAGTTATTGGCGAATATAACAGCGACACTAAACCCGTTTTTTTGGCTAAGGCCGAGGAACAACATGCGCCCATACTATTTGCAAGCCAACAATTTGAGTTGGTTTACGATGAGATGAAAGGCGATTACAGAGCCCTTGAACTGGTAAACACAGAAAACCAAAGCCGTATTAAACTAGCATTAGACTTAACTGGTAGCTATCAAACCAAAAATATTGTAACCATTTTATCGGCAATAAGCCAACTAAAAAAAACAGGGTTTACCATTAACAATACGCATTTAGTTACCGCCTTAAAACAAGTAAAAAGCCTTACAGGGCTAAACGGAAGGTGGCAAACCCTACAAAAAAAACCATTAATAATATGCGATACTGGCCATAACCAAGATGGTATAAACGAGGTTTTAAAAAACATAAACAACCTAACTTATAACAAGCTACATATTGTACTAGGTATGGTAAGCGATAAAGACACACATAAAATACTAAGCCTACTGCCCCAAAATGCTAGGTATTATTTTTGTGCACCTAGCTTGCCACGGGCACTGCCCGCCCAGCAATTACAAGCCGATGCTTGGGTATTGGGCTTGGCGGGAGATTTTTACGCCTCGGTAATAGATGCTTTAACCGCCGCCAAAATCAAAGCTAGCGATGATGATTTTATTTTTGTGGGAGGCAGTACTTTTGTTGTGGCCGAGGTGGTATAATGCGTTTAAATTTTTAAAACAAATATCTGTTACAATAATCCAAAAAAAATAAGCACAGTAATTACCACACTATTAAAATAATTTAAACTCAAAAGTGGTAAAATTAGCCTATTTTATAAAGTAAAGCTACTTAGTTTTACAAATTGTTGTACACGGTTGGCAATTTCTTCATCACTTAGGTTGCTAATTTTTTCGGTGCCAAATTTTTCGACACATAGTGAAGCCAATGCCGAACCGAAGATGATGGCATTTTTCATATTGTTAAAATTGATGGTACCTACTTGGGCCAAATAGCCTATAAAACCACCCGCAAAGCAATCGCCAGCACCTGTAGGGTCAAACACATCGGCCAGTGGAAGTGCTGGTGCGGCAAAAATTTTATCTTCAAAGAACAACAAAGCACCATGCTCACCTTTTTTAATAATAAGGTATTTAGGCCCCATGGTAAGTATTTTATGGGCAGCTTTCACTAGCGAATATTCGCCCGATAGCTGGCGGGCTTCGGCATCGTTAATGGCCAGTACATCCACCATTTTAATGGTTTCTAGCAAATCGGGCAGTGCTATATCCATCCAAAAATTCATGGTATCCATTACGATGAGTTTGGGGCGTTTATGTAAGCGTTTAATTACCGTTTGCTGTACTTGGGGGGTAAGGTTGCCAAGCATTAAGTACGAACAATCTTGGTACGATGCTGGTATAATAGGGTCGAAATTGGCCAAAACATTTAATTCGGTAGCTAGGGTATCGCGGCTATTCATATCGTTATGGTATTTGCCACTCCAAAAAAACGATTTTTCGCCTTCCTTTATTTGCAAGCCTTCTACATCTATGCCTCGGTTTTTTAATATTTGTATATTGGGGACCGGGAAATCATCGCCTACCACGGCTACAATTTTGGTTTTTTTATAAAAATACGATGCCGCCAAGCTGGCATAAGTGGCTGCACCGCCCACAATTTTATCTGTTTTACCAAATGGTGTTTCAATAGCATCAAAGGCAACAGTGCCTATAACAAGTAAGCTCATAAATTTTTTATTATTTTTTTGCTACAAATATTGCATAATAAATTTAAAATTCCGACTATTGCAAACCCAAATAAACAATTTGTTTTATACAGTTTGCTTAAATGGATGTTTAAATAACCAGAAATTCCTAAGTAGCTCAGCTGGTTAGAGCATCTGACTGTTAATCAGAGGGTCCCTGGTTCGAGCCCAGGCTTGGGAGCATGTTTAAAAAAGCCATCTAATGTATAGATGGCTTTTTTGGTATATCTCCATTCTAGCGCTAGGGGCTTTTTGCCTTCGATTGGTAAAATGTAAATAGTGCATTACAAGGCTTTGCCTTTATTTATTTGCCACCGATACACAAATTTAGGCGGTAAATATTATATTTAAACAAATACATGTGGGTTAAATGCTGTTATTAGGTAGTTTTTTATAGCATAGGGTTATTTCTCAAACACCATTAACCTATCGTTATTACGGGCAACAATAATTATGCTTTTATTTTTTAGTTTTATTTCCTTTGCGTCTCTTACTTCGCCTGTAACAAATAATCCGCTTTGCTTTGGTTTTATATAAGTAAATAAATGGTTTTTTAATCCCAAATAAGTTTGCCCATAGCAGGCATCGTAACGGCCTACTTCGGGTTTTAGGCCATAAAAATTACCCCCTAAAAACATATCGGGTATTTTATCATTGTTAAAATCGGAAACTAAAATGGAATACACTGGCGATAGCTGTGCCTGAATATGCAAGGGCTGTTTTACAAAATTGCCTTTGCCCGTATTTTTAAAAATACAAGTACGGGTTTCTTGCACATGTAATAATTGCGAATTGGTTAACTCATCCTCGCTAAACACTTCTTCTACGGCCTTGCCTGCATAGGCATCGTAACGTAAAAATTTCTTTTTTAAATAAGGGAGTTGTGCTACTAAATCGGCCCTAAGGTTAAAGGGATAGGCCTTACCGTCGGTTTTGTAATAAACGGCTATGGGTTCGGTTTGTCCATTTTTATCAAAATCATTGGTATATAACCTAGCGGGATGCTTGGCATCGGCTTTTATTTTAGAGTTTAAGCCCAAGTTACCTGCTATTAAATCTAATTTACCATCACCGTTTATATCGCTTACGTTTAAGCAATTCCACCAGCCTGATGAATTGGCTATGGTTTTTAATAATTTTAGTTTTTTGTTTTGGTATTTTAATATAGTAATAGGCATCCAATCGCCTACAACAATTAACTCTTGGGTTCCATCTTGGTCAATATCGGCCCATTGGGCATCGGTTACCATGCCTAGTTTTAATAATTCGGGTGCAAGTGTTGGAGTAACATCATCAAACCCGCCTTTACCATCGTTTTGTAGCAATACACTTTGAGGGCTAAGGCCGTAAAACCCAGGAACACTGCGAGCACCTATAAACACGTCTATATCGCCATCTTTATCATAATCATTAACCCTAGCGCAGGCTGCATTTATACTTAAAAAAGGTATGGATGCGGCTCTGGTAAAATTTCCTTTGCCATCGTTTAAAAACAATTTGGGGATAAGGGATATTGCTCCCAAGTGTTCTTCGTTACCCCCATAAACGAGTAATAAATCTTTATCGCCATCTTTATCACAATCAAAAAAAACGGCATCGCTATTGTCGCTTGGGTTGGGTATTTGTAAGGCTGCTTGTGTGGCTTGGCTAAAACCTTTGCTATTGGGCAAAGCCAAAAATAGTTTGTTTATATCGCCCTTGGCTGCTCCCATAAAAAAATCATCCAAGCCATCGCCATTTATATCGGCTGTGGCTAGCTTGGGGCCATCGGCCGATAACATTTTGGGTATTAGCCGTTCGATATTAAAATCAATAAAATTATTTTCTTTATGGCTGCTATTGCCAGCGATAAAATTTGAGGCAACAGCTGTATATAAAGGTTTTACTGGGTTATTTTTTATGCCTATGTTTTGGCTTGCTTTCGCTTGGTTTAGGGTAATGGTTTTATTGGCCGCAATATGATACAAGGTTTGCTTTTTCATATTAGGCCACCACACCTGCAAGCTATCTATTATATTGATTTTACCTAAGCCAAAATTAAGTACGGGTTCTACCGAGCTTTCGAAACCACGGCTAGGCATTTGCTGTAACACTTGCAAGCCATTTTGGGTATAGATGCTTACCTTTGCACCGTAGCCAAAAGTATTGGGAGCTAGGCCTTTTAGTTTAACTTTTAAATAGTTGGTTTTTAGGGTTTCGGAAGCTGTATTGCGGTACACAAAAGCTTCGGCGTTTTCGTTATTTACCACTAGGTCTAAATCACCATCGTTATCTAAATCGCCATAAGCGGCACCATTGCTAAAACTTGGGGCATCAAAACCCATTTCAAGCGTAGCGTTTTTAAAGGTTAGGTTTTTTTGATTGATAAAACCGTAATTGGGTATTGGGTTCGATTTCATTTTGTTTAGCATTCCCTCAAAATCTACAATACCCGCCTTGGCATTATCCATAACCACACTACTGCTAAAATAATTTAAAAAATCTTGGTCGGTAAGGTCTTTACTAATGCCATTGCTTACAAATAAATCTTTCCAGCCATCGTTATTAAAATCGAATGATAAGGCACCCCAGCTCCAGTCGGTAGCGTTTACCCCTGCGTAAGCTGCTACTTCGCTAAAGGTACCATCGCCGTTGTTTAGCTGTAAACAATTGGCGGCAAATTGATGGTGAAAATCGCTTCGTATTTTGGCATTTGATAGGTTATAATCATCAAACACGGTGGTGGTTTTTAGCTTAACATCGGGTTCGGGCAGCATATCGGTAGTAAAAATATCGAGGTAGCCATCGTTATTTACATCCATCATATCGGAGCCCATAGATGCTTGGCTTATATGCCCCATAGCATCGGCAATAACTTCTTTAAATGTGCCATTTTTTTGGTTAATGTATAGGTAATCTTTCTCAAAAAAATCGTTCGATACATATATATCGTCCCAGCCATCGTTATTTACATCGCCAACGCTTAAACCTAGGCCAAAGCCTATTTCGCTACCGTAAATACCAGCCGAGGCACTTACGTCTATAAATTTCCCATTGTCGTTTCGGTACAGCCTGTGCCCGCCTTGGGTACTGCGTATATTACGGAGGTTTGCACTAAATCCAAAACTTTCGATAGGGCGGTAACTATTATTTAACACGTAGCAATCTAAATCGCCATCGTGGTCGTAATCAAAAAATGCTGCATGGGTTGATAGGCCTTTATCGTCTAAGCCATATTGCTGTGCTTGCTCTTTAAAAGTACCGTTTTGTTGGTTAATGTATAATTCGTTGGCTTTATCATCGCC
>RDXP01000212.1 GCA_004292865.1 Sphingobacteriales bacterium
ACACGGTAAACTTCGGGGGCAAAAGGGCCGCAACCTTGTTTATAACCTACTTTCGAGGTTAGCGTCATTGCCATCATTGTTCGTCCGTGAAAACCGTTTTCGAAACAGATAATAGCTGGGCGGCCTGTGGCTTGTCGAGCAATTTTTATGGCGTTCTCCACACTTTCGGCTCCCGAATTGGTAAGCATAACCTTGGTATTATCGCCGTGAGGGAAAATGGTAGCCAGTTTTTCGGCCAGCTGTAAATACAAATTGTAAGTGGCTACGTTAAAGCTGCAATGCAACATTTTTTCGGCTTGTTTTTGTATGGCAGCCACAACCTTGGGCGGACAGTGGCCTGCATTTACCACGCCAATTCCACCTGCAAAATCTATCATTTCATTGCCATCGGCATCGGTAATAATGGCACCATTGGCACTTACCGCGGTTGATGGGTTAAAAATACCAATGGCATTGGGTACAAATTTTTTTCTACGTTCCAGTAGTTCGGTTGATTTGCTGTGTAGCATTTTTTATTATTTGGCTGTTGGTTTATTGATTAATTGTATGATGTTTTCGGCAGCTAATCTACCCGTTTCGGCGGCTCCGTTCATATAGCCTTGAAAATCTAAACTACAATGTTCGCCAGCAAAAAACAGGTTGCCTACGGGTGCTATTTCCCATCCTGCCAAAGTGCTCCATTGACCAGTTTTAAAACTGCTGTATGCAGCTTTGGAGTAAACGTTTTGGGGCCAGCAAAATTTCACATTTTTTTGGTTATAAGCTGATTTTGAGTTAGGATATATTTTTTCAACATCGGCTACATATTGGTTTGATAATTCTAAAACTGGCGTATCGCACATTTGCTTTACCATATTGCCGCCACCAAAAACGGTTAAACTTCCCGCTGTGGCGGATTGCATACGGCTGCTATCCCAAGCACAACCGAAGGATAAATTGGTGGAAATTTGCCCTGTTGAATTTGCTTTGCGCCAAGGTTTTCCGGTAAAGCCCATAATAAATTTACTGCTGTTGCCGTAGCCTAAATTATTGATGCAATTTAATTTTTCGGCAGGCATTTTTACCCTTAGCGGGATGTTGCGTAAAATAGAAAAAGGGATAGCCAAAATTACATAATCGGCTGTAATGTTTTGTGTTACAGCTTTATTTTTAAAAACCAAGTTAAATTTGTTAGTGTTTGTTTGGCTAATGTTTGTTAGTGTGTAGTTAAGCCTTATTTGGTTTTTAAGATGATGGTGCAATTTGTTGGTGAGGTGCTGGCTACCCCTTTTAATTTTTAAAACTTCGTGTTCGGTACCAAATAGTTCGTAACCGTTTGGCCCGGGTTGTGTAAACATTATTAAAAAGTTGATGGCCGATTGCTCTGATGCTTCCATACCATATTCGCGGGTAATTACCAGGTTTAAAAAATCGAACAGCCAACCTGTAATGCCTATGTTGGTTAAATAAGTAGTAACCGATTGTTGGTCGAGATGTTTAAAAATATGCCCTGTGGTATAATTTATTTTTTCGGGTAAGGATTTTACGTCTGTTTCTATTTGCGCTACAAAAGGTAAAATAGCGGTTTTTAAATCGTTGTTATTGTAGTGTTTACCTTCAAAATAAAATGTGCCTTCGGTAATTTCATCTTTACGTAAATCGTAAAAATCAACATTAAATTCTTTGGCCAGTTGTATGATATCTAAGTGTGTGGTATCAACAAATTCGCCGCCTAAATCGGTAGTAATGCCATCACCAAATTTATCTTTTATAGTAAACATTCGGCCACCAGTACGGTTAGCTGCTTCGTAAACGGTGGCGTTAATTCCTTGTTTTTTTAATTGGTAAGCGGCGTTTAAACCAGCAATCCCTCCACCAATGATGGCAATGGTTTTGTGCGCATTAAAATCATCAGCGAAAGCGGAAGAAAAAGAGGGGAAAAGCAAGCCCGAAGCAGCCAGCAAACCCGTATTTTTAATAAAATTTCTTCGGCTTTCATTAATTATTGGCAAAACACTTCCATGCCGATGCGTTTTAAAGGCATCAGCGAAAGCGTTTTGTAATAAATATTTTAATGGGCTATGTGCCATTTATTGGTTTGGTTGGTAATTTTAATAACCAGGGTTTTGTTTTATAATGCCTTGGCCAAGGGTAATATCGTTTTGTGGTATGGGCATAATTGGGTTAACGCCTGTACCTAACACGCTTTCAACGGTTTGTGTGCGGGCTAAATCGAATAGGCGGCTACTTTCAAAGTTTAATTCGGCCCGGCGTTCATCGGCAATGGCTTGTGCAAAAGCGGTAATATCGGGTACATCGGTAGCTAACAATGGAGCCATTCCTCGGTTTTCTCTAATGAGGTTAAGGTCGGTAAGACCACCGCCAGCTAAGCCTAAGGCTTCGGCCCGTATCAAATACATTTCGGCTAGGCGTAAAATATAGGCGGCGTTATCTCGGGTGGTTTCGCCACGGTATTTTTCGGTTCGGCCATCGGGTTCGATGCTTACATCCACATTTACATAATCTACCAAATTGGCTCTAAAATCGTTGGTGCGACTTTCAAAAAATGTTTTTAAACTTTCGGAAGCTAAAAATTGTACATCACTGCGCAAAGCATCGCTACGGCTATAGGTAAAGCCATTGTAAAAACTTTGATTTTGCGGGGTAAATTTTAGCTCGAAAATACTTTCTTTGGTGTTTTTTTGTGTGTAAATTTTATCGAGGCTTGACGAACCTAATAAACTAAACTTACCACTTTCGGCAATTACATTGCTGGCGTTAGTAATGGCATCGGCATATTAAATCATTAATTATTTGATTGTAAGATGCTTGTACGCTGCTTCGGGCAATAATTTGGCTGGGGTTAGCGGTGGTGGTTTTTATTGATATGCCATAAGGCGATGTTAAATCCCAATGTTGGCCAAACATACGTAGCAAATCAAACTCGGCCAAAGCCCTTACAAAATACGCTTCGCCTTTAGTGTTTTTAAGTTCGGTAGTATCTACACCTGCAATTTTATCGGCGTTTTCTAAAATTTTATTTGCAGTATAAATGCTTTGGTAAATGGCAACCGCAACACCTTTAACATATAGGTTGTTTGGGGCAACTTCCAGCGCATCAATGCTGTTTAAATCAACCACATCGTAACCACCTGTTGCGCCATTATCGCTGTATGCTTCGGCTAAAAGTGGGTAAACGCCGCCATAATAATCGCGGCTTTGTAAAGTGCTGTACATACCTATACGGGCATTACGCAAACCATCAATAGAGGTAAAAACTTCATCATCATCTACATCGCTTTGCGATTTTACATTTAGTATTTTTTTGCAAGATATTGCTGTAATCAACACCAAAAACAATAGGGCTATTTTATATATTTTCATAATTTGTACGAATTAAAATTTAAAGTTGATACCAAATAAAAATGTACGGGCTTGTGGGTAAGCGGCATAATCTATACCTGCTGTACTAGGCGAACCGCCGCCTGTTGAGCTAACATCGGGATCGAAACCGTAGTATTTGGTAAAAGTATATAGGTTTTGAGCTTCGGCGTATAAGCGTAAGGAAGAGAAACTTTTTTTACTTTTTGGTTTAATGGTATAACCAAAACTTACTGTACGTATTCTTAAAAACGATGCATCTTCTATAAACTGTGACGATTCTTGGCTATAATTTTGAGTCATCATTGATGCCCGAGGGATATCGGTAACATCGCCCGGGTTGCGCCAGCGTTTATTTACTATAGTGGCGTTATTGGCATAAACTTGTTGTAATTCGTTATTTGCATCTAAGCCACCATCGCTCCAACCTAGGGTTTGGTAGGTTGCCCGTATTAAATTATAAACTTTGTTGCCCACACTAAACTGGGTAGCCACAGCCAAATCCCAAGCTTTGTATTTAAAATTATTGCTCCATCCGCCAAAATAATCAGGGGTGGCTTTGCCTAAAACTTGCTTATCGGTACTGTACATTGGGTCGCCAGTTTGGGTATCAACCCCTAAATATTTGTAGCCGTAAAACGAGCCTACTTGCTCGCCTACTTTTAAAATATGGGTGTTAAATAAATCGGAATATGGACTTATGAGTTGATTGTCAGAATCTAAAGAAATTATTTTACTGCGTATGTAACTGATGTTAAAATTACTTGCCCAAGTAAAATCGTTGGTTTTAATAGGTGTTGCGCCTAACGAAAACTCGATACCGCTATTTTCTATATTTCCCGAGTTTTTGGTATAATCGTTAAACCCAGAAGTAGAGGGTAGGGGTGCTTGGTTTAATAAACGGGTACGGTTACCTTTAAATGCTTCGATACTTCCGCTTAATTTGCCGTTGTACAATTCAAAATCGATACCAGTATTTAGCATTGTGTTGCGCTGCCAAGTTAGGTTTTGGTTACCTGTATTACGGGGTTTTAAGCCTGGTATTCCATCGTATCGTGATGGATTCCAATAACTTTTATATTGAAAATCGCCTATTTCTTGGTCGCCACTTAAGCCGTAACTAAACCTTAGTTTTAAATTGGTTAGTATTTCAGATTCTTTTAAAAAGTTTTCTTTACTAATTACCCAACCTGCCGACATTGCAGGGAATAAACCCCAGCGTATATTAGATGGAAAACGAGAAGAACCATCATACCTTGCGCTTATCGATAACAAATATTTATCATCATAAGCGTAATTAGCCCTACCTAAAAACGAAGCTAAACCCCAGCCATATACATCGCTAGGGGCATTGTTTATGGTTGATGCGCTAGATAAATTGGTTAAGCCCGAGCCTATTGGAAAGCCTTGAGCCGAAACCGAAGAGCGTTCGTATTGCGAGGCTTGAGCCGTAAAACCACCTAATAAATTTAGGCTATGTACTTCGTTAAAAGTTTTTTGAAAAGTTAAAATGTTTTCGTTTACCCAAGTAAGGCTGTTATAACTACCTTTTAAGGCTTTCCCACCCACGGCAGCAGCATCAGAAGATATTTGAGAAAAAAACTGGTCGTCTAATACGCTGCTATAATCGGTACTAAACGATGACCTAAATTTTAAATCTTTAACTAAAGCAATTTCGGCGTAAACACTACCCAAAAAGCGGTAATTATTGGTAAATGCTTTAATTTCTTTGGCCGATTTTACCGGATTATCGCTTAGCCAACTGGCTTGATAGTTGCCATATTC
>RDXP01000120.1 GCA_004292865.1 Sphingobacteriales bacterium
AGAACGCAAAGGAAAAACGCAAAGAACACAAAGCTGCTTGTAAGCACCATCTTAAATAAAAAAGATAAAAAACCACCTCATTATTTATCTCCGAAACTTTAGCACTTAACTAACTTTTTTACCGCTTACCCCTAGTTTAACCAATGTTATTGCGCTATGCAATGGCATTGGTTTTTTTAGTTTTAGGGCTTTGTTAAAAAAGGCTTGGGCTATTTGTACAAAACGGGTGCTAGGGCTATCCCGACTTAATTGCACCAGCCCTGAGTTTTTAAACGGGATAGGAATGAAAAGCCCGAAGTGGGGGGGATGGTGATACGGGCGGACTTGTAATGGATAGCCCGGCTAGCGGTTATGTGGTGGTACAGAGTGGGTTTTCCAAATTGAAAAAAATAATTTAGTAATTGTTGTGGGGTTTGTATTTTACAAATGGTAGCTTTGAATTTAACGCTTATTAGAATAGATTATGCCCAATTTTTCTCATTTACACGTACATACACAATATAGTTTATTGGATGGTGCTGCCGATATTAAAAAAATGTTTGAAAAAGCGGCGGCGGATAATATGAAGGCAATGGCCATTACGGACCATGGCAATATGTTTGGCGTGTTTAAGTTTGTGGCCGAGGCGGCTAACCATGGGGTGAAGCCTATTGTAGGTTGCGAGTTTTATGTGGTGGCCGATAGGCATAAAAAAGCGTTTACTAAAGATGCAAAGGATGTGCGTTGCCATCAGTTATTGTTGGCTAAAAATGCGGAGGGGTATAAAAATTTGATTAAGTTGTGTTCGGCGGGGTTTATGGAGGGTTTATATTCGAAGTGGCCGAGGATAGATAAGGAGTTGATTTTGAGGTATCATAAGGGGCTGATTGCGACTACGTGTTGTATAGGTGCGAGTGTGCCGCAAGCGATATTGAAGCATGGTGAAGCGGCGGGGGAGGCTGAATTTAAGTGGTGGCTGGATTTGTTTGGTGATGATTTTTATATTGAGTTGCAAAGGCATGATATTAAAGAACAAAATATTGTAAATGAGGTTTTGCTGCGGTTTGCGAAAAAATATGAGGTTAAGGTGATATGTAGTAATGATTCGCATTATGTGGACCAAGAGGATGCGAATGCGCATGATATTTTGCTTTGTGTAAATACGGGTGATTTACAAAGTAAGCCTAAAGCTACGGATGAGGAGGGTGGTAAAGGTTACCGTTTTGGCTTTCATAACGACCAGTTTTATTTTAAAACGCAGGCCGAGATGGGTAAGCTATTTAGCGATATACCCGAAGCGTTATTTAACACTGGGGAGATAGTAGATAAGGTGGAGCATTTGCAGTTAAAGCGGGATATTTTGTTGCCTAATTTTCCGATTCCTGCTGATTTTAAGGTGCATAGTGAAGATACACTGAACCAATGGGAGTATTTGCGCCACCTGACAATGGAGGGTGCCAGAAAAAGGTACGAAGAAATTACGCCTTCGATACAGGAGCGTTTGGATTTTGAATTGTTTACGGTGAAGAGTATGGGCTTTGCGGGGTATTTTTTAATTGTTGCAGATTTTATAAGGCATGGGCGGGAGATTGGGGTGTTTATTGGGCCTGGTCGGGGTTCGGCGGCAGGGTCGGCAATTGCGTATTGTATTGGGATTACAAATATCGACCCTATTAAATATAATTTGCTTTTTGAACGATTTTTAAACCCCGACCGTAACAGTATGCCCGATATTGATACCGATTTTGATGATGAGGGAAGGCAGAGAGTGATTGAATATGTGGTAGATAAATATGGCAAAAACCAAGTGGCACAAATTGTTACTTATGGTTCCATGGCGGCAAAATCGAGCATTAAGGATGTGGCTAGGGTGATGGATTTGCCACTTTCGGAGGCGAATGCACTGGCGAAACTGGTGCCCGATAAAGTGGGGGTAACGCTAAACCGGGTAATGCTGGCTCCGCTTACGGGCGAAAAATCATTAACGGAGAAAGAGGGCTTGGGTGGCGATGACTTGGAAAATGTAAAAAAACTGCGCTTGATAGGTGCTGGCAAAGATTTACAAGCTACGGTTTTAAAAGAAGCGATAAAGCTAGAGGGCTCGGTACGCAATACGGGCATACACGCATCGGCCATTATTATTGCGCCCGATGACCTTACCAATATTGTGCCTGTGGCCATGGTAAAAGATAATGCCTTGCTGGTAACACAATATGATGGCAAGGTGATAGAGGATGCTGGGGTTATAAAAATGGACTTTTTGGGCCTTAAAACACTTACCATAATGCGGGATGCCTTGCGCTTGATAAAGGAAAATTATGGGCTAGATATTGTGATTGATGATGTACCGCTGAATGATGAAAAAACATTCGCACTTTACCAAGCGGGAGATACGAATGGGACTTTCCAGTTTGAAAGTGATGGTATGCAAATGTATTTGCGAGAGCTAAAACCCGATAAGTTTGAGGATTTGATTGCGATGAATGCGCTGTACCGCCCTGGGCCAATGGAGTATATCCCCAATTTTATTAAGCGTAAGCATGGTATTGAGGTAGTTACCTACGATTTGGACGATATGGAGGAGTACCTAAGCGACACGTATGGCATTACTGTTTACCAAGAGCAGGTAATGCTGCTATCGCAAAAGCTGGCTGGCTTTACCCGTGGGCAAGCCGATACGCTGCGTAAAGCGATGGGGAAAAAAGACCGTAAAACGCTGGATAAATTAAAGCCTGAATTTATTGAAAAAGCCATTGCGCTGGGGCATGATGCAAAAAAGCTGGAAAAGGTGTGGACAGATTGGGAGGCTTTTGCGATGTATGCTTTTAATAAATCGCACTCTACATGTTATGCTTTTGTGGCTTACCAAACGGCTTATTTAAAAGCCCATTACCCTGCCGAGTATATGGCTGCGGTATTAAACAACCAAAACAATATTGAAAAAGTTTCTTTTTTTATGGAAGAATGCCAAGCAATGGGCTTAAAAGTTTTAGGCCCAGATGTAAACGAATCTAATTTTAGTTTTGCGGTAAATAAAAAAGGCGAAATACGATTTGGCATGAAGGGGATTAAAGGCGTGGGCGAAAAAGCGATAGAAAGCATTATTGAGGAACGAAATAAAAAAGGGCTTTATACTACTATTAATGATTTTGCCCGCCGTTGCAATCCACGTACAGTGAGTAAAAAAGTGTACGAATACTTGGTTTATAGTGGTTCGTTCGATTGTTTTGGCATAAGTAGGAAACGTTTTTTTACGCAGGTTCCTAATACAAACATGAACTTTATTGAGCGATTAAATAAATATACAAATGATTTTGAAAACGTAAAAAACATGGCCAAGGCATCCTTATTTGGTGGTACTAGCGATGCCGATATTGTAGAACCTACATGCCCCGATGCCGAAGAATTTGGCTTGATTGAAAAATTAAAATGGGAAAAGGAAATGATAGGTATTTACTTAACTGGCCACCCATTAGATATTTATAAAGTAGAGATGGATACTTTTTGTAATAAAAACCTTGGCGATTTAAAATTGATTGATAAAATAAAAAATAAGGAAGAGGTAACCGAGCAGCAACAAAAAGATTTTGAAAAACTACAAAATTTAGATATAAGTATAGGCGGCTTAGTTACAGTAGCCAACCATAGGGTTACCAAAAACGGTAAGCCATTTGCCATTATAAAAATAGAGGATTATAAAGAATCGTTTGAAATGGCCTTGTTTGGCGAGGATTATGTAAAGCAACAGAATTTTTTGAAGGAAGGTTATTTCTTGTTTATTAAAGGAAAGGTGGAAGAAAGGTACAGGCAAGCGGGGCAATGGGAATTTAAAATTGGTAGTATAAATTTATTATCGGAAATACGGGATAAAATGCTAAAATGTTTAACTATACAACTGCCTTTACAAAATATTAATCAAGCACTTATACAAAATTTGCAAGAGCTAGTAAGTTTAAATAGCTCCAATTACGAACAAAAAAACTGTAAACTAAATTTTGAGGTTTCGGATGATGGCTATAATATAAACTTGAACCTTACCTCTACAGTTGTGAAAATAAACCCAGCAAATGATTTTTTAGAGGGGTTAAAATTGATTGGTGGTGTAAGTTATAGGTTGAATTAAATAAAACCAGCCCCCGAATCCCCTCGCATGGTTTTCAATAATTTGTCTATTTCTTTATCGCTTATTGATTTGAAATAAAAATTACAAATTTATTATTCATTTTTTTTTTAACCTGTTTTTTGGCTTATTTTTCAGCTTGCAATCTCATCAAAAAACCTAGAAATAAGAATTATTTTCTAATCCTTCTTGTAAAAAAAATTGATTTTACTATCTTCACAAAATGAACGAGAACCTCGATCCAAGCTTGGATAAGCTAAATACTTCTGAAAAAGAAATTGAGAAAGTATTGCGTCCGCAGGTTTTTGAGGATTTTACGGGGCAGGAGAAAATTTTAGAAAACTTAAAAATATTTGTACAAGCGGCTAGGTTACGTGGCGAGGCATTGGACCATGTACTTTTGCATGGCCCGCCAGGCTTGGGTAAAACCACTTTATCAAATATTATTGCCAACGAAATGGGCGTAGGCTTTAAAGTTACTAGTGGCCCGGTGTTGGATAAACCTGGCGACTTAGCCGGATTACTTACCAATTTAGAAACGGGCGATATACTGTTTATTGATGAAATACACCGCCTTAGCCCATTGGTAGAGGAATATTTGTACTCGGCCATGGAGGATTTTAAGATAGATATTATGCTAGAATCGGGTCCTAATGCCCGCTCGGTACAAATTACCTTAAATCCTTTTACGCTAATAGGTGCCACCACACGGTCGGGCTTGTTAACATCCCCGCTAAGGGCAAGGTTTGGTATTAACTCTAGGTTACAATATTACGATGCCAAGCTGTTAACCACCATAGTTTTGCGTTCATCAGAAATATTAAAAACCGAAATTACCGAAGAAGGGGCTTACGAAATTGCCCGCCGTAGCCGTGGTACGCCTCGTATTGCCAATGCGTTATTGAGGCGTACCCGCGATTTTGCCCAAATAAAAGGCAACGGAAATATCGAAACCGAAATAGCTAGATACGCCTTAAATGCTTTAAATGTGGATGAACATGGGCTGGATGAAATGGATAATAAAATACTTTCCACCATTATTGATAAATTTAAGGGTGGCCCAGTGGGTTTAAAAACCATTGCCACCGCAGTGGGCGAAGAAGAAGGAACTATTGAAGAGGTGTACGAGCCATTTTTGATACAGGAAGGTTACCTTATGCGTACATCGCGTGGGCGAGAAGCTACCGAGGCGGCCTATAAACATTTAGGTAAAATTAAAACCGGAGGCGCAACATTATTTTAAAACAAAAATTCTTAATATAATATATGAACAACCACAACCACAATTTCGACGTCGATATTCAGCTTCCGTCAAGCAATCAAAAAGTAAAAATCAATAAAGATTTTATCGAAGTAAACAACAAAAAAATTATGTGTAACAACATTGAAGCTATAAAATACGGCGTTTCAATGGTGGGAAGCAAAAAAAAACCTTCGAGCAAAAACTACATTATTGAAATAAAAAGTAATAATGGCGAACAGCTTAGTATCAACTTTAGTAGCAATACGGTACAGCCAATATTGGCCGAAGACCATACGTATTACTATATTATGGCGGGCTTGTGGCAATATGCCAAAAAACAATTGGTAAATAAATTGGTAGAAACGCTTAACCAAGCGCAATCATTTAAAGTTGCCAATGTAGAGGTTAGCAATACTGGCTTTACAATGCCGTATAAAAATTGGTTTTGGGGTAAAACTAAATTAGGAAACATTACTTGGGCCGATAGTGATTATTATTTAGAAAAAGGCTTTTTACACCTTGATAGTAAAACAAACGGAAAAATGAAGGCTAAATTAAGTATCCATAACGATTGGAATGCGGTGGTATTAAATACGCTTTTACATTATTTATGGCAAGATAACCGTAAAGAAAAATTAGCAAAAGGCGAGGTTATTTAACCATCCTTTAACCCGCTACTGCACCACCACAGCTACTTCCCGCCCCAGCGGTACACCCGTAACAATGTTGCTTTAAAACAATGTTACGGGTGTTTAAAAGTTGGATATTAAATTCGCTAAGATGCTGTGATGCTGTAGGTTTAACTTTTAAATCTAACATTTGGTTAAAATCGCAATCGTATAAAAAACCATCCCAACTTATTGATATGGTATTGCGGCACATTACATTATCAATAGCCGATGGGTTAAATGCGGCTATTAATTTATCCATATATTTTAGGTAATTACCACTCACCAGCAAATAATCTAAATACCTGCTTATGGGCATATTGGTAATGGCAAAAAGATTATTAAAGCTAATACCATAGTTTTTAAACAGTTCGGTTTTATATTCGGCTTGTAAGGCCGCTTGCGATGGTGGCAAAAATGCACCTGCAGGGTTGTACACCAAGTTTAAAATTAGGCCGCTGTTTTCTACACCGTAACCTACGGCATTAAGCATTTTTAATGCGGTAATCGAATCTTCAAAAACCCCATCGCCACGCTGGCTATTGGTACGGTCGGGCGTAAAACTGGGTAACGATGATACCACTTCAACCTCGTAAAGTTTAAAAAACTCGGGCAAATCGTTAAACTTTTTATTAGCCAATATAATGGTAAGGTTGCAACGTACAATAACGTGTTTACCTAGTTTTTTTATCTCCTGTACAAACCACCTAAAATTTGGGTTAAGTTCGGGTGCGCCGCCTGTTAAATCAACTGTTTTTATGGTGGGATTTTGTATCGCTACCAAACACAGTTGCATAGTTTCGAGCGTCATCATCTCTTTACGATCAGGCCCAGCATCTACATGGCAATGCTTGCAAACTTGGTTACACATTTTACCTACGTTTACTTGAAACACCTCTATTCCAGTAGCTTGTAAGCCAGTATAGCCAAAAGTAGCAATTTTATTGCTAAAAAATGGTTGCCCATTTAACTCATTTTGTAAAACAGCCAATTGGTTATCGGCGTTAGCTAGGTTATGGTTTAATACTTTTAACGATTTTATCATACCACCTAAAAATTACATCGCAATTTCGTTTACCTTGTTCATCATTTGTACGCCATGTACCAGCACAGCACCACCTTTTATGGCAGCGGCAACGTGTACGGCTTCCATCATTTGCTGCTTGCTATACCCTTTTTCGTAGGCATCGGCACTGTAAGCATCAATGCAATAGGGGCATTGTACGGCGTGGGCAACGGCAAGGGCAATCAACGATTTTTCTTTCTCCGTTAATGCGCCGGTTTTAAATACTTCGCCATAATAATCAAAAAATTTATCGGCCAGTGGTTTTTGAAATTCGCCAATGTTGCCAAATTTGCCTAAGTCTTCGGAATTGTAATAATGGTTTGCCATTTTGGATTTATGATTTTTGATTTGTGATTTATGATTGCGGATTTGTGATTTACCTGTTTGATATGATTTTTGATTGTTGATGTGTGATTTTTGATTTACGTTGTGTCTTATCATCCTTAAATCCTAATCCTGATATAATTTTTGATTGTTGATGTATGATTTATGATTAATGTCGCATCCTATCATCTTTAAATCCTAATCCTGATATGATTTTTGATTAAAATAGTAAAATAATAGCTCCAAATAGGTAATTAATTTTTTAATTACTAACAACATTTTTATCATTTTTGATATGAATAGTAATTTTTAGGTAAGATAATAGTTTGAGGTTATAAAAACAAATTAGAAAAAATTGTTGCTAATTACCAATGGATATATAAATAAAAAAGCTTTGTATTGCATTTAATGTTATTTAAACTAAATTTGTTTATTAGTTTTTTTTTTGACCAAATATTTAACTCCTAAAATTATAAACTATGCTTTCTATACACCCACAATATATAAAAGATACAAATGGTAACAAATCGTTGGTTATACTTTCGGCCAAAGAGTTTGATGCCCTTATGGAAGAATTAGACGATATTGAAGATATAAGGCTTTATGACGAGGCAATGAAAGAGGATGACGGCGAACGAATTCCTATGGCGGAAGCATTTAAAATAATTGAAGCTAATAGAAAAGAAAAGAAAAGTGAATTACTCCTTAAACTTCAGAAAGCTTGCGCTTAAAGAATTATCGAAAATTAATGAGCCATATTATTCTAACATAAAATAAGCCATTACTAAACTTACCGAAAACCCTCGCCCTAAAGGCTATAAAAAACTTAACGGAAGAGAAGGTTATCGAATTAGAACGGGTAATTACCGTATTATTTATAATATTTTTAACAGCGAACTACTTATTGATATTATTATTTTAGGCCATCGAAAGGATGTTTATGATTGATACAAAATAGTTTTAGGTTAGTTTTTTATAGTTGCCGAACATTATTTTATTCTACATTTAAAGTTTTTATTACGTATCAGAAAATTTAATTCCACTAAATAAAAAAAAAGAGAGTAACCCTAAAGCTACTCTCTATATTTTATAATGGATAAAAAAATTCTCTTATTTAATAAGCAATTGCTGTGTACCTAAGCCATCTACATTTAAAATATAAACTCCAGCCGAAGGTTTTTCACTAAGTTTTATTTCAAATTTACCGTTATTTACCCTTTGTTTTCCTTTGTAAATTAACTGCCCGTGTAAGCTAAATAGTTTAACATCAACAGTTTTAAGGTTTATTTTATTAGAGGTTACAAAAATACTATTTCCAGTAACTGGGTTAGGGTAGGTGTTCCACTCATCGTTAGCAGCCAAGTCAACATTTACATCACGTATTTCTACACTGCCTTTATCGCCATTTATATCGGTTTGGCTTAGGCGATAATAGTTTACACCTTGGGCTGGTGTTTTATCAATAAATGAATAAGCTTGTGCAACGTTTCCGTTTCCTTTAGTGGCTATTTGCGTTAAAAAATCGAATGTTTTACCATCCACACTTCGTTCAATTGTAAAATAGTTATTGTTGGTTTCGCTTGCTGTATTCCAGTTTAAAACCACATTGCCATTGCTAGCGAGTTTGGCCGTATAGCGGCTTAAAGTTATAGGAAGTACTGCGCCTTGTAATTCAAAAACCGATATATTTCCACTTATTTCGTTGGCTATCATTACATAAGGTTTACCAGTTGGGCTACTTATTGCATCAATATAAATAATACCTTCGGGGCCTAAATCACTGGTGGCTTGGGTAGCAGTACGGTTATTTTTATAATCAACAAATTTAACATTTGCAGGGTCGGTAATGTTGTACACCATTATACCGCCTATACGCTCTAAACCTACAAAAGCATACACCTTACCAGCAATGGTTGCAAGGGTAACGCCTTCGGGCTCGGGCCCTTTAGCTCGGCTACGGTTTTTTAATGTTGTGCTACCGTTATCGGCATTAAAAAATGCTGCGGTAATAGGCGATTTTGAAGTTATCAACTCCATATCATCTTTACTATCATAAACTATGCTTTTAGTATCAATATCAAAAATAGAAAACGACCTAGCACCTGGCATTAGCAATTCATCATAATCGCCATCGCCATCAGTATCGCCATTAAAGCTCGATATACGTAACCTACCAATGTTAAAACTTTCTTTTAAAACCTCGGCATTAGGGAAAATTGTTGGGTCTAAAGTTACAGCATCTACGGTGGTACGTTCTACAAAAGTACCGTATTCTTTCTCGTCGCCTTCGTTGGCGGTAACCAGGTAGGTTTTACCGTTGGCGGTATAATTTGCAATACCATCTGGCTCGAAATATGATTTTACTGGGAAGTTAGCAATATGAACCTTGCCGCTATTATCCGATGCATCTAAACCGCTACCTACTGTGTTAAAATCTTTTTTACCTAATGGCCAAATACTGGTGTAAGTATTGGTAACTAAATCTATTTCGGCAATGGCATTGTTTTCTTGCAATACTACCCAAGCTTTTTTGCTATCGGCAGATACGGTTACGTACTCGGGTTCAAAATCTTGCGAAAGCGTAGAAGTTAACCTTGTTTTACGTACACCAGCCGCTATTAAAGTAGCTTCTTGTGCATTAAAACCAGTTAAAAGTAAAGTGGTTACTTTGGTTTGATTTACCGATGCTATGCCACCCGAAATATCAATAATACTTACCGAACCTTCGGGGTCCACCGTATAAGTTGTATTTGGCTGGCCTTCATTGGCGGTAAATATTTTATTGCCATCGGGCGAAAAAGTAATCATATCGGGCAATGCACCCACGGTAACTTGTTTTATAAAATCGCCATCGGTAGTAAAAAATACTACTTTACCGTCTAACTGCTCGTTAGCATTAGGGCAGGCTACTGCAACCACACCATTTTTTACGGCTACGCTGGTAATGCCTCCGTAAGGTGCCATATCTATTGATTTTATCAAAGTTATGGCCGCTGGGTTTGTAAAATTGGCAATATCTAACCTATCCTGTACCGAGCTTGTCATATATAAACGTTGGCTTGCGGCATCGTGTACCACAATTTCGGTAGTGCTACCTGCCAGCGTATTGGGTTTAAAACTGCTGGTATAATTAAGCGTAAGTTCTTGCGTGGGTACGGGGGCTTGGCGATCATTATCGCGGATGTAAATTGTAGAAAACTGTTTGCCCGATAATGCTACGCCGTTTAAATCCTCAAGCGATAGCACAAAATATTCGTCCATTTCGGCCAATAAATCGTTATTGATTGGGATTGTAATCGTTTGCGTGGTGCTACTGGCAGCGGTAAAGTTTAAAACTTGGGTTGCGTAGGTTATATCGCTTGCGCTGATATTACTAAATGGCGAACCTTTTAAAACTAATTTTGCACTGCTAATGGTTGGGTCGGTAAGGGTTAAAACCACATTAACCGAGCCATCGGCTTCGCTTACCGATAAAAAAGTATTTTTAAACGCTATTTGATTTGGAGCCGTTGTAAACACCGATGATAAAGTGGTTACAATCGCATTATTGCTAAAATCTTCGATTACATTGGGTTTAATGGCTACATAATATTTTTGGCCATTAAGCAATACAGCAGTGGGCACTATATTAATTACCGAACCCGAAATAGTGGCATTAAATGCTACCGTTGCGCCCATTGCATCGTTTACACGGAGTTCGATTAGGGAACCTACATTGGCATCTGTTATGGCATTATTATTTATTAACCTAATAGCTTCGTTAAAACTAATTTTGGGATGTGTATTTATAGGCAAATTAAGCACATTATTTAATGGAGCAAAAACTACCGTGGGAGCAGTAGCATCGGCAATTAGGGTTTTGCCATCAACAGTAAAATTATCAATACGGGTATTACCACCTGTACCGCCACCTATGGCTGTAAAAGTAATTTTTATTTTAAAGTTAGGGTTATTGTTTACCGCAGCAATTGCGCTAAAATCTAAAGTTTGTAAAACGGGTACTTCGGTAATGGCTTGGTTGCTAAATGCTACATAATTTGTACCATCGGTGCTGTATTCTATTACGTGTGTACCAGCTCCTTGGGTAGAGCGACGACCAACGTATTTTACCACAATATCTTTCGAGTTAGTAGTAGGTAAAGCAAAAACCAATGCGCCACCTATGGCATTATCGAAACGTAAATGGTTACCAGCTGCATCTAAATTACGAGCGTTTAAATTATTGGTATCAAAATTTTGGCCAGTGCTGCTAGCAAAATTTATGGCACTTGTTCCGCCAGCAATGTGCGTTAAACTGCTTCCAGCAATTAAGGCAATATTTGGGGTGGTTATGGTAGCTACCGATGTTGCGTTATTAAAATTCCAGTAATGCAATAAGGCATCGGCATAAGCAATATCACCTTCTAAAGTAAAATTATCGAAACGGTTATTGCCTGCTAAACCGCCTCCACCTTGTGTAAAGCTAATTTTTATTTTAAAGTTAGGATTGTTGTTGGCTCCTAAAATTGGACTAAAATCTAAGGTTTGCAAAGTAGGGTCGGCAGCTACTGGCATTATGGTTGTAAAATTAATATAGTTAGTACCATCAATGCTATAATCAATAATTTGGTTAAATGCACCAGCGGTCGATCGTCGGGTAGCATATTTTACCACCACATTTTTATAACCTGTTGTGGGTAAAGCAAAAACCAAATTACCCCCCACTGCATTATTAAAACGTAAATGCGCACCAGCCACATCGCTATTGCGGGCATTGGGGTTAGTAGTTTCGAACCCTTGGCCTGTGGTATTGCCAGTTAAGGGTATTTCGCTATCGGTAATTTTATTGTGTGTAATGCTTGCACCGGGTACTAGTGCAGTATTGGGTGCTAGTAAAGTAGTAAGGGAGGTTGAATTGTTAAAATTCCAACTGTGTAATAAAGTTTGTGCGTTCGCAACAAAATTTGCGCACAAAAGCACCGCAATAAATAATATTTGTTTTTTCATAATTCTTAAAATTGTTAATGTGTTTAAGATTACGAAAGTATTGCACCAGCTTTAGGTAGCTGTAAATTTTGTGTAATGTAATTGGTATTTTATTGTGATGATAATGTTAATGGATAGTGCTTTAGGTTTACGTAAAATTAATGTGAGAAAGCGTTTGCCAAATAATTTTAAATCAATTATATTTAAAATAAAAAAATTTCAACTATGCGTTTATTTTATTCTAGTTTATTGTGCATCTTATTATCAGTATCCTTATTTGCCCAAAGCAGCAAAAACAACAACAATCCCGATTTAATTTTATTTAACGGTAAAATATTTACAGGCAACAATACCAATTTAACTCAAGCAATTGCAATAAAAAATAACCGCATTGTAAGGGTTGGTACAAGCCAGCAAATTAAAAAATTGGCAAAAAAAGGTACTCGTTTTATTAATTTAGAGGGTAAAATGGTAATGCCAGGCATTAACGATGCGCATATTCATTTTTTATCGGGTTCGCTGGGCTTAACTAAAATAAATTTGAACGATTGCACCACCGAACAAGAAGCATTAGATAGTATTGCTGATTATGCCAAAAAAAATCCCACCAAAAAATGGATATTAGGCATGGGTTGGCAGTACAAAATTTTTAAAAATGGGATGCCCAATAAAAGCAGTTTAGATAAAATTATAAGCGATAAACCAGTTTTTATCGAATCGTACGATGGCCATAGTGCCTGGGCCAATAGTAAAGCATTGGAAATGGCGGGCATAAACAGCGAAACAAAATTTAACGGTTTTGGCGAAATTATTAAAGATGCACAAGGCCAACCAACTGGCGCAATTACCGAGGCAGCTTGTTATTTGGTTGATAAATTTATACCCGAACCCACCCGAACCGAAAAAATTGAGGCATTAAAAACAGGTATGAAATATGCTGCCACGCTGGGCATAACCAGCATACAAAACGCAAGCGGTACTATTGAAGAGTTTGAGTTGTACCAATATTTACTTAAAAAAGGATTAATAACTTTACGGTCGTCAACGGCTTTTAGTGCTGGAAACAATACTAGCCAAGCCGATATAAATAGCTTTGTAAAATTAAAAAACAGTATGGCCAGCAACCCATTTTTAAAAGCGGGTGCTATAAAATTTGTATTAGATGGCGTGATAGAATCGCACACGGCAGTAATGCTAAACCCGTACAGCGATGTGCCTAAAACAGCCGAAACCGCCAATGGTAAAATAGCCTTGGATTACAAAGTTTACAAAAAATTAGTTACCCTGTTTGATACATTAGGTTTCCAAATATACACCCACGCCATTGGCGACAGTTCGGTAAGGGCGGCATTAAATGCGTATGAATTTGCAAAAAACACCAACCAAACTTATAACCGAAGACACCGTATTGAGCATATTGAACAAAGCAATACTATGGATATACCAAGGTTTGCAAAACTGGGTGTTTTGGCAAGTATGGAACCCATACACGCCGACCCTGGCACAATAGATGTATGGGCTAAAGCCGTTGGAAATGAGCGTTTACCGTTTTCGTTTGTGTGGAATACGATTTTAAAAAACAAGGTAAAATTAGTTTTTAGTAGCGATTGGCCTGCTTGTATAACTCCTAACCCTATGCGTGGTTTACACAACGCCGTTAACCGACGAACTATTGATGGATTGCCCGAAAATGGCTGGGTTCCCGAGCAAAAAATTTCTTTATTTGAGGCCTTAAAAGCCTACACCCAAGGCGGGGCTTATTCATCGTTCGAAGAAAAAATAAAAGGAAAAATTGAAGCTGGTTACCTTGCCGATTTAATTGTGCTATCTCAAAATTTATTTGAAATACCGCAAATGGATATTTACAAAACCAAGGTATTAATGACCATGGTTGATGGAAAAATAGTGTATAATAAAGGGATTAAGGTTTTTTGATAATGGGATAATATGATTGGGTTTAGTTTTAATAAACGTAAACTATGCCATATCTTTCAAAGATACTGGCTCACAAATTTTCGATTTTGTTTAACCAATTATTAAATCTATAACTTTTATTTCTAATTTTTTCTAAACCAATAGCATCAGCTAAATAATTGCCATAAACAACCTTATTGTAACCTTTTATAATTCTTTGCAACCTATTCGATGGTGATGTTTCTTTTTTATCATTTATCATTTCGGGGTTACTAAAGTCAATAAAAGTTTGTTTTAACTCTTCAATACCCACTAGTTCGTGTGTAGGGATTTGCTCAAAAAAAACATAAATTTCTGTAAATAAAAGCCCCTCAAATTCGTGAAGTTGAATATATGGTAAATACCTGTATCTAAATTGCTCATCAATATCTTCAAGCATTTTTGTTTCCAAAAAATCCATTCTAAAATTCTTGTCAACTACATTTAAAGATTCGTCCCAACTAGGAAATTGATATTTACTATACAGCCCATAATAGTCGATTAAAGTAGTTACAAACGCGGTTTTATCATTTTTAAGATGAAGCGTAATTTGCTTTTTTAATTCGCTCCATTTTACCATACCGCCCATTGTTTTTTTAATTAATGGCGATTGAATATGAATATTTTTGCTTGCAAAAAAAGGGGAAATAATTTTGGTGCAAAACTCTTTTTCTGTTTCTCCTTCGCAAATAATAATAACTCGCTTCATATTAATAATTAGGCTGCCCCGTGGCTATAATGTTTCTTTTCCAGAGGTCATCAATGGTGTAATCATCTAACCAATCAACCAATGTTTCACTATTTAATCGGTTAAAAACACTTTCGCCATTTAGTTGGTCAACGGTGATAATATCTTCGGGGGTAAAATGACTAATTAAATCGGTTGATTGTGTGGCAATAATTACTTGGCAACCATTGGCAGCAACCGATTTAATCATACCCGATAACTTTGAAATTGCCGTTGGGTGAAGCCCCAGTTCGGGTTCGTCTATAATTATTGTTGTGGGCAAGTTGGGTTGCATAAAAAGGACGGTAAGCGCAATAAATCTTATCGTACCGTCCGATAAATCATTTACACCATACGTGGTATCGCTATATTTATCAGTCCATTGAAGGCGAACAAAATTTTCGGCGTTGGGGTACAAATAAAAATCAGAAAAATAAGGTGCAATGGATTGTATGTTTTTTAAAATTCGGTGATATACTATTTTATTATTTTGCTGTATCCAAAATAAAAAAGCAGCTAAATTATTGCCTTTTTCGTACAAAAAATAAATATCATTTTGAATATGAGTTGTTTGAGTAAAAGGTGAATTTTTACCCGTATCGTGGAAGTGATATTTTTTAAATGAGTTTAAATATTTTCTGATATAATCGGCTCTTGGTAAGGTGTTTTCTTTAATTCTCGATTCATTTTGGTAAGAAGAGATATTAATAGGATTTTCTATAAAAGATTTATCATACCACAAACCCTCCGATACAAAAACAAAATTGCTTTCCCCTTTTTTAAGTTCGAACGAATATCCATTAAAATCTTGTTTAATTTTAGTGTAAATAATATCTGTTACTTTACTTCCTTTGTGCAGCATTTTTTCTTCGCCGCCAGCCAAAGCCACATATTCAGTTAACTTTTGCTCATAAACTTTATTAAGAAATTCAAAAAAAGAAATGAAATTAGTTTTACCACTACCATTAGCCCCAATAAGTATGTTTAAAGGATTAAGTTTAATTTTAACTTCCTTAATTGATTTATATCCGCTAATTTCTATGTAATCCATTATTTAATAGTCGATTTTTTTTAGGATAAGTAAATATAGGTTTTAAAATAATTTTTAAAAATAAAAATCAAACTGCGTAGTTAACATCTGTAAAATTTCCCACTTTGTTATCAATTATCTCTCTCTACCAATATACTAGCAAATTCTTTTAATATCATTTTCCGTTCATCGGGCGCATCAATTTCGCTTAGTGCTTTCAAGCCAATTTCGGCGTAAGCCATCATTTCGGCCTGGGCAATGGCTTTAATATTTAATTTATTATAAATGGCAGTTACGGCCATTACTTTTTCGCTGGGGCTGATTGTGGCACTATCCAAATACCCATTTAATTGTTGCAGCGTTTGCTCATCAGCCAGTTCGAGGGCTTTTATCAATAAAAAAGTTTTTTTGTTCGATAAAATATCACCACCTACTTGTTTCCCAAATTTTTTGGGGTCGCCATATACATCCAATATATCATCTTGCAACTGAAAAGCGATACCCAAGTTTAAGCCAAAATCATACAATTTATCGGCCTCGCTTAAGCTAGCATCACCTATTAATGCCCCAATTTTTAACGCTCCGCCCAATAACACAGCCGTTTTAAGCCGTATCATCTCTACATAATCCGTTACGGAAACCCGCCTAGCAGTTTCAAAATTCATATCAATTTGCTGCCCCTCGCATACCCCCACCGCAGTATCGTTAAACACACCCAACACCTGCGGTAAAATAAATACATCTACCTGTATCATCAGCTTAAAAGCCTCTACAAACATTACATCGCCCGACAGTATAGCTACGGATTCGCTCCATTTTTCATGCACCGTAGGCTTACCTCGCCTTAGTGGTGCTTTATCCATAATATCATCATGCATTAATGTAAAATTATGGAAGGTTTCGATGGCCAATGCAGGTTTAATAGCCTTGTATATATCACCTCCAAATAAATCGGTTGCCATTAATACAAGTGCTGGCCGCAGGCGTTTACCGCCCAAAGCCATCAAATAAGCAATAGGTTCATACAATTCTTTAGGGTGGCTTGGATATTGTTTATCATCCATTGCCTTTTGTATAATTTGCTGTAATTGTGGGATACTATACATAATGCTTACAAAACTCGCTATTTATTAATATATATGCGCCATTAATTTGCGTAAAATTACAACTATCTACATAAGTACATAACCTAGCCTAACAGCCCCCAACCGGTGGGTGCCATGTTATGCACACAGCAATGGCTCGCTTATCTAATGTTTTTTAGCCTATAACCCAATAATTACCAGCTGGGTTTTGTGTTTTACGTTGTTTAATAACTTGGAGCCGGGGTAATACCCCTAAATCCGCTCTCATTAGCCGAAGCTCATTTACTAGCACTTGCCACACTATTTTATTTAATTAACCATCTCATTTATAATAATTCGCTTACCTTTGCGCATTATCACATTACAATAAATTAAAAAAATTGACTTTCAACGATTTTAACTTTAACCAACTTTTACAAGAAGGGTTAGACACAATGGGTTATAAAGAACCCACACCTATACAAAAACAAGCTATACCGCTAATATTAGAAGGCAAAGATTTAATTGCTTGTGCGCAAACGGGTACTGGTAAAACGGCTTCGTATTTATTGCCTATTTTAAACAAAATAAACGAAGAAAAAACGGTAGGTATAAACACCCTTATACTGGCACCCACCCGCGAGCTGGCACAGCAAATAGACCAACAGATAGAAGGATTGGCTTATTTTACAGGCAACTCATCAATTGCAGTATATGGTGGTGGCGATGGTTTTAATTACGAGCAGCAACGCCGATCGTTAAACGATGGGGTGGATATTATTGTAGCCACACCAGGCCGCTTAATTGCACACCTTACATCTGGAACTATAAAACTTACAGGCTTAAAACACCTTATTTTAGATGAAGCCGACCGTATGATGGATATGGGTTTTTACGATGATATTGTAAGAATTATAAGTTACCTGCCCGAAAAACGTCAAAACCTACTATTTTCGGCTACCATGCCACATAAAATTAGGGAACTAACCAAAAAAATATTGCACCAACCTGCCGAAGTAAATATCGAAGTTTCTAAACCTTCGGTGGGTATTTTGCAGCAAGCATATTTAACCTTTGATGAACAAAAACCTAAATTACTGCGTATTTTATTGAAGCAAAAAGAGTTTAAAAGTGTTATTATTTTTGCATCCCGCAAGGAGATTGTAAAAAAATTAGCCAGCAGTTTAGAACGCTCGGGCTTAGAGGTTGAAGCTTTCCACTCCGATTTAGACCAAGCCCAACGCGAAAAAATATTGATGGCCTTTAGAGGCAAGCAATTACAGGTAATTATAGGTACCGATGTATTATCAAGAGGCATTGATGTAGCAGGCATAAGTTTGGTTATAAATTACGATGTACCGCCCGATCCCGAAGATTATATACACCGCATAGGCCGTACCGCAAGGGCCGAAACTACAGGTACAGCCATTACTTTTATCAACCAAAAAGACCAACGAAAATTTGCCCGAATAGAAAAAATGATTGAAAGGGAAATACCTAAAATCGAACTCCCTGAAGGCCTGGGCGAAACTTTTGTGTACAATCCCTTAGCCAGTGGCGGTGGCCATGCACACAGCAAATCGCCACGAAAGTGGAAAAAAAAGCCTCGCCCTAGCACCAGTAATTAAACTAAAACAACCTTAATTATGATAAATTTACAAATAGGCAACCCCGCACCACTATTTACATCAAGCAACCAAAATGGCGAAGCTATTTCTTTGGCAGATTTTATTGGCAAAAAGGTAATTTTATTTTTTTACCCTAAAGATAATACCCCAGGCTGTACCCTTGAGGCTTGCGATTTTAGAGATAATTACCAAGCCTTAAAAACCCAAGGATTTGAGGTATTGGGCGTAAGCGTTGATGACGAAAAATCGCACAAAAAATTTGAAACAAAATTTGACCTACCATTTACCCTACTGGCCGATACCGATAAAAGCATTGTAAGCAGCTATGGCGTATGGGTACAAAAAAGCATGTACGGCAAAACCTATATGGGCACACAGCGCACAACTTTTGTGATAGATGAACAAGGTATAATTATCGCTATCATTGATAAAGTAGATACAAAAAATGCTTCGCAGCAGGTTTTGGAGGCATTGATTAAATAAAATTCACCCATTATTGTGCTAAACCATGTTACATATATCCATCCTACATCTACGCAATGGGTAACATTTGTGCATGGTGCAGGTGGCAGTTACAATACTTGGTTTAAACAAATTAAAGCATTTAAAACCAATTTTAATGTTTTACTGCTCGATTTACGTGGCCACGGAAACTCCGAAGGAAGCCTAACATTAAAAGATGTGAAATACACTTTTGCATTTTTAGCCAACGATATTATATCTCTTTTGGATTATCTTAAAATCGCAAAATCGCATTTTGTAGGCATATCATTAGGTACCATTATTGTACGCGAATTGGCACAGTTACATCCCCAAAGGGTAACTAGCCTAGTGCTTGCAGGTGCTATTATGAAACTAAACTTACGCTCGTGGTTACTGGTAAAATTAGGAAACATATTTAAGTTTTATTTGCCCTATATATCGCTTTATACTTTTTTTGCCTATATCATAATGCCCCGTAGTAACCATAAAACATCGCGTGATATTTTTATAAACGAGGCTAAAAAATTAAACCAATTAGAGTTTATAAAATGGTTTAGCCTAGCAAGCGAGGTAAACCCAGTATTAAAAATGTTTAGAAAAACCGAGCTGCCTAAACCCACACTTTACATTCTTGGCGACCAAGATGCCATGTTTTTGCCCGAAATTAAAGAATTAGTAAAAAAACAAAACCGTTTTTCGACTTTAGTAATTGTTAAAAATTGTGGCCACGTGGTAAATTTAGATAGTGCTTATTTTTTTAATCAAACAGTTGTAGCTTTTATACATCAACATGCCGTATAATTGTAGTAAATTTTAACGCTACCAATAAAGAAATTTTTGAGATATGATTTGGGCGTTTTTACACGCTGTTCGCTGTATCTTTTCATCAATTGCCGTTGGCTTTAGCCAACAGCAATTGATGAAAAGGATGCCTGCCGGCCTGCAGGCGGGCCGCTACCATCGTTAACGCTCTTTCACACGGTTAAAAACATAATAAATTAGGCTATTAAGTTTAATAAAAAACAAGCAAAAATGAAACGAGAATTAATACTAAATACCGTACAAGTTCAGCAAAAAATAAACCGTATAGCCTACCAAATACTCGAAGATAGCTTCGAGGAAAACGAAATTATTATTGTAGGCGTATGGGCCCGTGGGTATAGGCTAGCCTTGCGGTTAAATGCTGTATTACAAAAAATAACCACCATTAAAATAAGTGTAGCCAGTATTTTATTAGATAAAGATATACAGCATTACGATACAACAAACGATATTGCACAAATAGATTGTACCCATAAAACCGTAATTATTGTAGATGATGTACTAAATAGTGGCCGCACATTGGCTTACGGATTAGGTAAATTTTTAAACATCCCACTTAAAAAATTACGCTCGGTAGTACTTATAGACCGTAGCCACAAGCTGTTTCCGCTTACCACCGATTTTACAGGTTTACAGCTATCAACCGTATTAAAAGAACACGTAGAAGTTATATTAGACGAACCACACGAAAGCGATGCCGTATATTTAACGTAAACGTTTGCGGTGAACCAACCACGGGCTAACAACTAAAAGTAAAAAACTATTTTATCACCACATTTAAGTAACAATATTAATAGCTAAACTCTCGTAGATAAATAGTTTAAATAAACCAAACACTATCAAACAGATAGGCGTATTTGTAGCAAATAAAAAAAGCCAAGCCATATTTAATAAGTACAGTACATTGCCCCATCATCAGGTTAGGCTATTGCACTATTGCAAAAATCTATTTGTGGCTAGCATACCTAAAACATATCTTTGACATCACAAATTAAAAATAAAAATTATGGCATTAGAAATAACAGATGCCAACTTTGAGGAGTTGGTATTAAAAGCAGATAAGCCCGTATTGGTAGATTTTTGGGCCGAGTGGTGTGGCCCTTGTCGTATGGTAGGCCCAGTGGTAGAAGAGTTGGCCAAAGATTTTGAAGGAACAGCTGTGGTAGGCAAAGTAAATGTGGACCATAACCCCGAGATTTCTGTAAAATTTGGCATTAGAAATATTCCCGCCTTATTGATATTTAAAAACGGCGAAATTGTTGATAAACAAATAGGTGCAGTACCAAAATCAGTATTAGCCGAAAAACTAAACAAGCAATTGGCTTAAAATCACACAATGCTCCTAAATAATATTTGGGAGCATTTTTTTTTGGGGTTGGTATCACAAATTCTTTTTAGGCTACGGGCATATAGCCTCGGGCTTACCATTTTAAATTCTTTTCGGGCTTCCAGGCAACTAACCTCGGGCTTAGCGTTGATAAATTAATGCAAAATAATATCTTAAACGCTATTCCACTAGCTACTACCCACTAAATCCTTGCTTGCACAAAACCCAATGTTAAGCTAATATTTATTCTTTCATTTTGTTCCTTAATTCTTTTATTTTTTGAATTTCTAAATTTGTTAATGTAGAAATAAGTTCATTTGAAAGCCCTATATTGATTGCATTCTTTGCAATAGAAATACTGTTTTCTTCACGAACCTTAAATTCTGCTTCTGTTTGTAAAGTAAACATTTCGCTACTTTTCAATCGCAAACTGTCTATATAACGATTGTAACCATATTCTTCATCTTTGGGAAGCCGCATGATGTCTAAAACTTCTCCTGCTTCTTTCAATCCTTTTGCTTTGAACTCGTCTTTTACTTCACTGTTTTTTAAAAAATAAATCCATTCGTCCAATGTATCTTTTGCTATGTCATTAAATTGATTGACTTTTAATAAGTAGTACTCTGGAAAAATATCAGAAATTTCATTTTTTAAAAAAGTAGTTTTCTGTTTATCTGTAAGTCCTAATTTATCATTTTGATGAAGACCAATAAAATCTGTTTTCCCTGTGTAAACATAATCTTGTCCCTGCCCAAGATTGAAATAAACAATATTTATAGAAATTACTTTTTTAATCTCCGAGTAATTTTGTCCAATATTTAAGTTTTCTGTAATGCTTTTTGAAACACCATAAGCCATTCTATGAAAAAAGTCAATTTCGTAACTGCTTTGTATTTCGATAATAATAATTTCGTTTTTTGAGTTTTGAGTAAGAATATCCACTCGGTTAAACTTGTCATTTTCAGTTTCTTGATTACTTTCGCTTTCAAGAATTTGCTCAATCTTAATAGTATCAAACAACAGCTCACTTAAAAAACCTTCAAGAACAACAAAATTGGCTTTGTTTCTCAAGAGTCTTTTGATAGCCCAATCAAATCGTATTAGTTGTTTAGTCATTTTCTTTAAAGTTTACAAACAAATTTAAAGAAATTATTTGTAAAGGTCTTAACTTTTGTATATTGTACAGTGCCCTGAAATTTTCGCCTAATCACAAATTGTTTTCGGGCTACGGGCACCGGTGTTAATAATTTTTTAAACACTATCCCACTAAAATTACCCACTAAATATATTCCCCTATCATTTACAAAAATTATTTTTTTTTGTATATTTTTATCCGATTTTAAAAATCAGCATAATCCTAATCATAATAATAATTAAATGAAAGTTTTAAAATTCGGTGGTACATCAGTAGGAAGCCCCGATAGAATGAAAAAGTTGTTGGATATCATCAATCCTCAAGAGCAACAAATAGTGGTTTTATCAGCCGTATCGGGTACTACCAATAATTTGGTAGAAATTTCGGCAGCCTATTTAGAAGGCAATAAACCCAAGGCGGCTTTATTGGTTCAAACTTTAAAAGATAAATACGAAGTTTTTATTAAAGAGCTTTATGCCGATGCTATTTATTTGGAAAAAGCAAAAACCATTATCGATTTTCATTTTAATTTGATTGCCGAATTTGCCAACCATATTTTTACTACCATCGAAGAAAAAATTATTTTAGCACAAGGCGAGTTACTTTCTACCACCTTGTACCATATTTATTTGAGCGAAATTGGCGTGGCATCAGCCCTATTACCCGCTCTCGATTTTATGAAAATTGATGAAGATAACGAACCCGTGGTTGATTTTATTACCGAACATTTAACCCCATTGCTAAAAGCTAAACCTAATGTAAACCTATTTATTACCCAAGGTTTTATTTGCAGAAACTCGTTTGGCGAGATAGATAATTTACGCCGTGGCGGTAGCGATTATACCGCATCATTAATAGGTGCGGGCATAAAAGCCGAAGAAGTACAAATATGGACCGATATTGATGGCATGCACAATAACGACCCAAGGATTGTAAAAGGCACTAAACCTATTGCCAATTTATCATTTGATGAAGCTGCCGAATTGGCCTATTTTGGTGCAAAAATTTTGCATCCGCAATCGGTTTTTCCGGCGCAAAAATATAAAATCCCCGTAAGGTTATTAAACACTATGGAACCCACCGCACACGGCACTTTAATATCTAGCGAAAGCGAAAAAGGTAAAATAAAATCTATTGCAGCCAAAGATGGCATTACGGCAATAAAAATACAATCGAGCCGTATGTTGCTGGCTTATGGGTTTTTACGCCGAGTATTCGAGGTTTTCGAACGCTACAAAACACCTATCGATATGATTACCACATCCGAAGTGGCGGTTTCGGTTACTATTGATGATACCCGTTTTTTAGGCGAAATAACTAAAGATTTAAGCGATTTTGGCATTGTAGAAGTGGATGTTAACCACTCTATTATTTGCGTAGTGGGCGATATGGGTGCCGAAACTTATGGCTACGCATCACGTATATTTGAGGCTTTAAAACATATCCCGCTAAGGATGATTTCGTATGGAGGTTCTAACTATAACATATCATTATTGGTAAAAACCGACGATAAAGTAGAAGCCCTAAGAAGTTTACATAACCGTTTATTCGACTAAAAAATTTTAACCAATATGAGGCAAATGTTTAATGCCAATATAGTTGCTGGTTTTGCCCAACAACAAACGCCATTTTATTACTACGATTTGGGCTTGCTTAAAAATACTTTAACGGCCTGCAATACTGCGGCTGCTAAGTATAATTTTCACGTACATTTTGCTTTAAAAGCTAATTGTAACAAAACCATTTTAGCCTTAATAAAAGATAATGGCTTGGGTGCCGATTGTGTATCGGGTGGCGAATTAATAAGGGCCAACGAAACTGGATTTGATGCCCAAAAAACAGTTTTTGCAGGTGTAGGCAAAAGTGATAGCGAAATAAACATAGCCCTCGACCTTGATATTTTTTGCTTTAATGTAGAAAGTGTGCAAGAACTTTTTGTGATAAACGAGCTTGCCCAAGCAAAAAATAAAACTGCTGGCATAGCCATACGTGTAAACCCCAATGTAGATGCCCACACGCACCAATATATTACCACGGGGCTTGATGAAAACAAGTTTGGTATAAATATGTGGGAATTGCCCGCAGTGGCCGAGGCCTTAAAAGCGTGTAAAAACCTCAAATTTTTAGGCATACATTTTCATATAGGGTCGCAAATTACCAATATGAATGTTTTTAAAAGCCTTTGTGTAAAAGTTAATGAAGTGCAAAACTGGTTCGAAGAACGTGGAATGCCCGTAAAAGTACTAAACGTAGGTGGCGGATTGGGTATAAATTACCACCAGCCCGATGAGGATGCTATGGTAGATTTTGAAGCCTACTTTAAAATTTTTAACGATTTTTTAGAAGTTAAGCCCGGTAAAGAAGTACATTTCGAACTCGGCCGAGCCTTGGTAGCGCAATGTAGTAGCCTAATTTCTAAAGTATTATACGTTAAAAATGGTAAAAATAAAAATTTTGTTATTTTAGATGCTGGCATGTCGGAGTTAATACGCCCCGCACTTTACCAAGCTTACCACCAAATAGAAAACATAAGCCAGCTTGATAAAAATATGAATACCAAATACGATGTAGTGGGCCCAGTATGCGAATCGTCGGATTGTTTTGGCAAAGAAGTAATGCTACCCGAAACCCAGCGTGGCAATCTTGTGGCCATACGCAGTACAGGTGCTTATGGCGAAGTAATGATTTCGGTGTATAATTTACGGCCAGCAATTGGTTTTGTTTTTTCGGAATAAAAGGGATGCATATCCTACTGTTTAATACCTGCAAAATACCCGCCATTTTATACGGCGGTACCGAACGGGTAATGTGGGATTTGGGAAATGTTTTATGCCAAATGGGTCATAAAGTTACTTTTTTGGTTCATAAAGGCTCGTATTGTGCTTTTGCGGAAGTACTTTTTTACGATAATACCCGCGATATAAATACCCAAATACCCGACAGTGTAGATGTAGTACATTGCCAAAGCATCCCGCCCCAAGCGGTAAAAAAACCTTATTTGGTAACCATACACGGCAACCCCAGCTACGGACTATTATTAGATAAGCAATGCGTTTTTGTAAGCCAAAATCACGCTCAGCGGTATAATTCAACCGCTTTTGTACATAATGGATTAGATTGGAACAACTACCCAAAACTACAACTATCCAGTAAAAAAAAATATTTTCATTTTTTGGCCAATGCCGCTTGGAAGGTAAAAAATGTGCGAGGAGCAATTGCAATAACCAAAAAAACCAATGAAAAATTAGTGGTTTTAGGCGGATACAGGTTAAACCTAAAAATGGGACCTCGCTTTACGTTTGCTACCCACGTAAGTTTTAAAGGGATGGTAAACAACGAGCAAAAAGCAGCTTTTATGCAACAATCTAAAGGGTTAATTTTCCCCGTTTTGTGGCATGAACCTTTTGGCTTAGCGGTTATAGAAAGCCTATATTTCGGGTGTCCAGTATTTGCCACTCCTTACGGTTCCTTACCCGAATTAGTGAATAATGAAATCGGTTTTTTATCGGCTAGCAGACATGATTTAGCTAATGCCCTAAAAAATTCTGTTGATTTCGATACACAAAAATGCCATCATTATGCATTAGATAATTTTTCGGCACAGGTAATGGCCTGCAATTATTTGCGCTATTATGAGCGGGTTTTAAACGGAGAAGTGCTTAATAAGGTTTTACCAACATTAATAAAAGCTCCTATTGATAAGTACTTGGATTTTGGGTAAAAGCCTAAAAAATCTATTCTTTCCTCACCTCAGCCTTCGCAATACACCAAGTAAATTTATATTAAAATTTCAGAAACAAGACTAAAAACATTAACTTTAAAGCTTGAAGCAGAGAATTTACATAGATACTTCGGTTTTTGGAGGATACTTTGATGAAGAGTTTGCAGAACATACTATTCCCTTATTAGATAGACTCAGACTTAAGCAAGGAGAATTTATTTTGCTTTTCTCTTCTGTAACACAAGACGAATTAGAAAATGCACCTGAGAGAGTTAGAAATCTTGTTCAAAGTATTCCATTAAAAAATACTGAATTTATACAAACAATGGAGGATGCTGTTGAACTTGCAACTGAGTATATAACAGAAAAAGTTGTGGGACATACAAGTTATGCCGATTGTTTACATATTGCTTTGGCAACGATTAATAGAGCAGATTTTTTGGTAAGTTGGAATTTTAAACATATCGTAAACGTACAACGCATAAGAGGTTACAGCTCTATAAACATTAAAAACGGTTACAAACAATTAGAAATACGTTCACCAAGAGAATTTACAAAATATGAAAACGATTAACAAAGAGTTTGATGCAGTTCAATTTATGCGTCAACAGAGAGACAAATTAAGCGAAAAGTTATCAAAAATGACCAAGGCGGAAATTATTGCATACTTCAAACAAGTAGGAAACAAAACAACTATAAAGCCCTGTGCATAGCATTTATTTTACAAAAAAAAGTGGCATTGGTGCTTTTTTAAGGTTTACGATTTCTAATAAACTTTAATGCTGAGATTAGGAATTGTGTTACCAATTTCCGCTCCTTCGCAATGCCCGTAGCTGTTGGCTACAAATTTAGGAAAGAGTTATTGAAATAACCTTACCCTTTCCTAACCTCAGCCTTAGCCTCTTTTTCTAAATTAAAAATTAGCTTTTGCATTACGCTATCAATTTGTTTATCGGTTAGGGTTTTTTCATCATCTTGTAAAACAAAACTTAAAGCATACGATTTTTTGCCTTCCGGGAGTTTATCGCCCACGTAAACATCAAATACATTTACGGTTTTCAATAATTTTTTTTCAGTTTTAATGGCGATTTTATGTAGCTGTGCAAATGTAATATCGGTATCAATAAGCAACGATAAATCTCGCCTAACGGCCGGGAATTTAGAAATATCTTGGAAAAATATTTTGTTGTTTTTAATGGTTTTTAAAACCAAATCCCAATTAAAGTTGGCGTAAAATACAGGTTTATCAATACCAAAAGGTTTTAAAACAGATTTTGCCACGGCACCAAATTCTACCAAAACTTTATCTCCTTTTTTGTAGGCCAAGCTGTAAGCAAAATGCGGGTTTAGGCCGTCATCACTAATTAAATTGTTGATACCTAAACGAGCCAACACGCCATCAACCCAGCTTTTGGTGTTAAAAAACGATACTTCGCTTTGTTTTTGTTGCCAGTTTTCGGGCTGTAAATTGCCGGTTATAAAAAGTGCAAGGTGGTTTGTTTCCTTAAATTTATCATCAATTAAATGGTAGGTTTTACCAAATTCGTACAGTTTTAAATCGCTGGCTTTACGGTTTTGATTATAGCTAATAGCCTCTAAACCAGCGTATAATATGGTTTGGCGCATTGCATCCAAATCCGAACTTAAAGGGTTTAAAATCTTAATTGTTTCGGCTTCATTATTTGGGTACGATGATTTTGTAAGCGAATTGCTAAGCATCTCAAAAAAACCATTGGCACTTAACCCATCGGCAATATGGTTTTGCAAAGTATCTTTATCGGGCTTGCTTACATTGTTTAGCGATGCGTTTATTTTGCTAGGTATTTCAATATTATCGTAGCCATAAATTCTTAAAATTTCCTCAATCACATCTACATTGCGGGTAACATCTACACGGTAAGTGGGTACTTTTAATTGTAGTTTTTGGCTGTCTTCGGCAACAATATCTATTGCTAAACTTTGTATAATGGCTTTTATCTCCGTTTCCGGGATGTTTTTACCTATCAATTGTTGTACGTGTGCATAGCTTAATTCCACATCAAAAGCAGGTACAGGCTTAGGGTAACTATCAAAAATACTGGACGATATAGTGCCACCCGCCAATTGTTGGATTAGCAAAGCGGCTCGTTTAAGGGCGTAAACGGTAATCTCAGGGTCGGTACCACGCTCATACCTAAACGAAGCATCGGTTTTTAAGTTGTGTAGCTTAGAGGTTTTACGAACCGTAACGGCATTAAAATAAGCACTTTCTAAAAATACAGAAGTGGTTTTTTGGCTTACGCCCGATTGTATGCCGCCATACACGCCAGCAATACACAATGGTTTTTCGGCATCGCAAATCATTAAATCATTGGCCGATAGTTTACGTTCAACACCATCTAAGGTGGTAAATAAAGTACCTTCGGCACATTTTTTAACCACAATTTTATGGCCAGCAATTTCATCGGCATCAAAAGCGTGTAAGGGTTGGCCTAAATCGTGTAGCACATAATTAGTAACATCAACTACGTTATTTATGGCTTTAATGCCTATTACAGCCAGTTTTTCGGTTAGCCATTTGGGCGATGGCGCAACGGTGATGCCTGTAATAGTTAGTCCCGAATAGCGTGGTGCTGCAATTTCATCTTCCACCAAAACATCAATAATTAAGTTTTGGTTATCAATTTTAAAATCATCAACATTGGGTTTGGTAATGGATGTTTTTAAAAAAGCAGCTAAATCTCGGGCTACGCCTAGGTGCGATGCTGCATCGGCCCGGTTAGGCGTAAGGCCAATTTCAAATAAATAATCGTCGTTTAGTTTAAAATAATCTTTGGCTGCAAGGCCTACTTGGGTATCATCGGGCAACACTAAAATACCATCGTGGCCTTTGCCAAGGCCTATTTCGTCTTCGGCACATATCATCCCTTCGGATACTTCGCCCCGTATTTTAGATTTGTTGATAGCAAAGGCATCTCCCGCCAAGGGGAAAACTGTACAGCCTACTGTGGCTACAATTACTTTTTGGCCAGCGGTAACATTGGGTGCGCCGCACACTATTTGCAAAGGGTTTTCGTGGCCTATATTTACTTGGGTTATGCGCAACCTATCGGCGTTTGGGTGTGGTACGCAGGTTAAAACATGGCCTACCACTAGCCCTTTTAAGCCGCCAGGTACGGCTTGCACTTCATCGAGGCTTTCTACCTCGAGGCCTATATTGGTTAATATGGTTGATATTTGCTGTGGTGCTAAATCGGTATTGATAAAGGTTTTAAGCCAATTGTATGCTATTTTCATTTTATGTGTTGAGGGAAATATATGCTATTTCGTTTTTTGTATTATTGGCAAAAATAGGAATTTAAGGGGAACAATAAATTTTTTGCGCATTTAGCCTAACATACTTTGGTCGGCAAAACTAAAATAAGCGTTTTCGCCAAAAATAACGTGGTCTATTACCCGTATATCCAGCAATTTACCTGC
This sequence comes from Sphingobacteriales bacterium, assembly GCA_004292865.1. Lineage (GTDB taxonomy): Bacteria > Bacteroidota > Bacteroidia > Sphingobacteriales > Sphingobacteriaceae > Pseudopedobacter. The sequence continues at coordinate 29,715 of RDXP01000120.1, forward strand.
CTCAACCATTTTATTTGTGAGTTTAATATCTTGCTGGCTGGGCTTTAAGTTGCCCGATGGATGGTTGTGTGCCAGTACAATGCCTGTTGCATTGTTTTCGAGGGCTAGTTTATAAACAATTTTAGGGTCGGTTACGGTACTTGTTTTCCCGCCAGTGCTCACCATAAATTTGTGGGTAACTTTATTGGCTTGGCTTAGTAATATAATCCAAAATTCTTCGTGGCCAATATCCGAAAAGTAACGATTTAATAGGTTGAAAATATCTTTAGAGTTGGTAATTTTAACAACTTCGGGTTCGGCGGTTTCTTGCCTACGGCGGCCTAGCTCTAGCCCTGCAATAATGGCTATTGCTTTGGCTTCGCCAATACCTTTAAATTTACAAAGCTCGCTTACGGTTTGCTTGCCCAGTACCGATAAATCATTATTAAATTGGTGTAATATACGTTTGCTTAGTTCAACGGCTGTTTCGGTAATATTGCCCGAACTTATTAAAATAGCTATCAGTTCGGCATCGGTTAATGCCCTACGGCCTTGTAAAAGTAGTTTTTCGCGTGGTCTATCTTCTTCGGCCCAGTGTTTTATGGTTATTTTATTGTCGTAGGATTGCATGGGTGCTGCGTTATTTTTTCAATATAAATTTAACCGCAATATAAATTAAAAATGCTTTTTTTAGATGGTTGTTGTGTATAATTATTTGCTTAATTGTTTATATTTTGCTGTATATTATTAGGTGTTTTGGCCAATTAAAAGGACAAGTAATCTTTAGTTTCGGTTATTTTGACATGTAAAAATAATTTTAACAGACATTTTGACATAAAATATTACATCTTTTTACATTGGTATATGCTTTGAGTAATGGATTTCATCTATTCACAATTTTAAAAAATAGGAGGAAATTAAAATGACATTTGTAAAATTAAACGAAAGAAAAAATGGAGTAACGGCTTATTCGCCATTTAATGAATTAATCGACGGAATTTTTAACAACAGCACTACCATTGACAGGCATTTGCACCATACACCTGCGGTAAATATTAGCGAAACCGAAAACGATTTTATATTGGCTTTAGCTGCGCCAGGGTTAAAAAAAGAAGATTTTAAATTAAATTTAGAAAAAAACGTGTTAAGCGTAAGCGTGGAAACCAAAGCCGAAACCAGGGCCGAAAACGAGAAAATAAGCAGGAAAGAATTTAGCTACGCTTCGTTTTTACGCTCGTTCACTTTACCTCAAACAGCCGATTTTAACGCCATTGAAGCAAATTATGTAGATGGTATTTTAAAAATTACGATTGCCAAAAAAGAGGAGGCCAAAATACAATCACGCGAAATTGCGATAAATTAACTAAAGTTTCGGAGGTAAATAATGAGGTGTTTTTTTATCTTTTTTTACTGAGGATGCTTACAACCAGCTTTGTGTTCTTTGCGCTTTTCCTTTGCAAACTTTGCGGTAAAGGTTTTACCGTAAAGAACACAAAGATTTATGCATAGCCTATAACTAAATAATTTAATCCTCCCAAAGTTAAGTAAATTTATTTAGGATTGTTAAACCTATAAGACTTTAAAAGCCTTATAGGTTTTTTTACTTTTCTGCTAAAATATAAACCCGGTGGTAAATAAAATTTAGCCAAACTATAAATACCTACCTTACACTTTTCACAAAAAAATAATCCCTGGTTTTTTTGCAAAAAATACTTAAATGTTAATAGCTTTACCTCAAATTTAATTTCCACAAAACCAATTAAAAAATTAAAAATATACCCAAGCCTTGCTAAAGGTAAAGCAATAAAAAATGATAGATTTAAAACAATACGAAATTTGGTTTATAACAGGTAGCCAGCACCTTTACGGCCCCGAAACATTAGATAAAGTGGCACAACATTCGCAACAAATTGCCAGCTATTTTAACCTACATGCCAGCATCCCTGTAAAGGTAATATACAAGCCAGTGGTAAAAACGCCCGACGAAATTTTTGAAGTAATGGAAGCCGCCAACCAAGCCAAGCATTGCATAGGCTTGGTAACTTGGATGCACACATTTTCGCCCGCTAAAATGTGGATACGTGGTTTAAATATTTTACAAAAACCATTGCTGCACCTGCACACCCAATTTAACCGCGATATACCTTGGGATAGCATTGATATGGATTTTATGAACCTAAACCAAAGTGCCCATGGCGACCGTGAATTTGGTTTTATGGTATCGCGTATGCGTATAAACCGTAAAGTGGTAGTAGGTTTTTGGCAAGATGAAGCGGTGGTAAACGATATAAATATATGGGCAAGAGCCGCCGCCGCCTGGGCCGATTGGCAAGGGGCAAAATTTGTTCGCTTTGGCGATAATATGCGTTATGTAGCCGTTACCGATGGCGATAAAGTAGAAGCCGAACTAAAATTTGGCTACTCGGTAAATACCCACGGCATTGGCGATTTGGTGGCCATTATTAACCAAATTACCGAAGCGCAAATTGATGCTTTGGTAGCCGAGTATAAAACCGATTATACTTTAAGTGCCGATATAGCCAGCAATGAAGTTAAAAAAACTTCTATCCGCCAAGCCGCAAAAATAGAACTAGGTTTAAAAACATTTTTAGAAACAGGTAATTACAAAGGCTTTACCGATACTTTTGAAGATTTACACGGCATGGTGCAACTGCCCGGCATTGCTGCACAACGTTTAATGCAACAGGGCTATGGTTTTGCTGGCGAAGGCGATTGGAAAACTGCCGCTTTGGTGCGGGCTTGCAAAGTAATGGGTGCTGGTATGGCCGGAGGAAATGCCTTTATGGAAGATTATACTTACCATTTCGACCCCGAAAATAGCTTGGTGCTAGGCTCGCACATGTTAGAAGTTGATGCCAGCTTGGCCAGCGGAAAACCAACACTCGAAATTCACCCATTGGGTATTGGTGGCAAGGCCGACCCTGTTCGCCTAGTATTTAATGTAGCTGGTGGCAATGCTTTAAATGCTTCGATAGTTGATATGGGTAACCGCTTTCGCTTGATTGTGAACGAGGTACAGGCCATAGAACCACTCCACAATTTGCCTAAGCTGCCCGTTGCCCGTGTGCTATGGAAACCCCTGCCCGATATGAAAACAGCTTGTGCTGCTTGGATTTACGCTGGCGGTGCACACCATACCGCATATAGTCAAAATTTAAGCAATGCACACTTGCAAGATTTTGCCGATATAGCGGGTATCGAACTTATTACCATTGGCAAGCAAACCACCATTAGCCATTTAAAAAACCAGCTGCAATGGAACGATGTTTTTTATAAGATAAAATAGGGTAGGGGAGTTTGAAAATTTAAAATAGAGGTTTACAATTTTTTGGAAAAAGTGGGTTAAATAAATCTTTTTTTTAGCTCAATTTATTAATAAATGGTGTATAAATCTAATTTTAATACCATAAATGAAATTGAAACAAAGGCTAACCAAATTTTAAAAATAGGTAGCGAGGATGCCATAATATTAATTAAATTTTCGGCGCAATTAAAGCGCATAAATATACTTATAGTGCAGCGTATTTATAAAATTAGCTGGATATATACGCAACGGGCTTTGCGTAAATTTTTGTGTTTTTTGTGATATATTTTTACTGCAAAGAACCCAAAGCTGGTTGTAAAAGCACCATCTTAAATTAAAAAGATAAAAAACCACCTCATTATTTACCTCCGAAACTTTAGTTAATAATTAAATTATTATGAAGTTTTCTTTCTACTAAAATACAAAACCTACAATTACATTTACAATCCTATTTGCCATTAAATTTTTGATTTTTTTTATTATCATATTTACGCTATAAAAGCTTAGTACTTGCGTTAGCTGTGCAAGCATTTTATAGGAATTATAAATTTATGTAATTTGGCAATAGAGTTTATGTAATTTGGCAATAGAGTTTATGTAATTTGGCAATAGAGTTTATGTAATTTGTCAATAAAATTTATTTTATTTGTAAATTGGTATCACTAAGCTAAACAAAATCAAATGAATGAGTTTATTAAAAGACAAATTGCGCCCATAATAGAAAGCCAAAAAAGTAAGTTTCCGATATTGGCAATAACTGGCCCTAGGCAGTCGGGTAAAACAACCTTATTAAAGCAAGTTTTTAACGACTATCAGTATGTAAGTTTAGAAAATCCAAATATACGTTCGTTTGCAACCGACGACCCAGTTGGTTTTTTAAATCAATATAGCGATAAAGTTATTTTAGATGAAGTGCAAAGAGTACCTGAGCTTTTTTCTTATTTACAAGGCAAAGTTGACGACTCAAAAATAATGGGACAATACATATTATCTGGTTCTCAAAATTTTCATTTGATAAATAGCATTACGCAAACACTAGCAGGCCGAGTGGCATTATTCAAATTACTTCCCTTTGATTTTACAGAATTAAAACCATACAATTTATTAGAAAACCTTTACACAAAAGTAGCTGTAAAAGGATTTTACCCACCAATTTTTGATAGAGTTATTAAACCTTTTATTTTTTATACCAACTACATTCAAACCTATATTGAAAAAGATGTAACAGAATTATTAAACATTAAAGATTTAAGATTATTTAGAACATTTATAAGTTTATGCGCAGGCAGGGCAGGGCAATTATTAAATTATAGTGCTTTGGCTAACGATTGCAATATTTCGCATAATACAGCTAAAGCTTGGCTCTCTATTTTAGAAAGCAGTTATATAATTTTTATGTTACAGCCTTATCACGAAAACTATAACAAAAGACTTGTTAAAACTCCAAAACTATATTTTTATGATACCGGGTTATTAAGTTATTTATTGGGTATTAGAAATGCCAATGAAATAGATGAAAACAGGTTAAAGGGGCAAATATTCGAAAACATGATGGTAGCCGAATATCAGAAGCAAAATCACCATGGCTACCTACATAACGACTTTTATTTTTGGCAAGATAGTAATTCAAATGAAGTTGATTTATTAACAAAACAGCAAAATGGTTTTTCTATTTTCGAGATTAAAGCAACCGAAACCCTAAGCAATAACTTATTTAAAGAGATGGACAGGTTTGAAGAAATTGTTGCGCCAGTAAGTGTAAACAAAACCTTGATTTATGGCGGAAATGAAAACCAAAACCGAACAAAATATACTGTTTTAGGCTGGCAAAATATATCGGATATTAAGATTGGTAAAATTTAGATTATTTGATAACAATGCAATAGCAGTTTTTAATGATGCTTTTATATTACTTCCTTAGATTAAGGCGAAGGTTACGATTGTTTACATACAATTTTACACTTTGTTTTTTATCACGTTAACGGCGAAAGGGCTTAATAATGGGATGGCGGGGGGGTGGGGGAGGAACTTTAAACCCTCAAAGAGATTGGCTTATTTAAGAAATATACATTTAAACTCAGAACCAAAAGTAGGATTGTTTTTTAACGGTGTTAACACTCCGTTTACCCAAAATCTAGCAATAAAGCCGTTTTCTGATGAGTATTCGCTACCAACAATATATGTTGCTGAATTATCGACTACGATTGACTCAAACGTAGAAAAAAAATTATCGATCTTAATTATTTGTTTTCCATTTTTCCATACTGTTGCTAAATTTTTAGGATTGCCAACGTTACTCTAAGGTACTCCCCAATGTTCGTACAGAAAGTTTGTTCAATTAAGATAGAGCGCTAGCCCCAAATGATAAAAAAGTCTCAAAGCTTTTTTATTATTTGG
>RDXP01000106.1 GCA_004292865.1 Sphingobacteriales bacterium
TTTATGAGTTGTACTGTGGTGGTGGTTTTTGGGTTGGCATAGCTATAAAAAACATCGCAATTTATCCAACCTAGGTTACCCATATCAAAGGTAAAACCCGAATCTTTGGCTATAATTTCTTTGTTTTGACCTATTCCGTTGGCTGGCCTAGGGGCTTGCCAAGCCATTTGTGGTACAGAATCAACTTTTTCTACACCTTCCCATATTTGAGTAAAGCCTGTGCGGGTGGTGGGTATGGTTATGGTAATTGGCTTTAGCAAAGCTTTATCGGCATTTACGCCATTTAAGCTGGCGTTTAAATAAATAAAACCATCGGATGCTAAGGGTGCACCGCTAATATGGTTGGTGTTGGTGCCGCTAAATACTACATCGCTACGTTTTAAAACTTCCATAGTTTCTATTACTATTTTTACACCGCCTGGATTTGTCGAGCCCCACGAAAACGAGTTTGCTGGTATAGTAATTTTAGTGCCACCTTTTAAGGTTATTTTATTCTCGATGGCGGGGTTTATTTCAATTTTTTGCATTTGAGGGCCAAATATTGCGGTAAAATCTTTGGCGGTGGCGGCCAAATTTTGGACTTCGGGGTTTGCGTTATCTAATTTTTTACACGCTGCAACACCTAAAATTAAGGCAAAAAATAATAATTTAATAGTGGTTAAATTTTTCATAACATTTAATTTAAATTGGTTTAATTATTAAAATTGGTTTATTGGTTTTAAAAATCGTTTTTTTCGTTTTTGTACGAGTGCGAGAATAAAAGCACTATGCCAAAAAATAGGGTTACTAAAGTTAAATCTGTCATTGTATATCATTTAAAACGTTTGCTTACTCTATTAAGGCTTTTCTGCGGCTGCCATTTTTGATTGTATGCTGTTATATAAATTGTGTATTAAAAATGTTACCTGTATTTTTGAAAATAATTTTCAGGCTACGCTTAATTAAACTTATTTTTGGATAAAATACCTTGAATATCAACCTTAAATGATAAAAAAAATACATGCCGACCAGCAATATTTAACAGCATTAGTAAATAACGATGCGGTTTTAATAAACCAGATTTATAAAAAATGTGCAGGGAAAGTAAAATCGTTGATTACGTTTAACAATGGTAGCCTTAGCGATGCCGAAGATGTTTTTCAGGAAACTTTGATAGATATTTATAACCAAACCAAGTATAAAAATTTGGAGCTTACTTGCCCTTTCGAGCCATTTTTTTTATTGCTTTGCAAACGCAAATGGCTTAACCAATTAAAAAAAAGAGCGCAAATGCCGGTAACAAATTTGGAAGATGATTTATTACAACTTAGTGAGGATACTTTTGAGCAAGCCGATTTTTTGGAAAAAGAAGTTTTACAACACGCTCTGTTTTTAAATGCTTTTGATAAACTAGGCACACGCTGTAAAGAAATTATTACTTGGAGCCTTAAAGGCGATGCACAAGAAAAAGTTGCCGAAGCTTTAGGTGTAACGTATGGTTATTTAAGAAAAAAGAAATCGGAATGTATGGCTACTTTAATTAAAATGGTAAACGCTTAATTTTATAATGATGAAGGAAGATAAAATATTATTGACTACCCGCTATGCAGTTGGCGATATGGATATGCAAGAAATTACCGACTTCGAACTTAGTTTAAAAACCGATGCCGAGCTAGAAAAACTGCTAAGTAGTTACCAAAATATTAACCAAACTTTAAAATTACACCTAGCACCTGATGCTATCGACCAACAATTTAAAGCCACCTTGGCAGGATTTAACAACACCTACTTTGCGCCACAAGCTAAAATTATTGATTTTAAATCTAAATTAAAATGGTTGAGTGGCGTAGCCGCAATACTAATTATGGGGCTTTTACTTTGGGCTCCTTGGCACAATAATTTATACAACCAATATGCAGGCAATAGCCAAATGTTAGTTACCGAACGTAGTGCCACCGCCCAAAATAGTTTAGATGTAGCCGCTAATTTTTTTAACCAAAAAAATTATGCTGCAGCCAAACCCTTGCTTGCAAAACTTTACCAACAGCAACCCCAAAACGCTATGGTTAGTTATTATTATGGCTTAACTTTACTAGAAACCGAGCAATCGGCCACAGCCAGAACTATATTAACCAAAATATACAACAGCCAAACCGCCTTTAAATACGATGCCGCTTACTACATTGCCCTAAGCTATTTAAAAGAAAACAATAAAGCTGATTGTAAACTTTGGCTACAAAAAATACCCGAGGGTACAAGCCACTACAAAATGGCAAAGGAGTTAATTTTAGATTTGTGATTTTTGATGTATAATTTTTGATTGACTTTAAGTTTTAACAACCTTCAATCACACTTTTTGCTCACAGAATTCACAGATTACCACAGATTTTTTTACCGATAATCATAAACACACGCCTCTACAATTGGGCATCTCCCTTTCGGGGAAACCGAGAGGGGAAGAAGATCGAGAGGGGAGTTTTGCTCACAGATTACCACAGATTTTTTTTACCGATAATCGTAAACACACGCCTCTACAATTGGGCATCTCCCCTTCGGGGAAACCGAGAGGGGAAGAAGACCGAGAGGGGAGTTTTGCTCACAGATTTCACAGATTACCACAGATTTTTTTACCGATAATCGTAAGATTTTTTTACCGATAATCGTAAACACACGCCTCTACAATTGGGCATCTCCCCTTCGGGAAGACCGAGAGGGGAATGAGACCGAGAAAAGATTTTTGCTCACAGATTAAACTGAATTACACAGAATTACATATATT
>RDXP01000107.1 GCA_004292865.1 Sphingobacteriales bacterium
AACGGTTACGGCCTAAATTGTGTGTATCCATAGCTTTAGTTAAATACCAGTAACTATAAGCATTAAAGCGTTTTACCAGTTTTTCGCCTTGGTAATTTTGGTACGATGATGCTTTAAATAAATCTTTAGGGCTATCGTCCACTTCGGATTGTGTGCGTACATAACTTTCGTAGGTACGGTACGATAATAAGGCCATGCTGCGGGCAGCTTTTAAGCCTTTTAAGCCCCCTTTAGGGTTCGATGCGTAAAAAGTTCTATCGGCTGCTATGGCTAATCGTTGCGATTCGTTAAAAGCAATGCCCCAAGGCGAGTGTTGTGCATTGGTAGCCAATACCACTAAATTTTTAATCTTATCGGGCTCTATTACAGCCCATTCTAAGGCTTGTTGCCCGCCTAGCGAGCCTCCTATTAATACCTCAATGCTATTTATTTTAAGGTGCTCGGCTAGTAATTGATGCGCTGCCACCATATCCCGTATGGTATATTGCGGAAACGATAAGCAATAGGGTAGGCCTGTAATTTCGTTTTTAGAAAGCGGGCTAGTAGTGCCATAATGCGAGCCTAACACATTTGCACATACAATAAAATGTTCGTCGGCGTTAAATAAATTTTTTTTACCAAATAAGCCTGGCCACCATTCAAATACATCAGAATTTGCCGTAAGGGCATGGCATACCCATACTACATTACTTTTATCGGCATTTAATTTACCAAAAGTATGGTAGGCAATTTCTAAATCAACTATTTTTTTACCACTTTCTAGTTTAAAAGGCTGTGGGTGCTGGTATGTTTTGTGGCTCATTTATATGTGTTAATAACAGCCCTCTTACCCAAAAAAATAGCTAAGAGGACTGATAAATTGTGCTTTTAAATTTTTTCGAATGCTTGTGCAAAATCGGCCTTAATATCGTCGATATGCTCAATACCTACCGATACACGTAATAAAGTAGGGCTTACACCAGCTTTTATTTGGTCGTCGGCAGATAGCTGTTGGTGCGTAGTGGCCGATGGTTGTATAATTAAAGTTTTAGCATCGCCTACATTGGCCAAATGGCTGGTTAATACCAGCGCATCTACAAATTTAGTTGCGTTTTCTTTATCGCCTTTAATCTCGAACGATAATACCGCACCAAATCCATTTTTTAAATATTTTTTGGCCAATTGATGATAAGGTGATGATGCCAAACCTGGGTAATTTACTTTGGCTACTTGCGGATGGTTTTCTAACCATTGTGCCAGTTCTAAAGTATTGTCTAAATGGCGTTGTACACGTAACGAAAGGGTTTCTAAACCTTGTATCAATAAAAACGAATTAAAAGGAGATATAGCTGGACCAAAATCTCGCAAACCCTCTACACGGGCTCTAATAATAAATTGTATATTACCGAACGGCCCGTTTACACCAAAAACATCCGAAAAAACCAAGCCGTGGTACCCTTCGGCAGGTTCCGAAAATTGCGGGAATTTACCATTACCATAATTATAGTTTCCACCATCAACAATTACACCGCCTACGCTAGTACCGTGGCCGCCTATCCATTTAGTGGCCGATTCTACCACAATATTAGCTCCATGCTCCAATGGCCTAAATATATAACCACCTGCACCAAAGGTGTTATCAACAACCAAAGGTAAATCGTATTTTTTGGCTAAGGCCGATATTTTTTCGAAATCGGGAATGTTAAATGCTGGGTTACCAATAGTTTCTAAGTAAATAGCTTTGGTATTGGCATCAATAAGTTTTTCAAAGGCTTCCGCCGATTCATCATCGGCAAACCTAGCCTCTACACCCAAGCGTTTAAATTGTACCTTAAATTGGTTATACGTACCACCATAAAGGTTACGTGTTGATACAAAATTATCGCCCACTTGCAATATATTATTAAGTGCAATAAACTGTGCCGCCTGCCCCGATGATACCGCCAAAGCCGCCACACCACCTTCCAAAGCCGCTATTCGTTGTTCGAAAACATCGGTAGTGGGGTTCATAATACGGGTATATATATTGCCAAATTCTTTTAAGGCAAAAAGGTTTGCACCGTGTTCGCTGCTATTAAAAACGTAGCTGGTAGTTTGGTACAATGGTACGGCTCGTGAGCCTGTGGTTGGGTCGGCTTTTTGGCCTGCGTGAACTTGTAAGGTTTCGAATTTTAAATTTTGAGTTGCCATTTTTATTAAATGATTATAAATAAATAAATTTTAAGAAATTTTTAAAAGAAATTGAAAAAGATTTTTAGCCTTAAAGGGCTAATAAATTAGAAGCCAATTAGGCTTTATACATACAACAGCAACACATCATAAAAATCGGGGTTGATTTTTGAATGTATCTGTTTTTGACTTTTAAATGTAAAGTTTGGGTAACAATAATGTGATTTTTCATGTCTTTTTATTTTTAAATTTATTTGTCCCATACGGGGCAGGATTTGGCACCTTTCTCTAAATATGTAGGGAGGTTGCCAGTGGGTCTGCGAGCCTGATCTCTTGCCACTTCTTAATAAACCAAAGACTTCATTTGAAGGATTTGATTTTTGGTATCTCAACCAAATTATATTTCGAATATAGGATGTTTTACTAATTAGTACCAAATTAAATTTTAATTATTTTATAAAGTATTGGTAATAAGTGAAATATTTTTTAGTCCCCTCTCGGTCTCCCCGAAGTAATGGCACTAACATAGGATAATTTATTTATATTTGCGTACACCAAACATGAATAAAAATGAAGGCAAACAGATCCTTAGCGATAAGCAATAAGAT
>RDXP01000201.1 GCA_004292865.1 Sphingobacteriales bacterium
TTAACCCTAATAAAAGCTTTTGGCATAGCCGATGATTTTGATTGGGAACAATTAAATGCATATAAAAATGTAGTTGATTATTTTTTGTGGGATACCAAAACCGAAACACACGGCGGTAGTGGCAAACAATTTGACTGGAAATTGTTAAATAAGTATAAATTAAATATTCCGTTTTTTTTGAGCGGTGGTATAAGTTTAGATAACTTAGCCGAGGTTAAAAACATCAATCATCCACAGTTTTTTGGGGTCGATTTAAACTCGAAATTTGAAACCGAACCTGGCTTAAAAGATATAACAAAATTAGAACAAGCATTATTAATGTTAAGATAACATATTATGAATTATAGAGTTAACGAAAAAGGGTATTATGGCGATTTTGGTGGTGCCTACATTCCCGAAATGTTGTACCCCAATATTGAAGATTTGCGCACCTGTTACTTAGATATTATTAATAGCCCTATTTTCCAAATAGAGTATCAAGATTTGTTAAAAAACTATGTAGGCAGGCCTTCGCCTTTGTATCACGCCGAACGACTATCGAAACGTTATGGTGCTACAATTTATTTAAAGCGTGAAGATTTAAACCATACTGGCGCACATAAAATTAACAATACCATAGGGCAAATTATTTTGGCCGAACGCTTGGGTAAAAAACGTATTATTGCCGAAACTGGTGCTGGCCAACATGGTGTAGCCACGGCCACCGTTTGTGCCTTAAAGGGTTTAGAATGTGTAATTTATATGGGCGAGGTGGATATAAACCGCCAAGCCCCCAATGTAGCCCGTATGAAAATGATGGGTGCCACGGTTATACCCGCAACATCGGGCAGTAAAACCCTAAAAGATGCTACAAACGAAGCGATGCGAGATTGGATAAACAACCCTGTGGATACCCATTACATTATTGGTAGCGTGGTGGGGCCACACCCATACCCCGAAATGGTTTCGCTTTTTCAATCCGTAATTTCCGAAGAAACAAAAACACAATTATTTTCACAAACAGGCAGTTCGCAGCCAGATTATGTGCTGGCTTGCGTAGGTGGCGGAAGCAATGCAATGGGTATGTTTTACCATTTTTTGGATGATGAAAACGTACAACTAATTGCCGCCGAAGCGGCAGGCTTGGGCGTAAACTCGGGGCATTCGGCAGCTACATCAATATTGGGTAGGGAAGGTGTTTTACACGGCTCGCGTACTATTTTAATGCAAACTGATGATGGCCAAGTAATAGAACCTTACTCTATTTCGGCAGGTTTAGATTACCCCGGTATAGGCCCACAACACGCACATTTACATAAAGTTAAACGGGTAAAATATGTAGCCATTACCGATGACGAAGCCATGCAAGCCTGTATGTTATGCTCAAAACTCGAAGGCATAATACCCGCCATTGAAACAGGCCACGCCCTAGCCGCTTTAGAAAACATTGCCTTTAAAAAAACCGATGTAGCGGTAATTTGCCTATCGGGCAGGGGCGATAAAGATTTAGATACATTTATGAATTATTTTAAACTGTAATGAACACACTCCAACAACTTTTCCAGCGCAAGCAAAACAATATATTATCGGTTTATTACACGGCGGGCTACCCAAAATTAGCCGCTACTTTACCCATTGCCCAAGCTTTAGAATTGGCTGGGGCCGATTTTTTGGAGATAGGTTTCCCTTACTCGGACCCACTGGCCGATGGCCCTGTGATACAAAAAAGCTCCGAAGAAGCGATAGCCAACGGTATGACTTTAAACGTTTTATTTGAACAGTTAAAAAGCATCCGCCCCAGCGTAAAAATACCTATTTTGCTAATGGGCTATGCCAACCCAATGCTGCAATATGGCGTTGAAAATTTTTGCAAAAAAGCTGCCGAAGTAGGTGTTGATGGCGTTATTGTACCCGATTTACCGCTGCAAGAATACGAGGAATTTTACAAACCTTACTTTGAAGATAACGGTTTAAGCAACATATTTTTAATTACCCCACAAACATCCGAAGCTAGAATTAGAAAAATAGACGATTTATCGAACGGCTTTATTTATATGCTATCCTCATCGGCCACTACGGGCAAAAGCCTAAACGTATCCGATGATATAAGTGCTTACTACCAACGTGTTAAAGATATGAACTTAAAAAATAAGTTAATTATTGGTTTTGGTATATCGGATAATGCCAGCTTTGTAAGGGCTAATCAATATGCCTCGGGTGCTATTGTTGGCAGCGCATTTGTAAAAACATTGGCAGGTAAAGATGATTATTTAGCGCATATTGATGCTTTTGTAAAAGGAATAAAAGAAGGGTAGGATGATAGGGTTGCTTGCTTTTAAGTATATCTTTAATTTCGTTTACCACACCCCAAAAATATAAATGAAAGAGCTAGCATACCTTAATAAATTTTTTTATAAATACCGATTTAAGCTATTGCCAGGTGCTTTTTTTGTAATTTTATCTAACTTATTTGCCGTGTTACCTGCGCAAGTAATACGCTTGGCTTTTGATTTAGTAACCGAAAACATTGCACTTTACCAACTTTTTGGTGGCTTTAACCGCCAAGCGATTGTGTATAAAGTATTTGCAAACAGCTTGTTACTGTTTGGTGCTTTGGTGTTGCTATTGGCTTTAATAAGAGGAATGTTTTTGTTTTTTATGCGCCAAACCATTATTTTAACATCTAGGCACATAGAGTTTGATTTAAAAAACGAAATTTATAGCCATTACCAGCAACTTTCTCTTTCTTTTTACCGCCGAAACAATACAGGCGATTTAATGGCTAGGGCCACCGAAGATGTAGGGCGAGTGCGTATGTACATAGGCCCAGCCATTATGTACACTATAAATACAGCGGTACTTTTTGCGCTCACCATTATTGCCATGTTAAGTGTAAATACCCAACTTACGGTTTACTGCTTGCTACCTTTACCTATTTTAGTGCTTAGTATTTATAAAGTTAACCGATTAATAAATGTAAAAAGCGAAAAAATACAACAACGGTTAAGCACCTTATCGGCATTTGTACAAGAAACTTTTTCGGGCATTAGGGTAATAAAATCATACAGCCGAGAGGGCTATGTGCGTATGGGTTTTAATGCACAAAGCGAAAATTACAAGCAAGAATCGCTCGATTTGGTAAAAACACAAGCCTTGTTTTTTCCGCTAATGCTAATGATGGTAGGGCTAAGCACCTTAATTACTGTGTATGTTGGTGGCTTAAAGGTTATTTCGGGCAGTATTACGGCGGGCAATATTGTCGAATTTATCGTGTATGTAAACCAGCTTACTTTTCCTATAACATCGCTAGGCTGGGTTACTTCGCTAATACAAAGAGGGGCAGCATCGCAAAAAAGAATCAACGAGTTTTTAAAAACCAACCCTGATATTATTAATACAACCCTCGATAGCCCCCAAATAGAGGGCAATATCAGATTAGAAAACGTATCATTTACCTACCCCGATACGGGCATAAAAGCCTTACAAAACGTTTCGTTCGAAGTTAAAAAAGGCTCGGTTACAGCCATAATTGGTAAAACAGGCTCAGGCAAATCAACCATTGCTAATTTACTAATGCGCATGTACGATGTTACAGATGGCCAAATTACTATTGATAAGCACAATATTAAAGCCATTAACCTTCATCATTACCGTAGCCAAATAGGTTTTGTGCCGCAAGATGTTTTTTTGTTTTCGGATACCATTGCCCGTAACATTGCCTTTGGTAACGATGTATTGGATATGCCCAAAGTTATTAATGCGGCTAAAGATGCCGCTGTTTACCATAATATTATGGGTTTCGATAAAAAATTTGAAACCCTAATAGGCGAACGAGGCATTACACTTTCGGGCGGGCAAAAACAGCGTATATCTATTGCCCGTGGTATTATTAAGCAACCAAAAATACTTATTTTTGACGATTGCCTATCGGCTGTAGATACTCAAACCGAAGAAGAAATATTAAAAAACCTAAACCTAGTAATGCAAAATAAAACAAGTATTATTATTGCCCACCGCATTTCCACTATCAAAAATGCCGATAATATTATTGTGTTGGATAATGGCCATGTAGTAGAGCAAGGTACGCACCCATATTTAATGGCTTTAAAAGGAGAATACGCCAATTTATTCGAACGCCAGCAACTCGACTAAGTTTTGTAATAACACACACTTTCCCTTCCATTTTATAGCCACAATATCATACAAAAACGAATATGATACTTGTTTTTTTAAAGATTATTTTTTACTATTTATACCTATTTTTATATTTTAAATAACTGTTTTTCATTTGTTTATATAAACTTTGTTAATTAAAAACAATAATAATTTATAATTTCAATGAAATACCATTTGGAACTTCGGTATTTTATTTCTTTATTTAGCCTCGCAAATAAGAAATAAATTTACTTACCATACGCAATGGCAGATTACGACAATAAAGATAGAGAAGAAGTATTTTCTAAAAAAGTGAGGGCTGGCAAAAGAACCTACTTTTTTGATGTAAAAGCTACACGTTCCAACGACTATTATGTAACCATTACCGAAAGTAAAAAAAGGTTAGAAGATGGTGTTTTTATTAAACACAAAATTTTTTTATACAAAGAAGATTTCGAAAAATTTACCGAAGGCTTGATGGAAACTTTAAACTATGTTAAAGAAAATCAAGAAGTAGAAGAAAAACGATACGAATACAATCCAGATGCGGCAAGCATTAAGGCCGACGAAGATTTTTAATCCACAACACTACATCTAATTATAAACCTAATATATGGCCACTACGTTATCCAACGTAGTGGTTTTTTTTGTACAATATTATCCCCTTTTTATGGTTGATAAATTATGTACACTACAAGTTTTTGGTTGTACGTTACCCATACACCCATGCTTTTAATTTGACAGAATAACATTAACTTTAAACACTACTTATAAATTTTATAATTATAGACAATCAAGTAATAAATATTGACCGAGAAATATTGGGTGGAACACCTGTTTTTTTGGAACAAGAGTTCCGATAAAAAACCTTTTTGATTATTTGGAAACAGGCGATTCTATACAAACCTTTCTTAACGATTTTGAAGGTGTAAGTAAAAATCAAGTCATCAAACTTCTTGAAATGTCACAAAAACTAATAGAAACTTCATCAAATATTTTCAATGAAAATTTTGCTTGACGAGTGTGTTACAAAACGATTGAAAAACCACTTAACAGAATTTGATGTATTTACTGTTACAGAATTGAACTTGAGTGGGATTAAAAATGGAAAGTTGATGAACTATTGTGTTGAGAATAATTTTGATATATTATTGACCATTGACAAAAACTTAATGTATCAACCAAAATCTTCACAAGTATCCTGTAACAATTGCAGTATTAAATTGCTTTACGAGTAAGATTGAAGAGCGTATTACTTTTTTACCATCTTTCAACTCTCAAGTGGACAAATTAGAAAAACATCAGGCTTACATCATCGAAAAATAGGGCGAACGTACAACATGGATTTTGTAAAATACTTTAATACCAAACTGAATATTAACCCACAGCTTATGTGCTATTAACACCAATATTTTGTTGTATAGCTTAGATGAAACCGATAAAAGAAAACAAAAAATTGCTATTCAAATTATAGATTAAAATCCAAATAAATTAATGGTTAACAAATAATTAACCATCATTAATCTTTTTTTGTGATATAGATTTAAGCCTCCTTTAAACCCATATTTTTAAAAGAAACAAGCCAAAGGATCTCTACCTTTTACGGGTAGCCTAAACTGTAACATAATTTCGTGGGAGGCTTTACGAGCCGAATTGGGGTTATTAAAATTAGGAATATCATAAGCGTAACCAAACAATATGGTAGGCGTAATATAAGCCGAAGCTAGTAACGAAAAACTATCTTGGTAGCGGTAAGCAGCACCAAACCAATATAACTCTTTAATTAATAAATTGGCATTCAAATCAAACTGCGCAGGCGAGCCATCTACATATTTTACCAATAAGCTTGGCCTAAGTTTAAAATCGTGTGCTAGCTTAAATATACCACCCGTTTGCATTAAAAAATGTGGGCGAAAAGCGGTGGCGGTATTGGCATTACGCGAGTCGGAAATATCACGGCCGTAAAAATGCGGTGATGAAACTCCCCAATAATATTTTTTATTAAAAAACACCAAGCCCATGCCTAGGTTCATGCGGGTGTTTCTTTCGTCTAAAAAAGTTTGGTCGCCAATACTGCTTTGGCTGGCTTGGCTATACAAGGCATGGTAATAACTAAAACCACCATTTACGCCCATGGCTAGCCACGATATGTCGCCTATTTTTACCCTACGGCTAAAGGCTAGGTTTCCACCAGTTTCGGTAATTACTTGGCCTATATTATCGCGGGTAAGTATGGCACCGTAAAAACTATTGGAGGTTTTGTAAGGCGTGTGCATAGATACTGTTTGCGTATTGGGTGCACCCTCAAAGCCAGACCATTGGCTACGGCCCAATACAGTAATGTTTAACATTTCGTCCATAGCCATAAACGATGGGTTTATAGCCATTGGGTTAAACATGTATTGTGTATATTGGGGTTTTTGCTGTGCCTGTAATGGGCTTATTGCAAAAATAAAAAGACCAAGGAATATACACTTTTTGTAAGCCAGCTTAAAGGTTGCGGTAGCGTTAATTATCATATTTTTAAAATCGTTAGTTTTTATAAAAAACATTTACTATTGTGATTTAAGCCTTATCGTTTAATAATGATATAGCCTTTATTTAAACGAGGTTTTTTATCCTGTACTGTACGGATGGTGTAAAAATAAACCCCATCTACCAAGTTTGTACCCGTATTGGTTAAAGCCGAATTGGCTATCCCTGTAAATATCCTATCCACGTTATTGTACCTTCTGCGGGTAAATACTTCGGTGCCGTAACGGTTGTAAATAATTACTTGGTTATCGGGGAATTTTTCGATACCGTTTATACTAAAGAAATCATTTATCCCATCACCATTGGGCGATATTAATGGGTCGGGCGTAATGGCATTATTGGCCGCTCCACAGCTTACCGCTTTTATTTCAAAAGCATTTAGGGCTTTGGCGGCATCAAATACGGGTAATTTTGTTTCGCAACCATTGGCATCGGTTACGGTTAGTACATAATAGCCGGCTGCTAATCCTTCTTTAAAAGCTATATCATTGGGCAATAAAGGATTTTGAGGCACTGTGGGTAAATTGGCGATAATAGCACCTGTTTTAGGGTCGGCGGTGGACCATGTGTAGGTATAATCGGGTTCGCCTCCTTCAATGGGTACGGTAATGGTTGAAAACGGTACACTGCCATCACAATTAGGTAAAACTATCTTTATTTCATCACTAATTTCAACAGGTGTGGCGGGCAGGATGGTAATTGCAGTATCTAAAAGACAAGTTTTAAAATCAAAAATTCTTAAAGTATAGGTATCAGGTGCTAATGAGGCTACTGTTGAATTACCTCGTTGGGCTAAAGGTATTTTATTTCCCCACACATAGGTATAAGGTGGTGTTCCTCCTGTTGGGTTTAAGGTTATTTCTCCGTTTTTAGCACCCTTGCATTTTTCGTTTTTAATAATAGGATTACTATTTATGGGTTTTATGGGGTTAATATCAATAGTTAAAGGTAACGAAGCACATCCAAGCCTATCAGTAACCACAAGTTTATATTTACCCGAAGCTAAATTATCAACACTTAAAATAGTAGCTGATGGATTTTTATCTATTGGTGAGGGAATAGCTTGGTCATCTAAAAGCCATGCGTATGTATAAGGTGTAAGACCACCATTAATTAAAATACTTGCTTTACCATTTTTTTGTAATGTACCATCTGCGTTATTATAACAGGTATTATCAATATGCGTACCTGCTAAAGTAGATTCTGCAATAATAACAGCTGGGGCTTCTCTTGTAATAGTTACATTATAAGTAGGTAAAATACATCCTAAAGCATCCGAAACTATTAAACTATAAGGTCCTTCGGGAATGTTTAGGTTCTCATTGGTATTGTTATTTACATCGTTCGACCATTTATAGGTATAAGGTTTTAAACCGCCTTCAACTGTAACTTTAATACCACCAGAAAAATCATCGTTACATCTTACTAGTATAGGTTGTTGCTGTGTGAAAATTAGAGGTGTTAATGGCAAAATATCTACACTTTGCGCTGGGGTAGGGCAACCACCGTTATCAATAATTGAAACAGTATAACTTCCAGATTTTAAATTATTTATAGTAAAGGGGGTTTCGGAAAGAACTACTGGAGCATCAGCTGGGGCAGTACCCTTTTTTAAAATGTAACGGTAAGGTGGTGTACCACCGCTAACTTTTAAGGTTATGGTGCCCAGTTCACCTAAAAAGCATGTATTGTTTGTATGCTCTACTAGTGGAAAGTCAATCGCATCTGGGCCATCAATACGTATTGCCCCAAAAGGTAAACTAACTCCAAAAGCATCAGTTACTGTTCCGCTGTATGTGTTTTTATCTAAGTTTGGGCGGGTATAATTGCCATTAAATAAACCTGATACAGAAAAACCATCTGAAAAATTAACCTTATAAGGAGCTTTACCACCAGTAATATTAAATGTAATGCTACCATTAGGCGTTGTTTTGCAAGTGTTATTTTTTGGTACAGGATCAGGTACTTCAAATTGCTTTAAAGGCTCTATATTAATAGTTTGAGCAATAGAAAAACAACCATTTCCATCTTTTAATCTCACCGTATATACACCCGACCTTAAACCAGTATGTTCAAATTTATCATATTCCGGAGCAGGTGCACCGTTAAATGTCCATTCGTAGGTATATGGATTAGGTGCTGGTGCTGGTGTGCCTCCAGTTACCTTTATTGTTATTTTACCGTTCCGATCTAAAAAATTAACATTATTTGTACTTTCTGGGGCGGGATAAACAAATGCTGGTGCGTCTTCAATCTCAGTAGAATAATCACTTCCACAACCGTTTGCATCTTCATATTTTAAAATATACTTTCCAGGTAAACCTGTATAATTTAAAGAAGTACCTATAACAACGGTAGAAGGAGGTAATACATCTTTATACCATTTATATTTGTAAGGGTCTCCCGTAGCAAACGGTGTACCACCATTAACTCTAGTAATATTAGTACTTCCAACTCCACCACTACACTTTGGTCTGTTTAGTGGTTCGTTATCAACTCTAAAATTAGGAGGACTTGTAATTGTAATTTTTATATTTCCTTTGTTAGCAGAGTTTGCTATTTCAGTAATTTCGACTTCGTAATCTCCAAATGTTAAATTATTTCTTAAGTTGGTACGTTCTGATGAAATATCCAACCATTGAAAACTATATCCAGAAAAATTTGCTCCATTTATGGTGTTTATAGTTATGTTACCTCTATTTGCATTTGGACAACTGTTATTCCTGTAACTGTATGCAACATTCAATAAACCATTTGTAGAAGTAACTGTGGCATTTTGTATTGGCCCTTGAGCAAGAGTTTTTTGTGTAAAAAAGAAACAGCTTAAAAATAAACTTGTAGCTATTAAATAATTTTTAGTTTGATGTAGTATGCTATTCCCCAATAAAAACTTTTTGTAATTGTTATCCATATATTTTATTTAATAATTTAATCGGTTTTTGATAAAATAAATATGTTTGCGCTAAAATA
>RDXP01000108.1 GCA_004292865.1 Sphingobacteriales bacterium
AGTTTTTTTTAAATATAAAACTTGGTGCTAAAATCTAAACAACTTGTAGCTGTTGTAGCTGTTATGGCTGTAATATGCTTTTTGTACAGTTTAGATATCAAAGGTTTAGTAAAGCCAAAGGGTGATAGAGGCATAAATTCGACACCAAACGCATCAGAAACAATTAATAGCCAGCTTATTTCAAGCAGTGCTAAAATGTTACTTAATGCCAATTTGGCAAGCCAAGTAACTAGTATTGAAGATGCGGTTAAAACCGCATCGGGCGCACAAAAACTAGCTTTACAAAAACAATTGGTTCAAAAATGGGACGATGTAAACCAACCCGCACCAGCAGCCTTTATTTCAGAAGAAATAGCCCTTGCCCAAAACTCGTTTAAAAACTGGTTGGTAACAGGCGATAAGTTTACCCAAGCTTATACAAATTACAAAGACTCTAGTGCTATACCAGCACTAGTTGCTAAAGCTATATTGGCCTATACAAAGGCATTGGCTATAAATGCCGCAAGCCTTGATGCCAAAACTGGCTTAGGTGTTGCCTACGTTACCGAAGGTAAAAACCCCATGCAAGGCATACAGTTATTGCTAGGTGTGGTAAAGCAGCAACCTAATAATTTGAAAGCGAATATGAACTTAGGCTTGTTTTCGATGAAATCAGGACAGTTTGATAAAGCAGTTAACCGCTTTAAAACAGTATTAACGGTGCAGCAATCGCCCGAAGCATATTTTTACTTGGCAACCAGCTACGAAAACTTAGGGGCTAAACCCGAAGCCATACTGGCTTATGCCAAAAGTAAAGAGTTAGCCGCCGACCCCGGCCTAACAAAATTTGTTGACCAAAAAATCAAAGAATTAAATAATAAATAAAAACATTTTAAAAATCATAAATTATGCCAAGCGGTAAAAAAAGAAAAAGACATAAAATGGCTACCCATAAACGTAAAAAACGTTTAAGAAAAAACAGACACAAGAAAAAATAGGATTTTACGTGTAACACCTAAGCTGTTTAAATCAAAAAACTTAGGTGTATAAATTGTAATTTATTTTAATCTTATGTTGGATTGGAGGTTTAAGAAATTAAATTTTCACAAATAAAGTAGCTGTTGGTAAAGGAGTTAATTATTAATTCGGCCTCAAATGGGGTAACTATTGCATTATTGCAAGACAAGCAACTTGTAGAACTTAACAAAGAGCAAATCAACAACAACTACGCTGTTGGTGATATTTATATGGGGCGTATAAAAAAAATTATGCCTGGTTTAAATGCTGCTTTTGTTGATGTTGGCTACGAGAAAGATGCTTTTTTGCATTATTTAGACCTAGGTCCACAGGTGCAATCATTGCTTAAATTAACCAAAATTGCTCGTGGTAGTAATTTTGACGATACGCTTTTAAATAATTTTAAGCGAGAAGATGATATTGAAAAATCGGGTAAAATATCTAGCGTTTTAACCAAAAATCAATTACTACCTGTACAAATAGCCAAAGAACCTATCTCAACCAAAGGGCCACGGTTAAGTTCCGATTTATCGTTGGCGGGTAGGTTTGTGGTGTTGGTTCCGTTTTCGGATGTGATATCTATATCAAAAAAAATACGCAGCAATACCGAGCGAATACGCTTGCGAAAAATTATAGAAGGTATAAAGCCTAAAAACTTTGGCGTAATTATTCGAACCGTATCCGAGCATAAAGGCGTTGCCGAAATCCAAAAAGATATTTTAGATTTAATATCAAAGTGGGAAGCCTTTATGGCAAAAATGCCCACAACAGCTCCCTCTAAGCGTATTTTTGGCGAAATGGGTAGAGCTTCAACCATTTTACGTGATATTTTAAACGATGATTTTACAAATATTTATGTAAACGATGCGGCAATTTTTGAGGAAATAAAATCGTATGTACACGAGATTTCGCCCGATTTAGAAAAAATTGTAAAAATTTATAAAGGCAAAGAACCTATTTTCGAGCATTTTGGTATCGATAAACAAATAAAAGCCGCCTTTGGTCGTACAGTAAACCTTGCCGGCGGAGCTTATTTAGTAGTTGAACATACCGAGGCTTTACACGTAATTGATGTAAACAGCGGTAACCGTACTGCCATTCCCGAAAACCAAGAGCAAAACGCATTACAAGTAAATAAAGAAGCTGCCAAAGAAATTGCCCGCCAATTACGCCTGCGAGATATGGGTGGTATTGTAGTAATTGATTTTATTGATTTACATAAAGCCCCCAACCGTAAAGAACTATTTGATTTACTACGCAGCGAAATGCTGTTAGATAGGGCCAAACACACCATTTTGCCTCCAAGCAAATTTGGCTTAGTACAAATTACTAGGCAAAGGGTAAGGCCCGAAATGAATATCATTACCAACGAAAAATGCCCATCATGCAATGGTACAGGCGAAATTACTGCCAGCATTATTTTGTTAGATGATATTGAAACCAATATGAACTACATTTTGGAAGAACAAGCCGAAAAAGGAATTTCCCTTAACGTTCATCCTTATATAGAAGCGTACATTAAAAAAGGCTTGTTTTCTATCCAAGTAAAATGGTTTATCAAATATAAACAATGGATTAAAGTACACGCTGTGGCTTCGTATTCGCTAACCGAATACCATTTTTTAAACGCAAAGCATGAGGAAATTAAGTTATAAAA
>RDXP01000202.1 GCA_004292865.1 Sphingobacteriales bacterium
AAAGTCAAGTCTAAATACTGCAAGTCCAGCAAGTTCATCTGTGTAGGTAAATTCTTGTGGTTTTACTTCAACAGAATCAATGGTTTGCTCCAAAAGTGTGCCGATGAAAAACTTCGCAATGCGATTGTCTTCCATAAGTTTCTTAAAAACAACATCATATATAGGATTTGCAATTACCATTTTGTATTAACTTTTTTATGCAAATATAGATTTTTTTAATTTTCTGTCCTAACGTTGATGATTGAACGCTGCACCTTTAGTATGGCATACAACACAAAGTTGACTGTAAGCACCATCTTAAATAAAAAAGATAAAAAACCACCTCATTATTTACCTCCGAAAATTTAGTATTTAATTGGCTGGCTGGCTACGATTTTTGTTTCGACTTAATTTTTAGCGTAACTATAAGGTTAAAAATTATACAAATAAAAATAAAAAGCGTAATTAAAATCACATTACCTTGTAAACGAAACTGCAAGCCTATGTATATAAAAAAGAAATTAACCACCATTAATATCATGGTAACCTGCATGTGGCTAAGGCCAAACTTTAGTAAACGGTGGTGTATATGGTTTCTATCGGCTACAAAAGGTGATTTACCTTTGATTAACCTAATTAAAAATATGCGACAGGTATCAAAAATAGGGATAATAAGTATGGCAATAGCAATAGACGGGGCCGAGTAAAATAGTGGCCTTACCTCTATGGTGGGCGAAAACTTATTAAGTTCTATATATCTAACGGCCAATACAATAGAAATAAAACCTATTAAAAAAGAGCCTGTATCGCCCATAAAAATTTTGGCAGGCGAATAATTAAAAACCAAAAACCCTATAATAGCACCTACCATACTAAATGCTATACAAGCAATTTCAAACTGCCCCATATAATAAAATAATACGCCAAAAGATGCATTAACAACCACCCCAATTGTACCCGCTAAACCATCAATACCATCAATTAAGTTAAAGGCATTGATACATAAAACAACGGTAATAATGGTGAGAATTACGCCTTGTAGTAGCGAAATTTCGTAAATATTAAAAATACCATATAAACTTGTAAGCCTTACGTTACCTAAAACAACTACAACTGTGGCGGCCAAAAATTGAACTCCAAATTTTGTGGTTGAATTTACACCCGCCAAATCATCTTTTAGCCCTACTGCAAAAAGCATAATACAGGATGTGAGTAAAAAATTGGCTGGTAAAACTTCGCTGTAGCTTAAAAAAATTAACGATACAATGGTAAAACTGCAAAAAATGGCTACGCCGCCTAAGCGAGGAGTACTTTCGGTATGCTGTTTACGCTCCGATTCCATATCATCAAACAGGTGCCTAATTTTAGAAACATGTATAATTGAAGGTAAGGTAATTAGCGAAATAAGGGTACTTAAAACAATAATACCTAGGTATGAAAGAAGCTGATGTTGAGATAAAAAATCTTTCATTTGCATACTACTTTATAAAAAAATAAGCTATTGCATACTGCCGTTTGCATAGCTATAATGTATGTTTTTTGTGGCAAAGCTACTTAAAAAAATTGCAAAATTTTGCGAAAAGGTTTAAATAAAATAGCTTTAAATGGAAACGGAATGTTGTTTTTTTTAAGTGAGTGATAATCTTGGCGATTAGCGAGCCACCTGTTTTTAAACGTAATATTGCTGGCACCTCCAGTTCTCATTTTAACCATTACTAAGTTTAAAAAAAATTTTTCAAGTGGCGTTTTGTATAAAAACCTAAGCATTAAATCGTAATCGGCGGCCGATGTTAAACAAATATCGTAATTACCGTATTTTAAAAAACATTCTTTTTTGGCATAAAAGGTGGGGTGAGCGGGCATCCATCCGTTTTCTAATAAAAAATCAGAATAATTATGCGAACGCCATTTACGCACTATTAAATTATGATTTATACGGCTAACATAATCTAAATTACCATACAATATATCAATAGGATGGCTCATAAACGCTTTAGCTACTTGTGAAAGCACATTTGCGTGTGCATAAAAATCGTCGGCGTGTAAAACACCTATACAATTACCCGTAGCTAGGGCTATGCCTTTATTTATTGCATCGTAAATTCCCTTATCGGGTTCCGAAATTAAAACATCAATACCAGTGCCATATTGTTTTAAAATAGCCAAGGTATTATCTTGTGAGTTACCATCAATTACAATATATTCGATATTACTATAATCCTGATTTAAAACAGATTGAACACACTGGGAAATAAAATTTTGTGCATTGTAGCAAACTGTTATAATAGTTATTTTCATTTGTTGTAACCTGTTTTTAAATATAATATTTTAAAAAAATGTAATGTAAAACATTAATTAAAATTTAGTGTAATTTATTTAACTCAATTTATTGATAAAAAAATGTATTTCTGATAATTAAATATTTAGCCATTAGTTTTAATCAATCAAAAAAATATTGTTATCATTGGACTAAAATTAGGGAACAAAAATGGGGAAAAATTTATTTTTAATCATATTACTATATTGCAGCGTATTACAACTTTTAACTTCATGCAGAGCCGAAAAAAATGTACTTTTTGGTAGCAATAATAAAAAAACAGTAGATAGTGCTGTATATGAACTTCAAAAAGGAAAAAAAAGTTATAAAATAACTGAACAAAAAATACAGCCAGGTGATGAGTTAAAGTTAAGCAATTTACAAAGCGAGAGTTTAATATCTGGCACATCAGCCTCATCATCAGGGGCATCATCGGGGTCTAACAGCAGTGGCTATTTTGTAGAAATTGATAGTACCGTATTACTACCTGTATTGGGGAAAGTGAAATTGGGAGGGATGACCAGAGAAAATGCCGAAAACAAGGTAAATGCTTTGTATCAAAAAACCTTATTAAAAAACCCATTAATTAGCCTATCTATTACAAATCTTCATGTTACCCTATTGGGTGATTTTACCTCGCAAGGAAATTTCCCACTAAAAAAAGATAAAACACATTTGGTAGAAATAATTGGACTAGCGGGAGGATTAAACAAAACAGCTGATAATACTGCTATAAAAATTATAAGAGGAAATCCATCGAACCCTCAAGTATTACTTGTAAACGCAAGTAATATAAACTTTATGACCGATGAGCGGGTTTACTTACAAAGCAATGATATTGTTTATGTTTCGCAAAAAAAATCGGCTCAAAATGCTGAAAAAATAGGTAAAGCAAGTGCCTTTATTGGTATCGGTTTAACGTTAATTAATACTATCTTTTTAATTTATAATTTCTCCAAATAAATTATATGGCCACCCCATCAGGAATAAAAGATTTACCCGAATCTAGTAAAGTACAACAAGAGATAGATTATGCAAAGTTTTTAAACATTATTATTAGTAGGTGGTATTGGATTGCGTTTTCATTGGTTGTTTCGTTACTTTTTGCTAATACATACTTGTGGTACACTCAAAAAAAATACAGCACTGTTGCCTATTTAAAGTTTGAAGAAAAACAATCAGATTTAACCAGCTTTGTACAATTACAAAGCATGAGCCGCAATTATACTAACAAAATTTTATCAGAAAGTTGGAATTTTAAAAGTAAAAAAGTAATTAGCGATGCCCTTAATTTTATTGACTATAAGGTTAGCTATTTTATAGCTGGCCGTATTAGAACTAGTGATTTGTATCCCGAAAAACCATTTAAAATTCAAATTTTAAAGCAAGATAGTATCGTTTTCTACGACAAATTAATTACAATAAGAGGACAAGGTAAAAATTTTGAAATCGAATATAAAATTGGTAAAAAAGAAATCAAAAAAATACACACCTATAATACCCCAATAGAAATACCTGGCGTAACATTTTATATTGATAAAAATACGCCCATATTTAATACCGAATATAATTTTAAATTTAACCATAAAAACGATTTTTACGGCCGATTAAGCGACGGATTAACTATTGTAGAAGCTGCTAAGTTTTCATCAGTAGCCATGATTTCAAAAACCGACTATAACCCTTACTTTGCTGCCGATGCGCTAAATGCCATAATAAAAGTTTATTTACAACAAGATTTAGCACTTAAAACGCAATCGGCAAAACAGATTATTGATTTTATTGATGCCCAGCTTGATAACCTATCTAACAGTGTAAAATCATCGGGCGAAAAACTTAAAAACTTTAAGCAAGATAATAACTTTATTGATTTAAGTAACGCTACCGAAAGTGTATTGAGCAAAGTTACCGAGCTTGAAACACAAAACCGAAGTTACGAAATGCAATTATTAATACTAAAACAATTGCAAAGCCAACTTACTAAAAATGGTAAAGCAATGCTTAATTTTAATTTAGATGGAAACGTTGACCCCTTGCTTACC
The DNA here is from genome assembly GCA_004292865.1 of Sphingobacteriales bacterium. Lineage (GTDB taxonomy): Bacteria > Bacteroidota > Bacteroidia > Sphingobacteriales > Sphingobacteriaceae > Pseudopedobacter. The sequence continues at coordinate 4,339 of RDXP01000202.1, forward strand.
AACTTGATAAGTCAATTTAACGCCCTTATACAAGAGCGTTTAAGTTTGCTATCTACTTATAAAGAAAACTCATCGGTTATTGTAGATATTGATAAAAAGATGTCTGTTTTGCAAAATGCAGCATCTAATAACATGCTATCAACCCTTACCCGAATTTTAAAGCAAAAAGAATATAATAAAGTTGAACTAGATAAGGCTTATGCCAGTTTAAATACCTTACCTAAGCAAGAAAGGATATTATTTGGCCTACAAAGAGATTATGATATCAACGAAAAAATTTATAGCTATTTATCCGAAAAAAAGCTAGAAGCTCAAATTGGTAAAGCATCGGTACTTTCGGGTGCCTCGCTAATAGATGCAGCACAACCTAACACATCGCCTATATCGCCCAACACTAAATCGGTATGGCAAATGGCCTGGATAATTGGCATAGGTATAGGTTTAGGTTTTATTTTTTTGGTACGAAGCATTAACGATAAAATATACGACAAAGAAAAAATAGAAAGTTTAACCAACACGCCTATTATAGGTATGATACGTAACTACCCCTATAAGCTTGATAGTTATAGTAGCCAAATTTTATCAATTGCTAAACCCAAATCTCTTTTTGCCGAATCGGTACGGTCGGTACGTACCAACCTTAGTTTTATAGCTAGCGATAAAGAAAGCAAAGTGATATCCATTACCTCCGAAGTGGCAGGTGAAGGTAAATCATTTGTTTCGGTAAATTTAGCCAGTACCATGGCATTAATTGATAAAAAAGTAATTCTTGTTGCTGCGGATTTAAGGCGCTCTAAAGTACATCGAACCTTTAATATAAAAAACAAAATAGGTTTAAGTACCTACCTAGCCAAACAAAATACTTTAGACGAAATAATTATTAACAGCTCGCAACCTAATATGGATTTAATTGTAGCTGGCCATGTACCCCCAAACCCTGCCGAACTAATGTACACCGATCGGCTAGTTGAAATGATTAGCAACTTACGAAAAAGGTACGATTACATCATATTTGATACCGCACCTATTGGCCTTGTATCGGATGCCTTACCCTTAATACGCATGAGCGATATTAACTTATTTGTGATACGGGCAGGTAAATCTAAATTTTCGGCGGCCAACATACCCGATAGAATTTCTAACGAATACAAACTAAAAAATTCGTTTATAATTTTAAACGATTACACACTACAGCCATTATATTCAAGATATTACACATCGGTATATAACGATAACTATTATGGTTATTACTACTCCGATATACATACCAACGGCCAAGGTTACTATACCGATGATATTAAAGTAGGTAAAATTAAAGGTTTGTTTATTAATATAACTAAATTATTTAAAAAAGAAAATAGCTAATATTAAACTTTTTACAGCTATAAAAAAACGTAAAAAACCATGTTAAAAGGTTTAGATAATTATAATTGGTACCCCTTATACACAAAATCAAGATTTGAAAAAAAAACCAACGATTTTTTAACAAAAAAAGGTATCGAAACGTATTTACCTATTAATAAACGGTTAAAACAATGGAGCGATAGAAAAAAATGGGTTGATGAGCCTTTGTTTCAATCGTACCTTTTTGTGCGCATTAGCCTAAAAGAATACGACCTAGTTATCCAAACACCTGGAGTAGTTAGATTTATATATTTTTCGGGAAATATTGCCACTATTTCCGATGCGCAAATACAACAACTAAAAAAAATACTTGCCGAAAACTATCAACCCGAAGTTACCTTTGCCAAATTAGAAAAAGGGCAAAAAGTGAAAATTATTGAAGGCAACTTAAAAGGTTACGAAGCCGAAATGGTAATGTGGCAGCAACAAAACAGGTTGTTACTAAGGTTAGATGCCTTAGGCCAATCGTTACTTTTAAAAATACCCGCAGGCTATGTACAGCCTGTATAATACCCATTGTTTCAAACTTTATTATTCTGTTTTAGAATTTTAAATTTGAATAGTTTACATCCTAGCATTCATCCCCAAAATGGGACTGAAAGAGCGGAGCTGTGTAAAAGTAGTTAGTGGGTAGTGGGTAGTATAAATTTTATTAAATCGTTTTTAACCTTGTTTCGCATTTTGCTTGATAAACAATATTTTATGTGTACTGCTATTGCGTTAACGATGGTAGCGACATCCTTTTTATCAATTGCCCTCCCCCTAGCCCCCGAAGAGGAAAATGGGAGGGCAATTAATAAAAAGATATAGCGAACAGCGTGTTAAAACGCCCTAATAATTAAAAAAATAATTAATAAAACCAATGTGCCGCATAGCTGGGATAGTTTTGCCAAAAGCAAACGATAACTACTTAAATTACCATATCAAAAATATGGCTAATGTGCAAGCGCATGGTGGGCCCGATGATGCTGGCTACTTTAGCGATGAAAGCCTAGGCCTTGCACTGGGGCACCGCAGGCTGGCATTATTGGATTTAAGCCCAACAGGCCACCAGCCTATGTTTACTATCGACAATCAATTAGGCATAGTTTTTAATGGCGAAATTTATAATTATTTAGACCTTAAAAATGAATTAAAACAGGCGGGTTACTTTTTTAAAACACAATCGGATACCGAGGTAATAATGGTAGCGTACCGCCATTGGGGAACGGCAGCGTTTGCGAAGTTTAATGGCATGTTTGCCTTCGCCTTGCTGGATAAACAAAAAAAACAGCTTTATTTAGTACGCGATGTGGCGGGTATTAAACCCTTATATTACAGCGCAACGGCCGAAGGACTGGTATTTGCATCGGAGGTTAAAGCTTTCCAGCAATCGGGCATAGCATTTGAAGATAACCACGATTGGAAAATTTATTTTCTTTCCTTTGGCTTTATACCCGAGCCTTATACTACATTAAAAAACGTTTATCAATTAAAACCAGGCTACTATATCACTTATAACTTAACCACACAAAGCTATACCGAAACGCAATTTGAAACCTTGGTTTTTAGCAATACTATTACCTCTAAAACCGAAGCCATTACCAGCATACGCCACCAACTTACCTTAGCCGTAAACCGCCACCTTATTGCCGATGCGCCCATTGGCGTTTTTTTAAGTGGAGGTATAGATTCCAGCATTATTGCTTTGCTAGCAGCAAAAAATAAAAAACAGCACTTAAAAACATTATCGGTAACCTTTAACGAAAGCTTTTATAACGAAGAAAAGTACCAAAAAACAATTCACAACATTATAGGTGGCCAACACAAAAATTACAAAGTTACCCAGCAAAATTATTTGGATGCCATACCAGCTATACAACAAGCATTTGACCAGCCCAGTGGCGATGCCATAAATACCTGGTTTATTACCCGCTGTGCCAAAGAAGAAGGCTTAAAAGCAGTATTATCGGGCCTTGGCGGCGATGAATTATTTGGCGGATACCCCACCTTTAAACGGGTAAAACATCTAAACCAGTTACATAAACTGCCTATACGGCTTTTTAAAATTGCCGATCATCTTTCGGACGAAAGATTACGAAAATTAGTTTACCTACAAGGCAATCATATAAATAACGATTATCTTTCTTTACGAGGATTTTATACCCCAAGAGTTATAAGTAAACTAATAGATGCTACCGAAAAAGAAATAAACGAATGTATAAGTAGCATAAACTACGAAATTGATAAAAAAACGCTAGCCTCAGGAAATTATGCAAGCTGGCTCGAACAAAATATTTACATGCGCTCGCAGCTGTTAAAAGATACCGATTATATGAGCATGGCTCACGGTATCGAAGTACGTGTACCTTTTTTAGATAAAGATTTTTTAAAACTTAGCTACAGCATAGCTCCCGAAATAAAATTTGCAGGCCCGCTTGGAAAACAAATTTTAATTAATGCCTTTAGCGATATATTGCCCCAATCGGTATGGAAACGTAAAAAAATGGGCTTTACTTTTCCTTTTCAAGAATGGAACAAAAAGCATCCCGAAATTAACAAAATAAGCCACCACCCCAATAAAATTGTATCACAATTGGGGCAACAGTTTTTAAATAATAAATTGCATTGGTCTCGCTGTTTTTCGCTATTACAAATAGAAAAATACCTACCCATAAAAAATGTATTGTTTCTTACACTAAAAACTTTTTGCCACACCGGAGGTATCGAAAAAGTAAACAGAATATTAATGAAAGTAGGCACCGATTTACGCTTACAACACCTCATACGCTTTAGTGCAATAAGTGCTTACGATGATTTACCCGACCAAAAATACATCCCCCTAAATAGGTTTAAAGGCTATTTAGGTAACCTGCCTTTATTTATTATCGAAGCTACTGCCAAAGGTATTAAAAGCAATGTGGTAATGCTAAGCCACATAAACCTAGCATGGGTAGGTTTACTTATTAAAACATTATCGCCCAGTACCAAGCTGTATGTACAAGCACATGGTATCGAAGTATGGCGCAACCTAGGCTTTGCAAAAAAAAAATTATTACAAATAGCCGATTGTATATTGCCTGTAAGTGCATACACGCAGCAAATTTTAACAACAAAACACGGGGTAGATGCAGCAAAATGTGTAATACTTAACAATTGTATCGACCCTAATTTTAAACGCGAATTTAATCAAAAAACAAAACAGCACATCGAACATAAAACAGGCTTTAACCATACACATCAAATACTGCTTACGCTTACCCGTTTGGCATCGTCCGAAAAATATAAAGGCTACGACCACGTGATTAAAGCAGTATCTATCATCAAAAAAAACAACCCACTCATCAGATACATTATTGCAGGTAAATATGACGATGCCGAATTTATACGCATACAAGCCTTAATAGCACATTATGGCGTTATAAACGAAGTAAAACTAACAGGCTTTATTAACGATGAAGATGTAAGCACCTATTTTGGCATCGCCGATGTTTTTGTAATGCCTAGTAAAAAAGAAGGCTTTGGTATTGTGTTTATCGAAGCTATGGCGTGTGGCCTTGCCGTAATTGGCGGCAACCAAGATGGCTCGGTAGATGCCCTGCGCAATGGCGAAATGGGTACATTAATAAACCCCGATAATATAGACCATTTAATTAATGCCATAAACAACCAACTACTTAAAAAAGAAACTTTTAATCATTTACAAATGATGAAAAAAGCCGATGAATACTTCGGTTACACACAGTACAAAACACAATTAAAAAATATTATATTACCACAATATGCCTGATACCGAACATTGGGATTTAGAAATAAAACCACAAAACCATCTTTTTAACCTACACCTAAAAGATGT
>RDXP01000203.1 GCA_004292865.1 Sphingobacteriales bacterium
AATTTATTAAATGGTAGCGATTTAGAAACACCCATAACCCTTACCAAATTAAATAATAAAGATGTAATTGCCGTTGCCGTAGCCAACCAAATTTCGGAAATTTTAAAGCCAAATTCTCCCTTTGTTATTCTGAGCGAGCCTGTCACTCAGAGCGAAGCAAAGAACCCCAACCCCCGCCCAATAAAACCATCCGACATTGGCATTTTGGTACGCAACAAAAAAGATGGCAAAAAAATTCAAGCCCAACTATCTAAACTCGGCATACCTTCAGTTGCCATTATCGAAGCTAAAATATTACAATCGGCGGAAGCCACCAACATGCTTTATTTTTTAATGGCTGTTGCCGATATTAGCCGTTCAAATATTAACAGGGCACTATTATCTCCTTTTACAGGATTTGGTAAAACCGAAATACTAGCATTAGATATCCAACAAGCCACCCAATTATTTAGAAAATACCAAACCCTTTGGGAAACCGATGGCATATTTACCACCATAAAAACCTTTATGGCCGATTACCAAACCGTAAAAACCCTAACCCAACAAAACCAATTACAAACCTTAACCAACCTGCACCAGCTTACCGAACTTTTGCACAAAACCCAAACCAGTAAAAAACTAAGCGATTTAGATGTAATAAGCTGGCTAAACCGAGGCATTAACGGCCAAACCAACGAAGGCGACGAGTACGAACAACGCATAGAAAGCGACGAAGAAGCCGTAAAAATTGTAACCATACACAGCAGCAAAGGATTAGAATATAATATAGTTTTTGCGCCTTATTTAGATTTTATATTAGGTAAAGATGCAAGATATAATAAAGGTAAAGTTTGTTCATTTCGCAATCCCAAAACTAAATATTACCAATCGTTTCCAGAATATGACACTCTAAATGCTGATGAGAAAATAATTTTCGACCAACAAGAATCTCAAGAAAATAGTAGGTTAATTTATGTAGCCATTACTCGGGCTGTTTATAAATGTTTTATTTATAAAAGCAATGCAAAAGATTCGCCATTGACTTATTTTGTTGATGCTTTAAAAGAAACAAACCCAAATTTAATAACCCAAACCAACCAATACCCAACAGCCACTACCTACTCCCCACTAACCACTAACCACTACCCACTAACCACTAACCACTCGCCCGTAAACTTCCAGCTATTGCAAAAAAATTGGCATAAATTAAGTTACTCGTTTTTAAAAGCACCGTATCAATATTATCCCACCATTAAAAGCAACCAAAAACTAAACGCTTACGATAACTTTATATTTAACGATTTAGCAAAAGGTGCAAAAGCGGGCAATATGTTGCATTATATTTTCGAAAACATACAACTTGATAATCCTAAAAGCTGGCCACAAGCAATCAATAACGCCCTTAAAAATTTTACCACCAAAGAAACCGATAATTACAAAACAAAACTTTTGGAACTATTGCAGCATAGCCTAAATACAACCTTAAATATTGCGGGGCAAAGTTTTACACTTTCGGCAGTAAATGCCAAAAAATGTATCAACGAGTTTGAGTTTGATTTTATGGTTTCACCTTTTAAAATCCCACAACTAAAAGCCTTAGAAGATGCAAATACCCAAATAAACCTAAGCCCAGGCAATAACCTAGAAGGTGTAATGAACGGTAAAATCGATTTGTTTTTTGAACACCTAGGCAAATATTATGTGCTGGATTGGAAATCTAACTACCTAGGAAACGATATAGAAAACTACAATACCAACAACCTAAACCAAGCCATGAACCACAGCAACTACCACTTACAATACCTTATTTATACCCTTGCCACTAAAAAATATTTAGAAAGCAGGTTGCCTAGTTTTAATTACCAAACCCAATTTGGCGGTGTTATTTATTTGTTTGTAAGAGGATTACGCACAGGCCAGCAAACAGGCGTATTTATAGCCCAACCCAGCGCAAAAAAAATACAACTGCTAGATGAAATATTATCAACCTAAGTACGATGTATAAATTTTGTTTTATAATAATTAGGGCGTTTTAACACGCTTTCCACTGTATCTTTTTTCCCCCTAGCCCCCGAAGTAGGGATTTAAACCGCGTTCTCCCTTCGGGGGCTAGGGAAAAAAAAGGATGCCGTTGCAATCGTTAACGCACCACAACATAACGCTGATTAATAATAAATTACAACACAACAATTAAACTTATTAAATACTTTTCCCTTTCATAGCGGTAGCAATGGCGGTATCCATTACCCGTTCGGCAAATGGGCGGGTGTAGTTGTTTAAGGCCTCTATTTTATTCAAAATATCATCTTTAGCGTTGGTGTTTGCCACGAGTTTTAAATCAGAAATATAAATTTGTGTTTGTGCAATTTCGGGCGGGCTAAGTAAGGCTTCGTGTTTTTGGATAAAACGTTCGCAGGTATAAATCATTTGCTGGGCTTCGGTTTGGGCTTCAATTACCATACGTTGCTGCACATCGGCTTGGGCGTGGGTTACCGAATCTAGCAGCATACGCTCTACTTCTTCGTCTTTTAAACCGTAAACAGGCTTTACATCCACCTGTTGTTTTACGCCCGACCGTAGCTCTATGGCCTGTACCGTTAAAATACCATCAGCGTTAAGCAAAAAATTAATATCTATTTTTGGGAAACCTGCCGGCATAGCGGGTATGCCTTTTAAATCAAATTCGGCTAGTTTGCGGTTTTCTTTTACCAAATCTCGTTCGCCTTGGTAAACAGCTATTTTAAGGTTTACTTGCCCATCTACCGATGTGGTATATTGCCTGCCTGCTTTGGTAGGTACTTTATTGTTTCTCGGGATAATTACATCCATTAAGCCGCCCATAGTTTCAATACCAAGGGATAGCGGTGTAACATCTAACAGCAAAATATCTTTACGGTTGCCCGATAACACATCGGCTTGTATAGCAGCACCTAAAGCCACTACTTCGTCGGGGTTTATGGTATCGTTTACATTTTTACCAAAAAAATCGGCTACTTTTTGTTTTACCAAAGGTGTGCGGGTGCTACCACCTACCATAATTACTTCGTTAATATCGGCAACAGCCAAACCAGCATCGTTTAAAGCATTTTGGCAAGCTAAAATGGTTTGCGCTACTTTGGGTAATATCAGGTTTTCGAAAGTTTGTTTATCAATAGTGCAAAAAATATCGCCCAGTTTTTGGTTAAATAAGTTTTGGGTAGATAGTGCTTTTTTTGCTTCCTCGGCTTTAAGCCTGATACTTTGTGTAAGTTCTTTATTGTTGGTTAATAGTTGTTTATCCAGTTTATTTTCGGTAATCCAATAATCAATAATGGCGTGGTCAAAATCATCGCCACCTAAAAAAGTATCGCCATTAGTGGCCAAAACTTCAAAAATACCATTGTTTATTTTTAGTATTGATACATCAAAAGTACCACCACCTAAATCATAAACGGCAATGGTTTTACCTTCATCGCCTTGGGTTAAATCATCGGGCTGCAAGCCTATACCGTAAGCCAAAGCGGCTGCGGTAGGTTCGTTTACAATACGCAAAACATCTAAGCCAGCAAGTTTACCAGCATCGCGGGTGGCTTGGCGTTGGCTATCGTTAAAATAGGCGGGTACAGTAATAACGGCTTTTTTTACAGGCGTTTTTAGGGCATGTTCGGCCCGGTTTTTAAGCTCAAGCAGTATCATAGCCGATAAATCTATGGGCGAATAAAAAGTTTCGCCCACTTTTATTTTTACGAGGCTTTCATCGTTACCATCATCAATAATTTTGTACCCAAAAAAATCTTTATGCGTAGCAACATCTTGATAAGAACGCCCTAATAAACGTTTTACCGAAAATATGGTGTTTTGTGGGTCGGTAATTAAAAATTGTTTAGCATCGTTACCCACAATGGTTTGGTTGTTTGCATTAAAATGGATAATGGAAGGTACTAAAACGCCTTTACCTAAATCGTTTATAACTTGTGCATTACCATCTGGATTAATAAAAGCCACCAACGAGTTGGTAGTACCTAAATCAATACCTACAATAATATCGGGTTTTTGGATAGAACCTGTTGCCAGGTTTATAGAAATTTTTGCCATAATTTTTTACTTCGCAAATGTAACAGTTTTGCGTGAGGCTATGGTATGCAATTGTAATTTAGAGATATTTATGCTATAATTATGGCTTAATATATTTTTACACCAAAAGCCTCGTTAGGTTTTTACATATTTAAAATGATAAGAAAAAATTTATTGCTTTTGTTAATGCTGTGTACTGGTTTTGTTAAAGCCCAAACAACAGATAACAATCCGTTTCGGGAGCTCGAAGATTCGCTAAAAAAAATCGGAAAAATAATTACCAACGATACCTTAGAGCAAAATAGAGTAAATGCAAATTATAAGTTTATAAAAACGCTGGTAAACACTTTAAAACAAAAAGAATCGTTTTTGTATCCTTTCGATTCGCTTTCAACTACGGTTTCTATTTTAAAACCTGATGATAATAAATTCAGAATTTTTACTTGGTTTTTGATGAGTGATGATGGTACTTTTAGGTTTTACGGAGCATTGCAAATGAACAGTCCTAAAAATTTAGAATTGTACCCATTTACCGATAGTTTTGCCAAAATGGAAAGCCCCGAAGACTCTACCCTAAACCCTAAAAAATGGTACGGCGCTGTTTACTACAACATTATCCCTATAAATAGTATAAATAAGCAAGTACCTTATTATACTTTATTGGGCTGGAAAGGTAGCACACGCCAATCTACAAAAAAAATAATTGATGTATTATGGTTTGATAATGGGAAGCCTACCTTTGGTTTACCCGTTTTTATTGGCAATAAAAACGATGATAAAACCAGAAAAAGAATAATTTTTAGCTATACCAGCGAAGCAACTATGTTGCTTAAATATGTAAAAGAAAAAGGCAATATCGTGTTCGATCATTTAGCCCCCGCCAATGCCGAAGTTAAAAATATGCCCTCGTTATGGGGACCCGATTTAACGTACGATGCCTATAAATTTAAAAACGGCAAATGGCATTTTCAGGATAATGTTGATGTAAAAAACCTTCCTAATGCAAGCGACGATATTTTGGTAAATCCTAAAAAAGCTGTAGATGTTTTACAAAATGGGGAGTAAATATTAAACACAAATTTACCTGTGTTATGGTCGCCAAATCCATCAAAAATAAACAATAGCAACATAAAATAAAGATGTGTACAAATAAATATTTTTTTTACACCTATCTTACTTAATAATTTTATTTACATAAAAAATTACCAAAAAAAATATGACCGAAAATAAAAACAAATTCCCCACCAGCATAGCCTACATTATAGGTAACGAAGCCGCCGAACGCTTTAGCTACTACGGTATGCGCAGCATATTACCCACTTTTTTAGTAGCGCAGTTTTTTAACCCAACTTTAAACCCAGCTTTACAAACCGTTGCCGAAGCGCAAGCCAACGAAAGCACCCATCTTTTTATTTCATTAGCTTATGCAATGCCTGTATTAGGTGCTATCCTGGCCGATTGGTTTTTTGGGAAGTATAAAGTTATACTCTATGTATCTATAATTTATTGCATTGGACATTTGGTACTATCGGTTTACGATACTAATTTAGACTATTTTAAAGTTGGATTACTATTGATAGCCATGGGAGCAGGAGGTATAAAATCTTGCACAACGGCCAACGTAGGCGACCAATTTACCGCACATAACCAACATTTAATGACCAAAGCCTACAGCTGGTTTTATTTTAGTATCAATGCAGGCTCAGTACTATCAACCATGGCCATACCCTATATATATGCACAATATGGTGCAAAGTGGGCGTTTGGCGTTCCAGGTATTTTAATGACTATTGCAACTGTAATATTTTTTTTGGGGCGCAAAAAATATATTAAAATACCGCCTTTTGGCATCAAAAAAGATAATTTTATTTCTATCTCATTGTATGCACTCATAAATATCAGCGAAAAGAAAAAAGGCGAGTCTTTACTAGATATTGCCAAACAAAAGTTTAATCCCGAAAAGGTAGAAGCCATAAAATCGGTTTGGCGAGTAATGGCAGTTTTTGCTTTTATCCCCATTTTTTGGGCACTGTGGGACCAATGCCTATCAGAATGGGTGTTGCAAGCCACCAAACTAGACCGCCATATTTTTGGAATAAACTTTTTACCCGAGCAAATACAAACCGTAAACCCGTTTTTCTTGCTTTCGTTTATCCCTATTTTTAGCTATTTCGTTTATCCATTTTGTGAAAAAATAGGTATCAATTTTACACCCTTACGTAAAATAGGAGCAGGTTTAATTTTAACCGCCCTATCGTTTGTAATTATTGCGTTAATACAAACAGCTATCGACACCGGCAACCAACCCAGCGTATGGTGGCAAATACTAGCTTATGCCGTTTTATCCACTGGCGAAGTTTTAGTATATCTTACTGGTTTAGAATATGCTTACACACAATCACCCAAATCAATGAAAAGCACCATGAACGCATTATTTTTATTAACCGTAACCATAGGAAACCTATTTGTAAGTATGGTAAACAACAGCATTGCCAATAATGGTTTTTTTGCCCAGCTAAAAGGCGCAAATTATTATTGGTTTTTTGTAGCCTTAATTTCGGTTTTTATTGTTATTTACCTTTTTGTATCGCCAAGGCTAAAAGAAAACAGCTATCTAAATGAATAATAATTCCTAAATCAAGGTAACGCAAATTTTACAACCATAAAACATTTATTATTAAATATTTAACTACAATAAAGCAATCGTACTCAGCTTAATATTACTAATTTTTGTACATTTGTTTAACATTTAAAATAACCCCAAAAACCTAAAAAATTGTCCAACAGTTTAGTAATAATCCCCACGTATAACGAAAAAGAAAACATCGAAAAAATCATTCGTAAAGTTTTTTCGTTAAGCCACAATTTTAACATCCTAATTATCGACGATGGTTCGCCCGATGGTACAGCTCAAATTGTAAAAAACCTACAACAAGCATTTATCGATAAACTTTTTATAGAAGAGCGTAGCGGAAAACTAGGTTTAGGCACCGCCTATATACACGGTTTTAAATGGGCTTTAGGCCGAAATTACGAATATATTTTTGAGATGGATGCCGATTTTTCGCACAATCCCGATGATTTAATTAAGCTAAGGCAAGCCTGTGTTAACGGTGCCGATATGGCCATAGGCTCCCGATATGTAACCGGTGTAAATGTAGTTAATTGGCCAATGAGCCGCGTTTTAATGTCGTACTTTGCATCCGTTTATGTACGGTTTATAACACGTATAAAAATACACGATGCCACCGCAGGCTTTAAATGTTACCGAAAAAAAGTTTTACAAACCATTAAACTAGATAAAATACGGTTTGTAGGTTACGCTTTTCAAATCGAGATGAAATTTACCGCCATAAAACACGGCTTTAACGTAGTAGAAATACCCATAATATTTACCGATAGAACCGAAGGCGCATCCAAAATGTCCACCAAAATATTTAGAGAAGCCTTCTTAGGCGTAATAGAATTAAAGGTAAGAAGCTGGTTTATAAAATACACCACCACCCGTGGAAATAGGTTTTAACCTTGGAAATCATGGAGAATAGGCAATAAAAATTTAAAGATAAAAAAAACCGCCTTAATAAAATTAAAGCGGTTTTTAAATCAGTTTAAAAAAAACTAATTATTTTTTTGCAGCAGTATCAACAGCAGCAGAATCAGCTACAACAGCAGCAGTATCAACCATTGCGGTATCAACAGCAGCAGAATCAACAGCTACCGAATCAGTTGCAGTTTCAGCAGGTTTGTTAGAAGAACAAGCAGCTACTGATAAAGAAATAGTTAAAGCTAAAAAGCTAAGTTTGAAGAAATTTTTCATTTTTGTTTTTTTTAATGATTTAGTACTTAATATCGTTTATTAATATCAAATATACAAAAAGGTAACCCAAAAAAATAAAAAAATGCAAAAAAATTTTTTTTATCGAATAAGGGTTACAATTTAGCGGAAACTGTATTAAATAATGAATAAAAACTTGAAGCATATAAAACTGAATGATAATGAGATTGTTTTGGGTATTCTCAACAATTCTTCTTCTACGTTAAGCTATCTTTATAAGTTACATTTTCCGATGATATTGCAATTAATTATCAATAACAGCGGAAATGATGACGATGCAAAAGATATTTATCAAGAAACAATAATTGTGCTTCACGATAAAATAAAACGTGGCGATTTTGAGCTAAATAGCAAACTCAAAACCTTTATATACTCGGTAAGTAGGCGTTTATGGTTAAAAAAACTGAGCCAAAAAGCTCGCTTTTTCGGTGATATAAATGATTATGAAGATTTTGTAGCTGTAGAAACAGATATTGAATTACACGAAGAAAGAGACAAACAGTTTAACTTAATGAATGTATCCTTAGCAGGATTAGGCGAACCATGTAAAACCATTATCGAAGATTTTTATATCAAAGGATTATCCATGCAAGATATATCCGAAAAATTTGGCTACACCAATGCTGATAATGCCAAAACACAAAAATATAAATGCTTACAACGCTTAAAAAAAATATTTTTTACTAACAACCCATAAAATGGAAAGTGAAATAGAATTAATTAAAAAAATTGAAGCTTATCTTTTTCAAGAACTTAACGAAAAAGAAAAGGCCGACTTTGATCACCAAAGAAACACAAACCCTATTTTGGATAACAAAGTGGTAGAACACCTTGCTTTTTTAAAAACAATTGAAGCCTACGGCGAAAAAAAGAAATTAAAAGCCGAAATGAATAGTATTCATCAGTCTTTAGATATCAATGAAATTAAACACAGCGTTACCGAAACTTCATCATCAATTATAAATTTTTGGCACAAAAACCAAAAAAACTTCGCCATTGCTGCCACTGTTGCCATTATTGCAACCTTAGCAACTTTACTAAGCACAGGGCAATTTTCGGGTAAAAATAACAGCAGCAATTATAGCGCATTAAAACGTGATATGGAAAATATCAAAAAATCGCAAAATGCTTTAATAAGAGGATACGATGCTACCCCAGCAAACAATATTAACAATAACAACCAAGGTAAATACGGCGGCAGTGGCTTTGCACTTACTAATAATGGCTACTTTGTAACCAATTACCACGTGGTAGAAGGTGCGGATTCGGTGTACATACAAAACAACAAAGGCCAATCATTTAAAGTAAACATTATATATATCGACCCTAGTTACGATATCGCCATTTTAGGCATAGCCGATACCACTTTTACAAATTTACCTACCTTACCATACACGTTTAAAAAATTGGTATCCGACTTAGGCGAAGATGTTTACACCATAGGCTACCCACGCGACGAAGTAGTATATGGCAAAGGTTACCTAAGTTCGGCAACGGGCTACGGTGGCGATAGTACCGCTTACCAAGTATCAATACCTGTAAACCCCGGCAACTCGGGTGGCCCATTATTAGATAGCCGAGGCAATGTAATAGGTTTAATAAAAGGCAAACAAACCCAAACCGATGGTGCCGCATTTGCCATAAAATCAAATTACATACTACAATCAATAGCTAA
>RDXP01000204.1 GCA_004292865.1 Sphingobacteriales bacterium
ACTGAATTACACAGAATTACATATATTTTTTCTTCGATATGTAATGGGCTCTTGCCTCTACAATTGGGCATCTCCCCTTCGGGGAGACCGAGAGGGGAAGGAGACCGAGAGGGGAATGATGAGACCGAGAGGGGAATGATGAGACCGAGAAAAGATTTTTTCTCACAGATTAAACTGAATTACACAGAATTACACATATTTTTTCTTCGATATGTAATATACTCTTGCCTCTACATTTGGTCATCTCCCCTTCGGGGAGACCGAGAGGGGAAGGAGACCGAGAGGGGAAGGAGACCGAGAGGGGAAGGAGACCGAGAGGGGAAGAAGACCGAGAAAGGAAGGAAACAGAAAGGGAATTTAGATCTAAATTCCCTTACACAAGTTTTAAATTTTGAATTTTAACTTTTGAATTACAAAACCGCTTTCAACTCAAACACAAAGTTTTCCATAATCATATTGGCCAATAAGTTTTTACAAGCTGTTTCTACCTTTTGGGCGGCAATGGTTTCGTTTTCGGCATCAATTTCTAAACTAATATGGCGGCCTATGCGTACATTTTGTATTTCGGGTAAGCCTAAGTTTTTCATACTGCTGGTAACGGCTTTGCCCTGCGGGTCTAGTATTTCTTTAAGAGGCATTACATCTATTTCTGCTAAAAATTTCATTGTTGGTATTTAAAATGTAGTTGTGAAAAAACGAAGTATAAAATTAATATAATGGGTACTGCCGCAAACATAAGAAATGATAAGGAAACTGCCGAACAAATTAAAAAAATGTATTTATACTTATTGGCTTTCCAGGCGGTACTATTTAGTTTTAAGGAAAATAATTTGATATTGCTTACCAGCAAATAGCTTAAAACAAGTATTAAAACCAATAAAAAATAAGGCTTGCCTATAAATTCAAAATCAGTAATTAGGTAAGGTAATGATATTACAAAAAAAGTATTCATAGGGGTATTTAAACCAATAAAATTTTCGCTTTGCTGGCTATCAATATTAAACTTGGCTAGCCTTATAGCCGAAAAAACTGGTATTAAAAACCCGCAATAGGGCAGCCAAAAAGGCGTATTAGGGTTTTGTAAAAGTAATTGATAAAATAAAACACCTGGCAACAAACCAAAACTTATCACATCGGCCAATGAATCCAACTCTTTACCAATATCCGATTTTACGTTTAATAACCTAGCAGCAAAGCCATCAAAAAAATCAAAAACCCCACAGGCTAAAACAAAAAAAGCAACCGATTTAAGGTCGCCTTTAAAAGCATACACTACGCCCACGCAACCTGTAAATAAGTTGGCACAGGTTATGGCATTAGGTATATGTTTTTTTATCATTTGGTTTTAATATTTGGGCAACCACAATCCCCGCTACCCGTTCATTGATACTAAAAACTCATCGTTGCTACGGGTACCTTTCATTTGGTTTTGTAAAAATTCCATGGCTTCTTGTGGGTTCATATCGGCAAGGTGGTTTCTTAAAATCCATACACGTTGCAGGGTATCTTTATCTAATAATAAATCATCTCTGCGGGTGCTACTTGCTGTTAAATCAATAGCTGGGAAAATACGTTTGTTCGATAATTTACGGTCTAATTGTAATTCCATATTACCTGTACCTTTAAATTCTTCAAAAATTACCTCATCCATTTTCGAGCCTGTATCGGTAAGGGCAGTAGCCAATATGGTAAGCGAACCTCCATCTTCGATATTTCGGGCAGCACCAAAAAAACGCTTAGGCTTGTGCAGTGCATTGGCATCTACACCGCCCGATAATATTTTACCCGATGCTGGCGCAACAGTGTTATACGCTCTGGCTAAGCGGGTTATCGAATCTAAAAGTATCACTACATCGTGGCCACACTCTACCATTCGCTTGGCTTTTTCCAATACAATATTTGCGATTTTTACGTGTCTATCCGCAGGTTCATCAAAGGTTGATGCTACCACTTCGGCCCTTACGTTTCTCGACATATCGGTTACCTCCTCGGGGCGTTCATCAATCAATAAAATAATTAAATACACTTCGGGGTGGTTGGCCGCAATAGCGTTGGCCACCTCTTTTAGTAAATTTGTTTTACCTGTTTTAGGTTGCGCCACTATTAAACCACGTTGGCCTTTACCTATCGGGGTAAATAAATCCATTATTCGGGTCGAGTAATCGGACGATTTGGTAAACAAATTTAGCCGCTCGGTAGGGAATAAGGGCGTTAAATAATCAAACGGAACACGGTCACGCACTTCGGCAGGTATGCGGCCGTTGATAGATTCGACCCTAACCAAAGGAAAATATTTTTCGCCTTCTTTAGGTGGCCTAATGCTGCCTCGTACCGTATCGCCTGTTTTTAACCCAAATAATTTTATTTGCGATTGCGATACATAAATATCATCAGGCGATGACAAGTAATTATAATCCGACGAACGTAAAAAACCATAACCATCGGGCATAATTTCTAACACACCTTCGTTAACTATTACATTATCAAAATCAAAGGTGGTATCGTTATTTCGATTTATACGCCCGTTGCCAGTATTATTTTTATCGGGCACAATAGGTTTAATATCCTGTTTTTCGATGGTTATGCCAATTGGCTCTGTGCTATTATTTACAGCTAAAGGTATAATATTAGCTTCGTCAATCAAGGGAGCATCATCTGGTAAATCAAACAATTTTATATCATCTAGCGGTACATCCGAGCGTTTTTTTTCTACCAATTCGGCTTTAATAGTTCGGGTTCTTTTTTTGGGTTTTGCATCAACAGCTATATCATTAGCTTCTGCCGAAGCACTTAGCAAACTATCTTTTGCAGCTGCTATAAGTGCTTGTTGTTCGGTAATTTTAGCAACTAAATCAGCTTTACGCAATTCGTCGGCGTTTTCTATACCAAAACTTTTTGCAATATCCCGAAGCTCGGAAACGAGCTTATCGTTCAATTCTATTTTATCAGACATTAATTATGAATTATGTTCAAGGAATTTTATTTATCATTCACCTTTCGCTCGGTAAGCTTAATCTTGACTTTTTTTCTGAGAAATTTTTTAGAAAACTTTAAGCGATAATCGAAGATGATTTAAGATTATGTTGCAATTTTATACAAATTATTATTAGCATCAAAATTTTTAATAAATATTTCGCAATAAAAATTCCTAAATTTTACCAACTTTGTTTGTTCAACACTTTCAATTAAATGAATAGACAACAACTTATTGACCAAATACGGTTAAAAAAAACTTTTTTATGTGTAGGCCTCGATACCGACATTAATAAAATACCCACGCATTTATTAAACCAGCCTAACCCTGTACTGGCATTTAATAAACAAATAATAGATGCCACACACGATTTATGCATTGCCTACAAAATCAATACCGCTTTTTACGAATGCCGTGGGATAAAAGGCTGGCAAACAATGATTGACACTTTAAATTACATCCCTAAAAATATTTTTACCATTGCCGATGCCAAACGAGGCGATATAGGCAACACCGCCACAATGTACGCCCAAGCTTTTTTTGACAAGCAAGCATCGGGAATGAGTTTTGATGCCGTAACCGTGGCCCCTTATATGGGTGCCGATAGTGTAAAACCTTTTTTAGCTTTCGCCAATAAATGGACGATTTTATTAGCCCTTACATCCAACGAAAGTGGTAAAAACTTTCAATTGATAAAAAACGAAGACGGCTTTTTGTACCAACAAGTAATTACACAAGCCAACCAATGGGCTACTGCCGAACAGCTTATGTACGTAGTAGGCGCCACCCGAGGCCAGGCATTTGAAGCTATTAGAAAAATTGCACCACATCATTTTTTACTTGTACCTGGCGTGGGCGAGCAAGGCGGTAGCCTAGCCGATGTATGTAAATATGGGCTTAACGCCGATTGTGGCTTAATTGTAAACTCATCGCGTGGTATTATTTACGCTGGGGCGGATGAAAATTTTGCCAACGCAGCCAGAAACGAAGCGTTAAAAATACAGCAACAAATGGAAAGGGAGTTGGGTAGGATTTTTGATTGATAACTATCACCTTCGACAAGGTTTTCAACCGTTGTCGAGGTAACCTTGCCAACGGTCTTTTTCAGACCTTGGCAACGGTTAATGCATAATATTCCATAATCATCGGATAAGAATATTTTTGATTTTTGAAAGGGGATTTTTTGAGTTATTTGAGGTGTAGATTTAAAAATGGCATATAACTGAATTAAAAACTTAGGCAATGACGCTTGACCGATACGAAATAAAAGCAGGAAATAATTTAACAACTTTTGAGTTTTTAAGCGAAGGTAGAAATGGGCAAATTTTGAAAATAATTCAATTTCAACAAATGAACCTTGATAACCTTTACAACCTAGCTTTTGGCGACAAAGACTTAAAAACAGGTAAAATTGATGATAAGGTAGTAACAGATAATGGTGATTCGGAAAAAGTACTTGCTACGGTTGTATCTGCAATTTATGCTTTCGCCAATCGTTATCCCGATAGGATTTATGCAACAGGAAGTACCGCATCAAGAACACGACTGTATAGAATGGGAATAAACAAATATTATGAGATTGTTGTTAACGATTTTGAAATAATGGGAGAATATAAAAATGAGTGGGAAAATTATATGTTTGGTAAAGATTATCAAGCATTTGCCGTTCATAGAAAAAATACTAAATTTGAATTATGAAATCAATCTTAGAATTAAACGAAACAAAAGTACCAGCGGTAAAAATTGACCCAACGTTAAATAAGTATGATAAAATTGTGCTTTTCCCAGAGAAACTCGCAAAAGCAAATGATATGCTTAAAAACTCCAATTTTACCGAAGTTTTGGGTGCTAAGCAAAAGGGTTAAAGTTGAGTTTTACTTAATATTTGTGCAATAACCAATGCTTAAAAAATAACCATACAATATTTACTTAGTCTTTACCATCCACAAGGCTTTCGACCGTTGTCGAAGTTTCGCCTTGCCAACGGTCTTTTTTCAGACCTTAACGGTAGATTTTCAACCGTTATAGTGTACCTTCTATAAGGTTTTCAACCGTTGTCAATGTAACCCGGTTAAAAACAACAACATATTTAAAAATGAACTTAAAAAACAAACTCATTATCATAACAGGCGCTAGTAGTGGCATAGGCCTAGCCTGCGCCCACGAATGTGCCAAGCGAGGTGCAAATTTAGTTTTGGCTGCCCGCCAATACGTTAAAATATGCGAAATTGCCGATAGCCTACAATCCCAGTATGGTATAAAAGCCTTAGCCGTACAAACCGATGTAGCCACCGAAGCCGATTGCGAGCAGCTTATAAAACAAAGCATCTATACTTTTGGTAAGATAGATGTGTTGATAAACAATGCAGGTATAAGTATGCGGGCTTTGTTTGCGAGTTTAGATTTAGATGTGCTACGTAAAGTAATGGATATTAATTTTTGGGGAACTGTGTATTGTACCAAATATGCCTTGCCGCATTTATTACATAGCAAAGGGACTTTGGTTGCGGTATCGTCCATTGCTGGTTTTAAAGGCTTGCCTGGCCGTACTGGTTATTCGGCATCAAAATTTGCTATCAATGGTTTTTTAGAATCGTTACGGATAGAAAACCTAAAAACAGGCTTAAACGTAATGCTTGCCTGCCCAGGTTTTACGGCTTCAAATATCCGCAATGTAGCCCTTAATAGCCAAGCACAATCGCAGGGCGAAACCAGTATGGAAGAAAACAAAATGATGCCTGCCACACAAGTTGCTTCGATAATTATTGATGGAATACAAAACCATAAACGCCAATTAATTATGACAGGCCAAGGCAAACTTACCGTTTTTATGCAAAAGTTTTTTCCTTCGTTATTGGATAAACTGGTGTATAACCACTTTAAAAAAGAAAAAGATCCTTTAATATGTTAGTGGGTAGTTGATAGTGGTTAGATTATAAGTTTCATAACTAGGCTATGTACTAAAAAATACGGTAATGTAAGCCCGCATTAAAAAGTACAAAACAGAGTTAATAAACCCGACAGCAGCGGATACCTGCCTACCTGCGGTAAGCAGGCAGGCTGGCCTTGTGCCTAAGGCCTTGTGCAGTACTACCGGCCAGCAGACGGGTAAGCGGACTTGCCTGCTTACCGCAGCTAGGCAGGTGGCGGGGCTAGCTGATTTTATAAAAGCTAGCCTAGGTTTTTACAAAAAAACTTAAATAATTTATGCTATATTTTTACAAATTTGAAACCAGTTTTACCATTTGTAATACTACATTTGTACCCTTATGACAAAAGAAAACTTGCAGGATTTAAGAGATAGGGTAACTTCTCTGAGGAGGCATCTTTGACCTCGATACCAAAATAGAACAACTACACCGCGAACAAGATTTAACCCTACAACCTGGTTTTTGGGATAAGCCCAAAGAAGCCGAAAAGGTGCTACATGCCATTAATAATAAAAAAATATGGACTGATGGCTACCAAAAAGCGGTTTCGGCAATTGATGATACGGGTATTATATTAGAGTTTTTTCAGTCTGGCGACGCCTCGGAACAAGAGGTTGATATGGCTTACGCCGATGCCCTAAAAATTTTAGAAGAACTGGAATTTAAAAATATGCTTTCGGCGGAGGAAGACCAACTGAATGCCGTATTGCAAATTACCGCTGGGGCGGGAGGTACCGAAAGTTGCGATTGGGCGGCAATGCTAATGCGTATGTACATGATGTGGGGCGAAAAAAACGGCTGTAAAGTTACCGAGCAAGATGCGCAGGAGGGTGATGTAGCGGGTATAAAAACGGTTACGATACAGTTTGAAGGTGCTTTTGCCTACGGTTACCTTAAAGGCGAAAACGGCGTACACCGCTTGGTACGTATTTCACCGTTTGATGCCAATGCCAAACGACACACTTCGTTTGCATCGGTATATGTTTATCCATTAGTTGATGATACGATTGAAATTGAGGTAAACCCATCGGAAATCGAATTCGAAACTTTTAGGTCGGGTGGTGCTGGTGGCCAAAATGTAAACAAGGTTGAAACCGCCGTACGCCTGTACCATAAACCAAGCGGCATCATAATAAAAAATCAAGAATCACGGTCGCAATTACAAAATAAAGAAAACGCTATAAGGCTTTTAAAATCACAATTATACGAAATAGAAATTCGTAAACGAATGGAAGCATCGGCTACAGTTGAAGGCAATAAAAAGAAAATTGAGTGGGGTTCGCAAATACGAAATTACGTTTTACACCCCTATAAACTGGTAAAAGATTTACGCACCAATTACGAAACCTCTAATGCACAAGCAGTATTAGACGGCGAATTAAACGAGTTTTTAAAAGCGTATTTGATGGAGTTTGGCGGGTAGTTTTTTAATTAAATAATTTTCGTAAAACCTTATAGGTTTTCTTAATATAACGTTGTGAAATTTTACATAAAGCCATTCAACTTAAATTTTAATCATAGAATTGAATTTAGGTCAAAAAACCTATTTATCCATAGCCCCATGATAAACAGATAAAATCTGGATATAATTTTTATAAACCTCGAATACCAGCAGATAAGTTTTATAAATTACAGCCTTGCGTATATTGCGTTTTGGGTTTGTATTTTTTAAATATTTAGGGTAATAATTGGGGTTTTGAGCGGTTTTCTCAAACATAGCATCTATGCTATTCAATATTTTTTCAGCTCTTTGCTTGTTATAATTATAAAAATTGTAGCTATATATTTCTTATAATTGTTTAACAACTTTTGTAGAAATAAAATAATTCATACTTAATTTATAGATGTAATTCCTTAATCATACGTTTAAAGTCTTCCCAATCTACCCCTTTTTCGCCAGCATGTGCTGCGTCGCTAGCAGCCATAATTTGTTGATGGCGTTCATCTTCGGTAAGGTAATCTTCTTTAAAAACAGCGTTAAATTGCACACCTTTTTGAGTTTTTAAAAATGCTTTTACACTTTTACTTACCGCAGTATCGCTAATATTTACTATTAATTGCTCCATATTTTTTAAATTTACACCAATATAGTGCTTATTGTTTAAAACTTAAAATCCTTTAAAATTTAATGTCATAAAAATAACCAGATAATTAAAGATACAAATCGACAAGTTCATTTTAAGTGAAAAAAATCTCATTTCGAGTTGAAAACAACGCCTTTTTCTACACAATCTCCTTCCACAATAAATCTTTTAACTCTTGCATTCCTTTTTGCATTACTGATGATATAAATATGGATGGCAAGCCCACTGGCAATTCTTTTTGGATTTCTTTTTGGAGTTCGGCGTCTAGCAAGTCGGCCTTGGTAATGGCAAGCACTTTAGGTTTTTGTGCTAATTCGGGGTTGTAAACCTCAAGTTCGTTTAATAAAATACGGTATTCTTCTTTAACCGTTCTATTGGTATCGGCAGGTATCATAAACAGTAAAACGGCATTGCGTTCTATATGCCTTAAAAATCTAAAACCTAATCCTTTACCCTTTGATGCACCTTCGATAATGCCGGGTATATCGGCCATTACAAACGATTTATTGCCTCGGTAAGCTACGATGCCTAAGTTAGGTACAATGGTGGTAAAAGGATAATCGCCTATTTCGGGCTTGGCGGCAGTAATTACCGATAAAAGGGTTGATTTTCCAGCATTGGGGAAACCTACCAAACCTACATCGGCCAGCACTTTAAGTTCTAAAATTTTCCACTCTTCTTTACCGGGTTCACCAGGTTGGGCATAGCGGGGTGTTTGGTTGGTGGCCGATTTAAAATGCCAGTTGCCTAAGCCACCTCGGCCACCGTCCACCAATATTTTTTCTTCGCCATCGTGGGTAATTTCAAAAACTGTTTCACCCGTTTCGGCATTTTTTAAAATGGTACCTAGGGGAACTTCTAATATTTGGTCGTCGCCCATTTTACCCGATTTCATGGTAGCACCACCCGCTCCGCCATTACCTGCTGTAATATGTTTACGAAATTTAAGGTGTAATAAAGTCCATAATTGCGCATTACCTTTTACAATAATGTGCCCACCACGGGCTCCATCGCCACCTGCGGGGCCACCCATACTGGTTTTTTTATCACGGTGTAAATAGGCCGAACCAGCGCCACCGTTACCCGAACGGCAACAAATTTTTACATAATCAACAAAATTACCGGATTGGGACATGGTGTTAGTTGTTAGTTGTTAGTTGTTAGTTGTTAGTGGTTAGTGGTTAGTGGTTAGTGGTTAGTTGTTAGTGGGAAGTTGTTAGTGGGAAGTTGTTAGTGGGAAGTGGGAATAGCTAGTTAAAATATATTTTATAAACTAATTGACCTTGATTTTGTGAAGATTATATCAATTTCCCCGACTTTAGTATCAATTGCTTCCGACTTTAGTATCAATTGCCTCCGATTTTAGTATCAATTGCCTCCGACTTTAGTATCAATTGCCCCGACTTTAGTATCAATTGCCTCCGACTTTAGTTTCAATTGCCTCCGACTTTAGTATCAATTGC